>NZ_JAPDPE010000019.1 GCF_026283955.1 Dyella silvatica | reverse complement strand
CGTACGCCAAATGCGTAGGCACGGTCGGCCAGTGTCTGTACGGAATGGTTGTCGACCGCATAGCGAGGGCAAGCCGAGCCGAGCCAATAAGTGCCCAGCTTGTTGAGCAAGCGGGTGGATTGCGTCACAACCGGCTCGATCTGCAGCGGATCCCCGACGATGACCACGCGCGCGGCCCGCATGATGGCGCCCACCGCCGCTTGTGGTGGCGCCTGGCCCGCCTCGTCGATGACCAGCCAGCCAAGTGCCTCCGATTCCAATCCGGCGAACTGGGCGCGGATCGACGCGAAGGTGCTCGACACCACCGGGGTAAGCATGAAGAACCAGCGCCAGAGTGCATGCCGGGCGGGTGGCAAGGGCGGCCTGGACAGCATGCGCGAAAGCGCCATCACGACGTCTGCTGTGGCGGCTTCCAGGAAGAAGGCTTCGTGCAGCGCCATTGCCGCGGCAAAAAGTTCGCTACGCGTGTCGTTGAATCGCTTGCCCTGCCAGAAAGCGTGCTGTTGATTGGCTTGGGAATCGAGCGGTGTGCCATCCCACAAATAGACACCACACGCGCCGATCAAACGGCGCAAGTCGGTCAAGTCGTTGGCGAAGGCACGCACAAAAGCGAGCGCATCACAGCTATCGCACCATTGCTGATAGAGACCCTTGCGGAACCACATGACCAGCCAACGGAGCCATGCCGGCCCCAACTGGCGCTCGAACGAGCGCGTGTTGTCTTGCAGGCGTTGGACCAGGCGCTCCATGCCTTCGGCAAGGGGCGCGATGTCTGTCGTATCCAGTTGCGGCGCGGCAGGCCAAAGGTTTTTTACCTGTGCCCAGCGTTGCCGCAGATCCGTATATACCTGATCCAATACCTCCAGTTGGCCGCGTTCCTTTTCATAAGCCAGCCGTGCCTGGAGGTACCTCTGTTTCGCGGCCTGGAAGCTGCGCGCCGACTTCTTCTCTGACTTGTAACGCCAAAACGTCATCGCGCCGACGTTATCCCAACTGCCTTGATCGACCTTGTCTTTGTCGAGGTAGCTTCCCGGCTTGTCCGAGGGTGTCCTCGCGCGATTGGAGAAAACATCGCTGAAACGCGTGCGATTGGCTTTTTTACCTAGCGCCGCGGACACCAGCCCCCAGACGGGACTGGGCTGTACCCACGCTTTGTCACCACGCGAGCCGGCGTACTTGGTCGCCACCTCTTTGAAGTAATGCAGCGTATCGACGCGTTGTGCATCGATACCTTCGAGTTGAGGCAGTTCAAGGGACAGGTTCTCCACGGCGCCGTTATTGGTGGAGGCGACGACGATTTCAAAACCAGTCAATGCGGGAGACAGCAAAGGGATTTTGTGGGTATTCGATCCGAAAACGGCGTTAATCTCGCCGCTGAGACCTTGCTTGGCATCGTGCAGCTTCGATAACGCATCGGCACGCTGCACGATCAGGTGTGCGATCAGGTCGCGAAGCAAGGTGGTTTTGCCGGTGCCCGGAGGGCCATTGACCGCCAGGATGTCGCCGCTGCTCATGGCCTGCATCTTGTTGAGCGCGAACTGCTGCATCAATGACTGCACATGCTTCGGGTCTGAGGGCCAGCGCCCGGAGATGCCATGTCGGGGACGTAGCGTTTCCAATACTTCGCGCTGGCCCGCTTCACTGTCGAGATCGAGCTTGGCCTGATCGACACCAGCCAGATAGGCCGCCAGTGCGCGAGGCTTGGCGGAGGATTTCAGCGCGCGCTTGGCCTGCGCCAGATCATGCACATAGAAACTGTTGAGAATAGGAACATCGTTGGCATCGGTACGCTCATCGCCGTCATCGGTTTCCGTCTCGTCAGGGGTAGAGCTGCCTTCTTTCGACGAGCTGCGTGATTTTTCCGCGGCGTAGATATCCAGATAGGCCAGCCCGGCCCCCTGCGGTGAGAACGACGCCCAGGCCTGCAGCAATTCGCACATGCGTAGCAGAAACGCCGGGCCGAGAATCTTCTCCTCTTGCTGGGAGAATTCGTCTAGCAGGCCGTGTTTGAGTTTCGCGACACTGGCTTCGAATGCTTCGGCGCAAAGTGCATCCATGTCTTTGCCAGCCAATTTCCCCAGTGCCCAGGGCAGCGCGGAAAGGCTTAGTCCGTTGAAGTCCGGCTCGCCTTTTGGATTCACGCTGAGCTTGGCAAAGCAGGTCAAGCCAGCGGCGGCCATTTCGCCATCGCGAGCGCGGGTCTTGTCGTCGCTGGATGGCCCGTCGATATAGGCCTCGACGATATGCGATACCTGCGCAACGTCAAAGGGCACCAGATACAGCACGCGGCGACGCGAGGCGTAGGTTTCCCAGGTGCCATCGTGAAGATTGTCGTGATTGACCAGAGCCGCGGTCCGATATTGCCGGGCCGACTCCAAGGGCTTCTCAAGATCGTAGGCATTGAAGAACTCGACGCTGTGCCAGAAGTTGAGTACGCGATCGGTATCGGTCATCGTCATGACGTGGTGCTCCATCGGAACGAATGCTTAAAGGAAAGCAGCGGCTTGGGGCTTATCGCAGCGCACCTGGCTGGTGGCTGATGTGTGGTGCATTATGCCGTGGGACCACCGAAGGATATCGACATCCGACGTGGGAGCTTAAGCTCGTCACGAACACTTCACTTCTCCCGGCCTCGATGCGATCTCCGTCATGACGACTGCCTTGGTTTTATTCCGGCGCGATCTGCGTCTTGCCGACAACCCGGCGTGGTCGGCTGCCTGTGCGGCGCATGCGCGCGTGTTGCCGGTATTCATTCATTCGGTTCAAGACGATGGCGCGTGGCCGGCGGGTGCCGCCAGTCGCTGGTGGCTGCACCATGCGCTGGCAGCATTGGATGCACGATTGCAAGCCGAGAAGGGCTGCCTGCACCTGCGCCAGGGCGATACCTGGCAGGTGCTGCTCGATCTGCTCAAGCAAAGCGGTGCGCAGGCGGTGTACTGGAACCGCCGATACGAGCCGGCGACGATGGCGTGCGATACGCAGATCAAAAGCGCCCTGCGCGAGAGGGGCGTCGAAGCGCATAGTCATGCAGCTACTTTGTGGTCAGAGCCCTGGCATATCAGCACCCAGCAAGGCGAGCCGTATCGAGTGTTCACGCCGTACTGGCGCAATCTGCGGCAGCGATTGGAGGTCGTGCCTCCCTTGCCGGAACCTCACGTGCCGGGCTGGCTGGAACTACCCGGCAGTCTGCCGCTGTCGGCGCTGGGGTTGTTGCCGTCGATCCACTGGGATGGCGGCCTGGCCGAAACCTGGCAGCCTGGCGAGCAGGGCGCGCAAGAGATGCTGGAACTGTTCTGCGACGATGCCATCAACGACTATGCGCATGCCCGCGACCTGCCTGCACGGCATGGCACATCGAGGCTTTCGCCGCACCTGCATTTCGGCGAGATCTCGCCGCGGCAAATCCACTTTGCATTGCATGAGCATGCGCAGCGTGTGGATGCGCGGCGGCGACCCGATATCGAGCCTTACCTGCGTGAGTTGGGCTGGCGTGAGTTCGCGCATCATCTGCTGTATCACTTTCCACAGACGCCCACGGACAACTTCAATCCGCGTTTCAATGGTTTTGCCTGGGCGCCGCCGGATGTGGCGCTGCTCAAGCGTTGGCAGCAGGGCCGTACCGGCATTCCCCTGGTCGATGCGGGTATGCGCGAGCTATGGCACACCGGCTGGATGCACAACCGCGTGCGCATGATCGTCGCCAGCTTTCTGACGAAAAATCTGCGTCAGCACTGGTCACACGGCGCGCGCTGGTTTTGGGACACGCTGGTCGATGCCGATCTGGCGAACAACACCATGGGCTGGCAATGGGTGGCTGGCTGCGGCGCGGATGCCGCGCCGTACTTCCGTGTCTTCAATCCGCTGACGCAGGCGAAAAAGTTCGACCCCGACGGCGTGTACCTGAAACGCTGGTTGCCCGAATTGGCCGGGTTGCCGCTGTCGTTACTGCATGAGCCTTGGAAAGACCCGGCGGTGCTTGAAGCCTGCGGCTATCCGGCGCCGATGGTGGATCTTGGCGCATCGCGCCAGCAGGCGCTGGCGGCTTACCAGCGGCAAAGATGACGAACGCCATGTGGCATGACAAAGTGAGCGACCTCGCTCACTTCACCCGTCTCTTACCATGCAGCCCGAAGACTTAAAGCTCCTGGTCACCCGCCAGATGCCGTATGGCAAATACGAAGGCCGTCTGATCGCCGATTTGCCAGGTAACTATCTGGCCTGGTTTGCGCGCAAGGGATTTCCATCCGGCGAGCTTGGGCGATTGCTGGCCTTGATGCTGGAGCTCGATCACAACGGTTTGTCGTCATTGCTGGATCCGCTGCGTGGCCGGGCGCCGTTTCCTGCTGTACCGGACAAGTCATCGAAACCGTAACCTTCGATACTCTGCCATGAGTGAGTAAAATGCGCTTTCGGCAACAGGCCGCATATTGCTTTCGGAGTTGCCCATGCATGCTTTGATATTCGATCGATTCGGCAGTGCCGATGTCTTGCGCTGGGATGTGGTGGCCGATCCGGTGCCCGGGCCTGGGCAAGCGCTAGTGCGCATGCGTGCCGTCGGCTTGAATTTCGCGGACGTCTATCGGCGCAACGGCACCTACCATCTCAGCGGGCAGGCGCCTTGGATCCTCGGCTATGAGGGTGCGGGTGTCATCGAGACCGCGGCCGCTGGCGATGCCTTGTTCCCGGTGGGTACGCGCGTCGGTTTTGCCGATATGCCGTATGCCAATGCCGAGCTGGTGGCGGTCGATGTCGACAAGCTGATCGCGCTACCTGCGGATATCGAGGTCGAAACGGCGGCAGCGGTGCTGCTGCAGGGTCTTACCGCGCAGTACCTGCTTGCCGACAGCTATCCGATTCGTGCGGGCGATACGGTGGTCGTCCACGCGGCGGCAGGCGGGGTCGGCTTGCTGCTGACGCAGATGGCGAAAGCTGCCGGGGCGCGTGTCATAGGGGTGGCTTCGAGGGCAGCCAAGTGTGCGGCGGCGATGGCGGCGGGCGCGGATACCGCCGTCGGCTACGACAATCTTGTCGACAATGTGCGCACGCTGACCCAGGGGCGTGGCGCGGATGTGGTGTACGACTCGGTAGGACGCACCCTGGGCGATAGCCTCGCCAGCGCGCGCATCGGCGGCACCGTGGTGTTTTATGGCATGGCGGCGGGCGATCCCGATCCGGTCGATCCGCGGTTGTTGATGGACCGCTCCCTGACCCTGACCGGTGGCGATCTGTGGAATGTGCTGACCAGCGCGCAGATCCGCCGCGAGCGTGCGGCTGCGTTGTTTGAGCAGATTCGTGCCGGAAGCTTGCTGCCGCGGATTGCCGGGCGCTTTGCCTTGAGCGATGGGGCCAAGGCGCATGCGTTCCTGGAAAGCCGCGAGGCGATCGGTAAGGTCGTGCTTACGCTTGCCTGATCGACCGCGTTCAGGCGTTGCAGTCAGGTTTCCATATGCCGTGCCTGGCGCTGCGGCGCGGCGAGATATTGTTCACGCACCGCGGCTTTTTCCTCCGGGGTGCGCCGACCCTGGCCGGCATAGTCACGGGCGACGACCGCGGTGACCGTGGCTTCGTCGTAGCCATCCAGGCATAGCCATTGGCTGACCAGCCCGGCCAGTCGGTGCAGCGCGATGCGATGCGTGGCATCGGTCTCGCCATACAGCCAGTCGGCAAAACGCATAAAGCGGGCAAACGGCGAGTCGCCCAGAATCATCGGCAAGGTGTGGCCAAACCGGCCCGAGTTGGCGACCAGATCCCAGTAGCGGGAAAAACGCACCAGTCGCTGCATTTCGGCAAAGTCGATGCGGTCGGTGGCGAGAATCGTGTACGGCGGATACGGGTCAAAGACCAGCTTGTAGGTTTCGGTGTGGCGAATAATCGGCGTGCCGCGCAGGCGCTTGAGTATGCCGAATTGAATCTCATGCGGCCCCAGCCCAACCAGGCGGTCGAAACCACGCGCAAAGCTCGCTACGTCTTCGCCCGGCAGGCCGGCGATCAAATCCACATGCAGATGCGCGCTGGAGTGAGTCATCAGCCAGCGAATGTTTTCCTCGGCCTTGGCATCGTTCTGTCGCCGGCTGACCAGGGTTTGCACCTCCGGGTTGAAGCTTTGGATACCGATCTCGAACTGCAAACTGCCGGGCGGAAACTTGACGATGCTTTCCTTCAACGCCTCCGGCAGGTGATCGGGCACCAATTCGAAATGGGCGAACACCGGATCGTTCGGCGCCGCCTCGAGCTTGTCGAGAAAGAACTGCAGGATGCGCAGACTGCTTTTGATATTGAGATTGAACGTGCGGTCAACAAACTTGAACAATCGCGCACCGCGCGCATGCAACGACTCCATTTGAACGGACAGCCGCGCGAAGCCTCCACGTATAGCGTGCGCTGGGCGAGATCCGTTGCCGAATACTCGTTATAAGGCAGCGCAATCTCGGCCATCGGCGGTTGCCGCCCTGCATGCATTTTCTGCGCGGGCGCCGAGCCGCCGAGAATGCTGCGGCATAGCTCCGGAAACGTCACATCGCCCCAGCCGGTAATCACATAGTCGGCCGCCTCGACGATGGGCTGCCCCGCCGATTCATAAGAAACCTCCGGCCCGCCCAGCACGATCACGATCTCCGGCGCGATCCGCTTGATCAGCGCCACCACGCGGGTCGTTTCCTCGACATTCCAGATATACACACCAAAGCCGAGAATGGTGATGCCATCGGTTGAACGACGCGCCAGCAGTTTTTCGACAATTTCGGTGGTTTTCGTGCCGATCACGAACTCGTGCAACTCCATCTGCTCCCGCAATTCGCCCGCATTGGCCATCAAATAACGCAAGCCCAGCGAGGCATGGGCATAACGGGCATTGAGGGTAGACAGCAGGATGGTCATGGCGGTGCAAGGGAGAATTGGCCCGACATGGTACGCCACCGGGGAAATCTACGGGTCAAAACCCCTGGCGTGCCCCACCAACGCAGTTTGCTCCCTCCCCTGCTAGCAGGGGAGGGCTGGGGAGGGGTTGAATCTAGCCGCAAGCCCTCACCCCCACCCAGCCTCCCACTACAAGTAGGGGGAGGGGCCAAAGCGGCAGGGCCGAGAATCAACGCGAACACCGCACGCTGCTCTTGATGTTGCCATTGCTCTCGCTTTTGACCTTCGGGGCCCCTGTGCGTCGGTGAGGGTTGGACGACAAGGCCCGCAGGGGACTCGGCAGGGACGCCGAGTCCTTTTCGCCAGGGCAGGAGCCCTGTCGAAAAGCCCGGCCAGCCCTCACGCACCCGAAGGGCGACAAGCGGGGATGGCCTTTCTTTGGGTTACTTTTCTTTGGCCACGCAAAGAAAAGTGACTCGGACCCCGGCAGGGGTTCGAAACCCCGCCGCAGGCGACCAGATCGCGACTTCATCGCATAAAAGCGAAGGCCCACAGCAGGCAGTCAGATCGCAACATCACCACAAACAAGCCCCACCACCAGCGACTCATACAACAAAAACACCACCCTTAACGCGTACTACTAGGCACCGCCAACCCACTAGAACCCGCCTCAGCCGGCCCCACCACCGCACTCACCGGACAAGTCACATCCCGCCGCGGCGTTCTTCCATTTGGAAGGCTATACATCTGACCAATAGGCGGCATGCGTTCGGATAACGTCACCGCACGACCGTTCATGCGCCAATCGTAGATGACGCTGAAAGCCATCACCCGCGCGACATATTCACGCGTCTCCTTGAACGGAATCGTTGCCGTAAAAAGATCAGGCTCCTGCAGCGAACCGCGCGCCGCCAGCCACTGATCGACCCGCCCCGGCCCGGCGTTGTAGGCCGCGCTTGCCAGCCACGGCGCACCATTGAAACGCGCCGCCATCTGCGCCAGATAACGCGTGCCCAAGGCGATATTGACCTGCGGATCGTAAAGCGTGTCGCCGCCGCCCCAGGCGATGCCATGGCGCTTGGCCACCAACACCGCCGTGCTCGGCAACAATTGCATCAGGCCGCGCGCATCAGCGCCGGAGCGGGCATCGCTCATCCACGCACTTTCGGCGCGCAGGATGGCGTACGCCCAGGCGGGGTCGATGCCGGCCTGGCCGGCCTGTGGCACCAGGCCATCCTGGCCGGCGAGCGGAAAGCGGCGCTCGTAATCGCGTAAGGCATCGCCGCTGTTGAGCACGAACACGGCGCGGTCATACCAGCCACGGCGATAGGCGATATCGACGGCCTGCCGCAACGTCGCGGGGTCAGCGTTGTTCAGCGCCTGGGTCCATTCGCGCCGGGCCATTTTCTGCATATCGATCGCATACAACTCAAAAGCACGTTGCAGCCCGCGGTTGGCCAACAGGGAGCGCTCGCGTTGCAGGTCGCTGGAGAACGGCAGCGGGCAAATCGTGTAGCCGATATTCAGGCGATCGGCGGCCATGAAACCGAAATAGCTGGACTCCTGCGCCAACGAGGCAAGCACTTGGCGCGCCTCGGCATCGCGGTTCAGCGCGGTCAGCGCACGTGCCCGAAACCAGCGCCATTCCCCGTCTTGTTTCTGGGTCTCTGGCATGGCGTCGACGGCGGTCAGTACGCTTTTCCAGTCTTGCTGCGACAGCGCCACGCGAACTCGCCATTCACGGCTGACATCGGTCTGTGCCGACGCCGGCAGTTCAGTCAGTCGGGCCAGCGCGGTTTCGTTGAAATCGGTGGCATGGAACACCGCCAGGGCGTTCATGATGCGACCGCGTTGGGCCGGGCTGAAGGTGAAGTGGCTTTGCAGTTTTTGCCAAGCCAGGTCGGCGGTTACCGATTGGCGGCGGGCCAAGCGCTCCAGCGCAAGCATCGCCGCCTGGCGATGGCGTGGCGTATCCGGCCATTTCGGCGCCACGGTGACGGCGCCGGCGGGGTCGCGCAAGGCCATGCCGATACGTTGTCCGGCGATGACTTCATCGGCAGGCAACCAAGCGGCTAACGAGACGATGGTGCCGCCTTGATTGGCATCGGCGGCGCGGTCGATGCGCTCCCACAAGCGCGTGCTGCTGAGCAGCCCTTGATTGTGTGCGGCATCAAGCACGGGATCGCATGCGCTGGGCAAGCTGGTCTTGGCCCATAGCGATGACAGGTCCTTATCGAAATCCAGCTTTTCGCCCTTGCTCAACCGCGCCTGCAAGGCGTTGCAACTGAGCGCATCGCCGAGGCCGGGCTGATACAGCGCGAGAAAACCATCCCAGTCTTTGCGCCGCGCCAGTTCAAGCAAGTAGTCGCGGCGCAGGTCGCTGGCCGGGATCAGGTCGGGATAGCGGCGCAGATAATCTGACACCGGAGCGCTCTCCAGCTGGCGCAGATCGTGGCTGAGCGCGGCGGCTTCCAGATAAGGGTAGAGCGGGTAATCGGTCAGTCCCTTGGCCTGCTCGCGCCAGCTCTCGCCGCCTTGCGTGGTGGCGGTGGCATAGGCCTGTTTGAACGCCTCGCGTTGTGCCGCCGTCGGGTCGGCGGCCATAACGGCACTGCTGGCCAGCAACCAGCTCGTCACGATCACAAGCAGGCGCGGTGTGCGGCGCGGCCGCGATAAATAGTGATGGGGCATGGACGGTCCTTGTGGCAATCCGCCCGAGTGTAGTGGACTGAAGATTAGGGAAAAGGGAATGGGATTAAGAGCGGGGAACGGGGAATAGGGAACGGGGACGTGAAGGTTGCGTGGTGATTGCGGCGCGGCGTTCTTTTCGATCTTTTTTGATTTTTGTTTTAGCCCTTGCTTTTCCGCTTCTGCTTTTTAGGCTTTTCCCCGTTCCCCGTTCCCCGTTCCCCGTTCCCCGTTCCCCGTTCCCCGTTCCCCGTTCCCCGTTCCCCGTTCCCCGTTAAACTGACCAATCCCTGCCACGCTAATAACTGGCGCAGAACTCTAGGAAACTCATGCAGCCACAGCCTTCGCCTTCATCCCGCGCGCTCTGGCCGGCGTGGTTGGTTCTCGGCCTGATCGCTTGCCTGGGTGCGGGTTGGTGGTGGCAGATCGGCCGGCCGGTGCAGATGCCGGAGGCGCCTTCGGGGCGTATTGCCTGTGTTTCCTACGCGCCGTTTCGTCTACCGGGCGAAACACCTTATGACCCGAACTTCATGATCAGTCCGGAGCGTATCGATGCTGACCTGCGCGCGTTGTCGCAGCGCTTCGATTGCGTGCGCACGTATTCGCAGGGGCAAGGCCTGAATGTGGTGCCGGCGATCGCCGGGCGCTACGGCATGAAAGTGTTGATGGGCATTTGGCTGGGGCGTGATCCGGTGGCCAATGCGCGCGAGATCAAACATGGCATCGCCACCGCGCAGGCGCATCCAGAGGTCCTGCGTGGGGTGATTGTCGGCAATGAAGTGCTGCTGCGCGGTGAGTTGTCGTCTAAATCGTTGATCGCTTATATCCGCGAAGTGCGCGCCGCCGTGCCGGCGACGGTGCCGGTGACCTATGCCGATGTATGGGAATTCTGGCTGCGTTATCCGCAGATGGTCGACGCCGTGGATTACCTCACGATCCATATCCTGCCGTACTGGGAGGACGAGCCGGTGCCACCGGAACATGCCGTGCAACACGTCGCCGATGTCTATGCGCGGATCAGGCATAAATTCCCCGGTCGTGAAGTGATGATTGGCGAAACGGGCTGGCCCAGCGAGGGGCGGTCGCGTCGTGACGCGAATGCCAGCGTGGTCAACGAGGCGCGTTATATCCGCGAATTTCTGCGCTACGCCGCCAGCGTCAACATGCCTTACAACGTGATCGAGGCCTTCGATCAGCCTTGGAAGCGGGCGCAGGAGGGCACGGTCGGTGGCTACTGGGGCATTTTCGATGTGGATGCGAAGCCGAAATTCCCGATGCAGGGACCGGTGGTCGAAGAGCCGCGCTGGACACTGGGCTGGCTGGCGGGTGCGGCCGGTGCCTTGCTGTTCGCTCTGCTTGGATGGTGGCGCCGCCCGTGGCGTGGCGTGCGTGGATGGGCCGCGCTGAAGCTGGCGGGGTTTGCCAGCGGTACGGCGTTGGCATGGCAGGCGCGGCAAATGGTCTACGCCTGCCGCAACCAGCTGGAATGGGCGGTGTCGATCGCTGCCTGTGTGTTCGGCCTGGTGACGGCCCTCGTGCTGGCGCGTTGGCTGGCCGGGCGATTGGCCGGTGCGCCACGCGAGCAGGCACCTGCGGGCTGGCTGCGTTTCAGTTGGTTGTTCGTGCTGGCGCTGTTCGGCCTGCTGCAGGTTTTCGACGGTCGCTATCGCGACTTTCCGCTGGGCCTGTTTGCCTTGCCTTGCATCGGCTACGCGCTGGTAGGTTGGTTGGCCGGGCGCGCAGACGCCGTCAAGCCTTCGCTGGAAGAGTTGTTCATGGCGTTCTGGTTGCCGGTGCTGGCTGCCATCGTGGTGGTGCAGGAGGTCGGGCTCAATCCGATCACCTGGCAATGGCTGGGTTTCAACCTGATGATTGCGTTGCCGATCCTGGTCGGCAGCCGCAACGCGAGTAGCGTGGCGCTGAGACCGTGAACCGGCTCTAAGGCTGGCGTTAGGCGTGCTTCGGCGCGCCGGCGCTGAAGCGGTTTGCCTGCCAGCGCAATAAGCGCAGGCTTCCGATCAACAGCGCCAAGGCCCCGGCTTCGTAGCAATAAAGCAGCAAGGCCAAGAAGCCGAGGGCCGCGCTTAGCCACGCTACGAAGGGCTGCTTCCATAGCAGTGCCAGCGCGGCGGTGGCGAGGGCGGCGTAACCGTAACCATAGCTGATGAAGCCCAGCACGATGGCTTGGCGCAAACCGCACCAGGCCGGATCGTTGCTGCCGCCTTCGCATAGATGAGCAAAGGCCGGTGGCTCGATAAAGTTATAGCGCACGGCCATCGCCAGTGCGGCAGTCACGGCCAGCAGCAACCAGGGCAGGGAGAGTTTCAACAAGTTCGGCTTCATCGGCGAAGTCTATGCGCGCGCGGAGCGATATGGCCAGGCAGGCGAATTTCCGCCGCCAGTGGCAGGTGATCGGAAAAGGCCTGCGGCAGCACCCAGAGCTTGTCGAGATGGATCGCTGAAGAGGTGAGAATGTGATCCAGCGCGCGTCGTGGCTTCCAGCTGGGAAAGGTCAGGATCGGGTGCGGCGGTGGCTGCAGCGTGCATTTCGCAAACAAATGGCGCATCTCGGCACTGTGTGCATCGGTGTTCAGATCGCCCATCAGCACCGCGTGCGGATAATCCTGCAGCACCTCGGCAATAAACCCAAGTTGGCGCGCGCGTGCCGGTGCGCTCAAGGATAGATGGGCGATCATCACGGCCAAGGCATCGGCTTTCTCGCCGAAGCGCGCCAGCATGGCGCCGCGCCCGGGAATACGGCTGGGCAATGGATAGTCCAGCACCTCGATAGGTTCCAGCCGGCTGATCAAGCCATTGGCCGAGTGCGCCAGCCGCGCCATGGGCCGGTTCGGCTGGTGACTCCAGAACGGCATGCCCGAGGTTTCCGCCAGATAGCGGGTTTGGTTGAGAAAGCCCGAGCGCAAGCTGCCGGCATCGGCCTCCTGCAGGCCGATCAGGTCGAACTGCGGCAGCACTTCAGCCAGCCGGTCGAGGTTGTCGAGCTTGCTGCGGCCGGGCAGCACCGCGTTGATGCTGCGGGTCAGGTATTCGCTGTAACGCTGCACGCTGGCGCCCGCCAGAATGTTGCAACTGAGCAGACGCAAGCGTCGCTCAGGGGTAGCCGGTTGGGCAGGGGCGGCGCGGGTCATCGTCGATACGGTAGCGGGGAAGGGGGCTTGTCGCTACGGCCTTGGCAGGTTGGGGCAACCGACAAAGCGTGACCGAGGCGAGCGTAAAGCCGGCTTAGCTCGCCGGCTTTACGGTGAGAGCTGCTTACTTGCCGCTCAACTCGCGCTTTGCCAGCCATTGCGCCAATGCGGCCAATTCATCCAGCGATTGCACGGTGTCACTGCGGTATTTGCCGTCGACCACGATGGTCGGGGTACCGGTAATTTTCCAGCGCTTGATCAACGCGACATCGCTGTTGATCTGCGCGGTGACCTCGGCGGAGGTGGCGATGCGCAGGAACTCGTCGCGATTCACGCCCTTCTTGGCGTAGAAATCGGCCAGCTCTTCCAGCGAAGACAGCGGGTAGTGATCGTCGAACTTGGCCTTGAACAGCTCAAGGTGGTTCTGCTGGCTGACGCCGAGTTTCTTGGCGGCATAGTAAGCACGGGCGTACAGCGCCCAATCGTCGTTGAAGGCGGCGGGTAGCAGCTTGAACTCGACCCCGGCTGGCAACTGCTTGCTCATCGCTTCGGCCATGGGGGCGAAATGCGCGCAGTGAATGCAGCCGTAGGAGAACACCTCGACCACTTCCACTTTGCCGTCGGCGCTATAGCGCTGTGCGGGGTCTGGCAAGGTCACGTATTCCTTGCCCTCGGTATACGGCGTCGCACTGTTGGCATTGGACGTATTGGATGCACTGCAGGCGGTGGTCAGCAGCAAGCCGCCAAGCAGGCTGAGCAGGCGCAGGCTAGCGAAACGCTTGAACATGAATATCTCTCCGTGGGCGCGGCGCTGGCGCCGCTGTGTCGTTCAGGTCGATGAAGTCGCTTGAGATCACTATGCGGCCGGCAAGTTCAGCTTGCCGGCCTTCTGTGGCAAAGCGCTTACTTGCCTGCGGCTTCCTTGGCGACCAGCCAGTTGGCCAATTCGATCGCTTCGCCGTAACCACCGGCGCTGCCGACGGTAAAGCGATACTTGCCGTTGACGATCATGGTCGGTGTCTGCTGCACGCCATAGGCCTTTACCAGGTCGTCGGCCCGCTTGATCTTGGTGTTGACGGCGAAGGAGTTGGCCACGGCGGCGAACTCTTTCGGATCCGCGCCGAACTTGGCATAGACCTTGGCGGCGTCATCGAGGGTCGGCAGGGCCGAGGCGGGCTTGAGGCTTTGGCCACCGGGTTTGTACGAGGTCAATTCGCTGGTTTTCCAGACCGCGTCATACATCGCGTCGTTGGCTTTGTCGGCAACGCCCAGCGCCTCGGCGGCGTAAAAGGCGCGCTGGAACATCGGGAAGTTCTCGGCCGGGTTGAACGACACCGGCAGATAAGCCATGACCGCGTTCGCAGGCAAGCTCTTGGCGAGATCGTTGGCGGTCGCATGGAACTGATTACAGGCGGGGCAGCCATACGAGAACACTTCCACCACCTCGATCTTGTTGCTCGAGGTCAGCTTGGACTGCGCCGGTTCAATGACTTCGTACTGCTTGCCGGCCACCCATTTGCCGTTGTCGACGAAGGCGGCTGCCGGGGCATGCGGTGTTTCGGCCGGAGCCGGGGTGGCTGGGACCGGTGTTACTGCGGCGGTGCTGGCCGGTGCCGGCGTCGAGGCTGCCGGTGCAGGGGCCGCCGTGCTGGCGGCAGCCGGTACGGCTGGTGCGGTGCTGGCTGCGGGCGGCTGCGTTGCGGCAGAGCTGCCGTTATCACTGCTGTGGTTGCAGGCGGCGAGCGTGAACAGCGCGGCACACAGGAACGGTAGACGCTTCAGCATGGGATACCTCAGGCAAATGTGCTGGAAAACAGCCAGGCTTCAAAAACAGCAAGCCCAAAATGATGTCGCCGGCCCAGGGCCGGCGTCATCGATCAGGGGGTAGCGGGTGCGGCGTTGCCGCTTTCTGTCGCGTGCAAGCCTTCGATATAGCTGGCTACGGCGGCGATGTCTTTGGCTTCAAGCTTTTGCGCGATGCCCGGCATGATCTTGGCGTGAGCATCGTCACCCCAGCTGGTGCCGTCGTGCCAGGCCTTCAGGGTGGCTTCGATGTACTGCGCATGCTGACTGGTCAGCTGCGGGTACATCGCGCCCGGGTTACCGCGGCCGTCGATGCTGTGGCAGGCCATGCAGGCCGGGATGCCGCGGGCGGTATCGCCCTGGCGATAAAGCGTCTGGCCCTGTTCGACCAGGGCTTCATCGGCCACGCCCGGCAAAGAGGCCTTGCTGGCGAAGTAGGCGCCGATGTCGTGCATGTCTTGCTCGCTCAGCGCGGCCGACATACCCATCATGATCGGGTTGGAGCGCTTGCCGCTTTTGAAGTCGGTGAGCTGGCGCACGATGTACGACTCGTGCTGGCCGGCCAACTTCGGGTACTGCGCATCGCTGGAGTTGCCGTCCATGCCATGGCAGGCACCGCACGCGGCGGCCTTGCCGGCACCGGCGGCGGCATCGCCCGGTTTTGCCGTGGCGCTGGCCTCGGCGGTGGGAGCGGCAGCATGCTCAGCACTGGCGGCAGCAGCCGGCGGCGCCGCGCTGGCAGGCGCAGCCGGCTTGGCATCCTGCGCCGAAACCACGCTAACGGTGAGCGCGAAGGCGAGGGCTACGGCGTAGCCAAAAACAGCGGGCCGAAAACCGGCGGGCCGAAAACTCATACACTTGTCTCCAGAAATACTGCTATGGCTGCACGGCGCACCGCGTTGTGGTGCCCGTAACTGGCAGAAACCTCGGAATTATCCCCGCGCCACCGTAGCCGGTCAAACCATTATCTATGTCAGCTAATCCGCTCCAAGGCGCCCAGTTCGTACTGGCCGCTCACCGAATCAACCAATTACCCGCCGATAGCGGCGCTGAAGTGGCCTTTGCGGGTCGCTCCAATGCCGGTAAATCCAGCGCCTTGAACACACTGACCAGCCATCGCGGGCTGGCGCGCACCTCCAAGACCCCCGGTCGCACCCAGCAAATGGTCGCCTTCTCGCTGCCGCCGCTGACGCAAGGCGAGGGTCAACCGCCACTCGATGCTCGGCTGATCGACTTGCCCGGTTACGGCTATGCCAAGGTGCCACCCGAGCTGCGCGATCACTGGAAACAGGAAATCGATGCCTACCTGCATCAGCGGCGCAGCCTGCGCGGGGTGGTGCTGATCGCCGATATCCGTCATCCGTTGAAGGAGTTCGACCGGATGATGCTGGACTTCTGCTTTTCCACCCATTTGCCCTGCCACCTCTTGATGACCAAGGCCGACAAGCTGTCGCGCGGCCAGGCGACACAAGCGTTGCTGGCCATGCGCAAAAGTTTCCCCGAGGGTTTGCACGCGACCGCGCAGATCTTTTCGTCGCCCGCCAGCACCGGGGTCGAGGAAGCGCGCGAGGCGGTAGTGCGGCTGTTGCGCCAGCCGCGCGAGTAGGCGTGGCTCATCAGCGTGAACCATGGGGAGTACCCCAACCGTTATTTTTTCTGTCGTAAGCCGGTAGCTCTTCACCATGCAATCCAGACTCCCTGAACCGAGCGCCGACGAGCGCGCGCACTCCGACCGGCTGCTGTCGCAACTGCGAGAGCAGATGGCGGCGCAAGGGCCCATGCCGTTTGCGCAATACATGGAGCGTTGTCTGTACACGCCGGGCCTGGGCTATTACAGCGCCGGCACCACCAAGTTCGGCGAGGCGGGCGACTTCGTCACCGCGCCGGAGTTGGGCGAGTTGTTTGCGCGTTGCGTGGTCAATGCCGTCCAGCCGGTGTTGGCGATGCTGGGCGGCGCTGCCGATTTTCTGGAGCTGGGTGGCGGCAGCGGCGTCTTTGCCGAGGCGGCGCTGCGTGCGATGGCTGCGGCGCAGACTTTGCCGCGACGGTATTTGATCCTGGAGCCCAGCGCTGACCTGCGTGAGCGCCAGCGCGAACATCTTGCGGCAGCGCTCCCTGCCGAGCTGTATGCACGAGTGCAATGGCTGGATCGGCCACCGGAAGAAGATTGGCGCGGCGTGCTGTTCGCCAACGAAGTGATCGATGCGCTGCCGACCACACGCTTCACCCTGCGCGATGGCGAGGTGTATGAGGAATACGTCGCGCTGGATGGCGAGGGCCGCTTGATGCGCGTGGATCGCCCGGCCGATGCCTTGGTGGCCGGCGCGGTACGCCATGTCGAGCGTGATCTGGGTCGCGATTTCGCCGATGGCTATCGTTCGGAGATCCTGCCGCAGTTGCCGTACTGGATCCAGGCGGTGGCCGGCTCGCTCAGCGCGGGGCTGATGTTGTTTGTCGACTACGGTTATGTGCGTCGCGAGTTCTATTTGCCTGACCGCCGCGACGGCACCTTGATGGCGCATTACCGTCATCGGGCGCATAGCGATCCGTTGTATCTGCCGGGCTTGAACGATCTCACCGCGTCGGTGGATTTCACCGCGCTGGCCGAGGCGGGCAACAGCGGCGGCTTTGGGGTGCTTGCTTACCTGCCGCAGGCGCAGTTCTTGATTGCCGCCGATTTGCAGCGAGCTTTTGAGCAGGCTTATGAGCAGGCACCGGATGAGCTGTCGCGGTATCGGCTGGCGCAGCAAGTGAAGCGGCTGACCTTGCCCGATCAGATGGGCGAGCGTTTTCAGGCGATGTTGTTTGCGCGTGGTTTGGACGCGGTGCCGCTGGCGGCGGAATTGTTGGCGGCCGATCAGGGCGGGCGGCTTTGATGGCCTGATTCAGTGCTGTGCCCGTTGCCACGCCTGGGCGACCATCGCCCATGGATGAAAGGTGAACTGCATGGTGTGTTCGCCAGCAGGGACGCAAACGGCGCGGAACATGCCATTCGCTCGGTGAATCGGTAGCGTCAGGCCGTCGGATGTGGCCTTCCAGCCGGGAAAGTCCAGTTCGCTAAGCACCAGCCAGCCCGGACCTTCGCTGGCCAGGGTGCGCACGGTGAGCTGGGTCGGCGTGGCACGGCTGTCCAGCAGTCGAAGGCGATGACCACAGTGGAGCATGCTGGTTTCGGCCGCCAGGCGATCCTGGTCGTCACGTGGCGTCAACCAGACGGTTTCGCGGAAATCGGTCGCGGAAAAATCCTCCGCCGATACGGGCGATGCGTCATTCTGCAGGCGAGCGGTGGTCGGGGTCAGTAGCCGCGGATAGGCCTGCGTGTTACGCCATACCTCAACCTGCTGGCTGGCAAAGCTAAGTTGGTAACCGCGCGGCGGCGACCAGGCGGCGGCATGCTCTTTCAGGCCTCTGACCAGATACCCGACGCTTAGCAACGCACTCAGCGCACTATCGGCTGCCGGATTAAAGGCTGTATTCACTCGCGGCAGGCTGCCATTGTCGCGCGCGCCATACCACTGATCGTAGAGGGCGTAACGCAGCGGGTTATATCCCTGCGTCGACGATAAGCCGCGCAATACCACCAAGTTGTCCCAATACACGCCCGCATCGATGGTTTCGATGCGCTGAGGCAGCGCGCCTGGGGTTGGCTTCAGTTGCTGCGCAAGGCGGTTCACCGCCTCGTCGCGCATGAAGCTGTGTGCTTGGTCGCGAGCCTGATTGAAGCTGCCATTGAGATTGAAGCAACGGTAATCGGCCAGCAGCAGTACCAGCAGCCAAAGCATGTGGTGACGCGCCGTGGTCGGGAATCGCCCGACGTGCCATAGCGCGATGCATGCCAATACCACGGCAAGAATGGTCGCCGATTGCCAGCGTATGCCCACATCGCGCATATGTAGGCTGGACAGCCCCAGCCAAACAGCGGCCATAGCCAGCAGCCACAGCACGCGGCGGCGAGCATGTAGATCGACATGCGAGGCGGCCAGTCCGATAAAGACGGCAAAGGCCATATTGAGCAGGTAGGCCGCATCTGACGGGCGGCGAAACTGCTGCATGCCTGGGAGCCATGAATACAGCCAGCCGTAGAACGGCGTATTCACGCCGAACATATAGAGAGAGGCAAACACGGCGACGACACCGAAGAAGATCAGCTGACGCCGCTGCTGTGGCTGCTTCCAGGCTATGCCGATGCCGACCAACAGCAAGCTCGGCACCGCGCCAAGATAGAGATAGCCTTCCACCCGGCTCGCCGGCCCGTTGTATTGACCGCGCAAGGCGTGCCAGACATTGGGATCAAAAAGGCTTAGCAGGGCGCGGCTATCCAGTGATCCCGCCGCCGCGGCATCAAGCGGCAGTACCGCGCGATTGGAAAGATTTATATAGGCCCAGCTCAGCAGCAGTTGCGGCAGGCCCATGGCCAGGGCGACCAGCAAGGCTACCCCCATGCCTGCGCACCACTGCCAACGATCCGCTGCGCTGTAGCGACGCCAATGCGCGATGGTCGCGACGATGGCATACAGCACGATCATCAACACCAGCAAGCAAGTGAGTTGCACCAGCTGGGTGATCAGCGCGCCAGAGGCCAATCCAAAGCACAAGCCACGGCGCCAGTTCGGCGACGCCATGAAATAGCGCAGCGCCAGCCACGCGACAGGCGCATAGGCGTAGGCCAGCACGATCGGGGTATGTTCGAGCCTGGCAGCGGCAACCCCGCCCGCCATGAAAACGACCGCGCCGACCAGCGCGCCGAAAGCATTCGCGCCGCTACGCCGCAAGCCCGCCAGCATGGCGGCTCCACCCATGAGCAGATGCAGCAATACGCCCCAGGCGAACCAGGCGGCACTCGGGTTGGAGCGCAACAGCATCCAGCCCATCAACAGCGGGGAGAACAGCATGCCTTGCGGATCGGCAAGCTGCGGATAGCCCGAGTAGATAGACGGGTTCCACCATGGCGCCAGGCCATGGCGCAAGCTGCTGGCGTTGAAATAAACCGTGGGATAAAACTGGTTGATGGCATCCCATGGCAAGGCGCGTAGACCCAGCAGCACCGGCAGGTTCAGCAGTAGCCAGATCAACAACAGGCTGCCGAACAAACGCATAGAAGGGCGTTGCGACAGCGGCATGTAGATCATCCCTGACGAGATAAGGCGTGAGGCAGGGTTTCTACCTGGTGCCACAGGTGATCGCAAGCCAAATAACCGGCGACGGACACAAGGCCCGTCGCCGGTGTGCGGTCAATGTACGCTGCTGGCTGGTGCTGGAGCGGCCGGAGTTTCTGCGGCAGGCGAATCGAGCGGCTTGACCGGGGTGCTGTCTTCTTTACGGCGTAGCAGCTGGCCGCTTTTGAACAGGCTGGCGGCGACTTGGTAATAGGAGACGGCGTCATCGACCTGTTTTTGGTCGACCGGATGGATGGCCGTGGCATCGCCGCTGTCGAAATCGGGGTGTACCTGCTCCAGCCGGCGTTGGGGTTCGAGCACGGTCAGCACGTCGTTGCGCAGGTAGCCGAGTTTTTCGTAGGTGGCGGGGAAGGCGTGTTCGCGGCCAGGCTCCAGTTGAAACAGGTCGGCGCCGAAGAAGCGGCTGCGGTAGCTGAAGTTGAGCAGGCCGAGAATGGTCGGGGCGATATCGATCTGGCCCATCTGGCGTTCTACGCGCTGCGGCTGGATATGTTTCGGCGCGTAGATCCACAGCGGGATGTGATAACGGTTGATCGGCACGCTGCTACGGCCTGCGCTGGAGGCGCAATGGTCGGCGGTAATGACGAAGATGGTGTCGTCGAAGTACGGCTTGCTGCGTGCCCGCTCGATGAAATCGACCACCGCCCAGTCGGTGTAGGCCACCGCACCTGCGCGGGTGCCATTGGCTTGCGGCACGCGATTGGCGGGGAAGGTGAATGGCCGGTGGTTGGAGGTGGTCATGATGTGCAGGAAGAACGGCTTGCCGGCGGCATGGCTTTCGTCCATCTGCTTCAGTGCGAGGGTGTAGAGGTCCTCGTCGGCGACGCCCCAGACATTCTCGCTGTGGATGGTCTCGCCCTTGGCGATGTTGTTGCGGTCCACCGCGCGATAGCCGTTCTGGCCGAAGAAGTAATTCATATTGTCGAAGTAGCCGTAGCCGCCATAGACAAAGTCCGACTGATAGCCACGGTCGTTGAAGATGTCGGCCAGCGAGAACAGGTTTTCGTTGTTATGCGCCTTGACCAGCGAATCGCCCGGAGTCGGCGGCACTGACAACGCCAACGCTTCGAGCCCGCGCACGGTGCGCGTGCCGTTGGCATAAAGGTTGTCGAAGAACATGCTTTTATCGACCAGCGCATCCAGCCGCGGCGTGATGTTGCCGTGGGTGCCCTTGAAGGTCTGCAAGAAGTCGGCAGACATGCTTTCGATGCTGACCAGCACCACATTGAGATGCTTTTCCGGGCCGGCATGGCGAATTTCCCGGGTGAGGTCACGCGGGTTGTCGCTGATAAAAGTGGCTTCGGGCGTCTTGATCAGGGCGCGCACGTTCTGGAAAGCCTGATCATCGGGCAGGGTTTTATAGAAGCGCGCGTAATCGAGGTGGTTGCTGCGGAAGGCGGCGAAGAATTCGTAAATGCCATTGCCGGACAGCTCGTTGACGTAGGCGTTGGCGGTACGGTCCTTCAGCGTGCCCTTGAAGGCGGCGACAGTGACCACCGTGATGACCAGCCACACCAGCACCACTTTGCCGCGCTGCCAAAAGCGCGAACCCTTGTCGTTGGTGCGCAGGCCGCGGCGGGTGAGTGCCACGATGATCAGGGTGACCACGGCCAGCATGCCGAGCCACAAACCGATCGGATACGACTCGCGGATATTGCCGATGACCTCGGTGGTGTAGACCAGATAGTCCACCGCAATAAAGTTGAAGCGGGTGCTGAACTCTTCCCAGAACACCAGTTCGGAAATCGCCACGAACAGCAAGCCAAACAGCAGGATCAGGCTCAACAGATAAAGCAGCCATTGACCCGCGCGCGACACATAAAAGCGGCGCGGCGCCAGCCACAAGAACAGCACCATCGGCCAGGCGACGTAGACAAAGGTCATCAGGTCGTAGCCCAGGCCCACGCCAAAGGCGTAAGCCCACGACAACGGGTTCAGCGGCACATTGTCGGTACCGCTCATGCACAACAGCACGATGCGGGTGATCGCGCCAATCAATACGTAGCTGATACCCAGCCACCAAAGCGGACGAAAGCGCTGGCGTAGCGGTGAGGTCGAGGCGAAGGTGGATGGCACAGGCGGCTCCAAGCTAAGTGAGCAAAGCGTTTGGTGTTATACAGTAACAACGATGGATCGTATCTTTATACACTGCGAATCTTAGGAACGCCCCGGTTTTATCCCAGCAATGGCCTGGATCCTAGCTTTTTCCATCGCGGCGCCGATCGCCGGCCCTTGTAAACCCTGGGCCACAAAAGGCGCTGCGGTCACCGCGGCGGCCGTGCCGCGTGCCGCGCGCAGATAGGCGGCCTGGGGGTAATCGTCGTCGGCGTGGCCAAGCCGGCCGCGTTTGTCCGCCTCGCAAGCCAGCAAGAAGGTATCCAGGCGTTCCGGGCGGCGCAGCGCATCCAGGGAGCTGAGTAGCTTGAGTACGGTGGACGGCTTGAGTTCGAAGGCGCGATGGGCGTTCAAGTGCTCTCGACACACCAGTTCGGCCAGCGCGGCATGCTCGGCGGGAACTTTCAAGCGTGCGGCCAGCTCGTGCAGCGGGGCGACGCCAAGATGCTCGTGGCCGAGATGCCGCGGCAGCTCCTGGATCGGCGTGAGTGCCTTGCCAAGATCATGGGTGAGCGCGCAAAAGCCAACCAGGTCGTCGCGCGGGGCCAGCCGCGCCGCCATGTCCAGCACCATTTCGATGTGCACGCCGGTGTCGACTTCGGGGTGGAATTCGGCGCGTTGCGGTATGCCGTAGAGCGCGTCGATCTCTGGAAACAGCACCGCCAGGGCTCCGGCTTGGCGTAGCACGCGCAAGAACGCCGAGGGCTGTGGCTCGGTAAGCGCCTTGCGTGTTTCGGTCCAGACCCGTTCGGCGACCAGGTGATCGACTTCGCCGGCCGCCACCATGCCGCGCATCAGCTTCATCGTCTCGTCGGCGACGGTAAAGCCCAGCGGTGCGAAGCGTGCGGCAAAGCGGGCCACGCGCAACAAACGCACCGGATCTTCGGCAAACGCGGGCGAGACATGGCGCAAGACCCGCTGCTCGATATCGCGGATACCGTGATACGGATCGACCCGCACTCCGTGTTCGTCCTCGGCGATGGCGTTGATGGTGAGGTCGCGGCGGGCCAGATCCTGCTCCAGCGTCACCGTGGCATCGGCCTGGAAATCGAAGCCGTGATAGCCATGGCCGGTTTTCCGTTCGGTCCGTGCCAGCGCGTATTCCTCGCCGCTTTGCGGGTGCAGGAATACCGGGAAATCCTTGCCCACGGGTTTGTAGCCCAGGGCGAACATGTCTTCGGGGCGCGCGCCGACCACCACATAATCGCGATCGACCAGTGCCCGTCCCAGCAGTTTGTCGCGGACCGCGCCGCCGACCAGATAAGTACGCATAGAAGGGGATTCTGCCACGCCAGGCCCGCTGTGCCCTTAAAGTGTCGGCCTGTCTGCGCGCTACCATGCGCGTTCGCCATTACCCGTTCGCCCTTATCGAGGACGCCTTATGCATCGCCGTCTGCTTGTTCTTAGCCTGGTCGCCGCGTTGGCTGGCTGTAATTCATCCCAGCACGAAGCGGCGCCGCCCGCACCGGCATCGACGCCTGCACCGGCAGCACCGGCGCCTGCCGCTACCGCGCCGGCACCGGCTTCGACCGATGCCGAAGCGGCGCAGCAGCGCCTGGCCAACTACGCCACAGTGAAGCTCAGCGCCGATCTGTCTGCCTTCGATGCCAGGCAGAAGCAGATGATGGCGCTGTTGATCCAGGCCGCCGATGTGACCAATGCGCTGTACTGGCAGCAATCCTGGGGCGACAAGGCCGGCTTGATGCAGCGTATTCCCGATGAGAGCACTCGTCGTCTGGCCGAGATCAACTACGGCCCCTGGGACCGCCTCGACAACGATCAGCCCTTTGTCGCCGGCATCGGCCCGCGTCCACCTGGCGTACAGTTTTATCCGGCCGACATGAGCAAGAGCGAGTTCGAGCAATCGCCGCTGAAAGACAAAACCTCGCTGTACACCGTGCTGCGCCGTGGTGCCGAGAATCAGCTGATCAGCGTGCCGTATCACCAGATCTATCAGGCTGATCTGCAAAAAGCGGCGGATCTATTGCGCGAAGCGGCCAAGCTGTCCGACGACAAGGACTTTGCGCGCTATCTCAAACAGCGTGCCGACGCCTTGCTCAGCGACGACTATCGCCCCAGCGACTTTGCCTGGATGGCGATGAAGAACAACCCGGTCGATATCGTGATCGGCCCGATCGAGACCTATGAAGACCAGGTATTCGGCTACAAGGCCAGCTACGAAAGCTATGTATTGGTAAAAGACCAGGCATGGAGCGCCAAGCTGGCCCGTTTCGTGAAGTATCTGCCCGAGCTGCAGCGCGGCTTGCCCGTAGACGACAAGTACAAGGCCGAGAAGCCGGGTTCCGATGCCGACCTCAATGCTTATTTCGCGGTGTACTACGCCGGCAACGCCAATGTCGGTGCCAAGACCATTGCCATCAATCTGCCCAACGACGAAGAAGTACAGCTGAAGAAAGGCACCCGCCGCCTGCAGCTGGAAAACGTGATGCAGGCGAAGTTCGACAAGATCATGTTGCCGATCGCCAAGGAGCTGATTGCCGACGACCAGCAATCGCATCTGACCTTTGACGCGTTCTTCGAAAACACCATGTTTCACGAAGTGGCGCACGGCCTGGGCATCAAGAACACCTTGAACGACAAGGGCATGGTGCGCACGGCCTTGAAAGATCAGGCCTCCAGCTTCGAGGAAGGCAAGGCCGACATTCTCGGCTTGTACATGGTCACCAAGCTGGCCGAGAAGGGTGAGCTGGATAAAGCCAAGTTGATGGACAACTACGTCACCTTCCTCGCCGGCATTCTGCGTTCGGTGCGCTTCGGCGCCAGCGATGCACACGCCAAGGCGAACATGGTTCGTTTCAACTTCTTCAAGCAGCAGGGCGCTTTCAGCCGCGACGCGGCCACGGGTCGCTACCGGGTCGATTTCGACAAGATGACCGCGGCGATGAATGCGCTGTCGGCCAAATTGCTGACCATCCAGGGCAATGGCGACTACGCCGCCGCCAAGCAACTCACCGACAGCATGGGCAGCATCGATGCCGAGCTCGCCGGTGATTTGAAGCGGCTGCAGACGGCGAAGATTCCGGTCGATGTCGTTTTCGAGCAGGGCCTGGATACGCTGGGACTGGCCAAGCCCTGAGCTTTGGTCTGAATGTGGCAACGCCGGGCGATCGATCTGAAAAGGCTGCATCGCCCGGCGGGTTTTCCCTCCGGGCGGTTTTCAGCGAGGCCTTACAGGCTGGGCTGGCACAGCCAATCGGCTACGGCCTGCGGATGTTCCAGATGCAGGTGGTGGCAGCCTTGCATATGGCTCACCTTGATATGGGCGACACAGGCCGCGCGCAGCTGCATCGGATGGCTGGGCAGGTAGGGCGTGGTGGGCTGCGCCAGCAGCAGGCTGGTGGGTGCCTGGATACCGCGAAGCAGCGCGTGGATTTGGTTTTCGGCGATGCGCAGCGGCGTCGAGCGGGTAAGCCGTGGATCGCTACGCCAGTTCCAGCCGCTGCTTGCCGGTGATTGATCATCTGCCGGCAGGCTGGTTTCAAACAGGCCGCGTTCGACAATCGGGCGTGCCAGTTCGGGGCGCAGCCCGCTGGCGATGGTCCGTGCGCTGATCGCTTGTTCAACATCGCGAAACAGCCGCAGCGGCCGTTTGGTGCTTGACTGCGGCATGAGCGCATCGCGAAAACGCTGCAAGGTATGCGAACCATCGTCGCCGATCGGGCCTAGCCCTTCGATCACATGCAAGCTTTCGATCCGGGCTGGCGCCGCCGCCGCGAGCAGGGCGGCGATGCCGGCGCCGAGCGAGTGACCGAGCAGCGCAAAGCGCTGCAAACGGAGTGCATCGGCAGCAGCCAGGGCGGCACGTACGTAATCGATGAAGTGATAGTGAACCCCGGCCGGCAGATGATCGGAATGACCGTGCCCGGGCAGCTCCAGCGCAATCACTCGCCAGCGTTCGGCCAGCAACGGTGCCAGCAGTGCGTAGCTGCCAGCGTTATCCAGCCAGCCATGCAACGCGAGCAGTGGCGGCAAGGCGGGGTCACCCCAGGCCTGCGCGCGTAGCGTCAGCGATGGCAGCGAAATGGATAATTCAGTCGGCGCGATCATGCCCATGCTTTGCAAGTCCATCGGCGACGGTGGGTAGGGCGGCGGCAAACTCGGGCCAGCCTTGCGCGTGCTGCAGGATCAACGCGGTCAGGCTTTCCAGCTGCTCGGGGCTGTCGTTGAGCGCGGGGATATAACGCAAGGTCTCACCGCCGGCAGCGAGAAAGAAATCTCGGTTCTGCATGGCGATCTCTTCCAGTGTCTCGAGGCAGTCCACGGCAAAACCGGGGCAGGCGACATCGAGCTTTTTCACGCCGGCGGCAGCGAGTTCGCGCACCGTGGCATCGGTATAGGGGTGTAGCCAGCGCTCACGGCCCACACGTGACTGAAAGCTGACGAGCAACTGCGACGGATCCAGTTGCAGCCGTTCGCGCAACAGGCTGGCGGTGGCTTGGCATTGATCGAAATACGGGTCGCCGGCGCGCACATAGCGTTCGGGAATGCCGTGGAACGACAGCAGCAATCTATCGCCGCGCCCATGCGTGGCCCAGTATGTCTCGATGCTGCGGGCGAGCGCGTCGATGTGGCCGGGGTCATCGTGATAGTCATTGACGATGCGCAGCTCCGGCGGCCAGCGCAAGGCCTTGAAGGCATCGGCGACGGCGTCGATCACCGAACCGGTGGAGGTGGCCGAATATTGCGGATACAGCGGCAACACGAGTAGCCGCCGTACACCGTCGTCTTGTAATTGCTTGATTTGCCGTTTGACCGAGGGCTCGCCGTAGCGCATCGCCAGCGCGACCTGGACCGGTCCGGGCGCCCGCTCATTGACGACGTTTTGTACAGCGCGAGCCAATGCCTCGCTGCCGGTTCGCAAGGGCGAGCCTTGCTTAGTCCAGATCGCGCCGTAGGCATGCGCCGAGCGCGCCGGACGAAGGCGCAAGATGACGCCGTGCAATACCAGCTTCCACAGCCAGCGCTGCCAGCGGCGCGGGTATTCGATCACCCGCGGATCGCCGAGGAATTGCGCCAGGTACGGCCGTACCGCTTTGGCGGTCGGTGCATCGGGGGTACCCAGGTTGACCAGCAAGATGCCCGCCTGAACGGCTGGTTGCTGCATCGGCGGTTTGTTAACGGCTAGATTCATAGGAATGACCTGCCAGGCCGGTATAGTGCTGGCGGTATGGCGTGGCGACTGCATGGGCGAGGTTGGTCGAGGAGTCTGCCACAAGCCATTCGGGATGCCGTAGGCGCCGGTTGTCGCAGCAAGTGGCCGCGGCAGGGCAGCTCAAGGCCATGCTGGCGTCCCGGTCATCGTGTTTGGGTCAAGACAGGAGCTATCCATGTTTCAAGTATCGCTGCGTCGTTGGTTATTGATTGCTTTGCTGTTGTTGCCAGCGATGGCTGTACATGCCGAAGATCCGCCGCTGGTTCGCGCGCAGAACGCCGTGCGGGTGCTGAAACAGATCATGGACGCGCCGGACAAATCGATTCCCACCGATTTGCTCAAGGAAGCGCATGCGATCGCGGTGATCCCCGATATGGTCAAGGCCGGCTTTATTTTTGGCGGTCGCCGTGGCGAAGGTCTGGTTTCGGTGAAAAATCCGGATGGCACCTGGTCCAACCCCAGCTTCATTACCATGACCGGCGGTAGCGTCGGTTTTCAGATCGGCGTGTCGTCCACCGACGTGATTCTGGTGTTTCGTACCCAGCGTGGCGTGGATTCGATCGTCAACGGCAAATTTACCCTCGGTGCCGACGCTTCGGCCGCCGCCGGTCCGGTCGGCCGTACCGCCACCGCGGCGACCGATAGCCAGCTCAAGGCAGAGATTTACTCCTACTCGCGTTCGCGCGGATTGTTCGCCGGTGTCGCCCTGGATGGTTCGGCCCTACGCATCGACTATGACGCCAATGTGGCAATTTATGGGGCGGGCGTCACGCCACGGCGCATTTTCGAAGGTGGCGTGAGCAACGTGCCGAGTGCGGTTGTCGACTTTCGCGACCGCCTGGAAGAGTACACTCAGCGCTGATCTGGATCCGTGCGGCATCGGCAAACGGGCATAGGCACCCGCCGATGCTTTCGCTTGCCGCACCCTCCACCCTTTTTCCGCTTTCGAGATAAGTCATGAGCATTACCCATCTCATTATTCTTCTGGTCGTGGTCGTGCTGATTTTCGGCACCAAGAAATTGCGCAATATCGGCTCGGATCTCGGCGGTGCCGTGCGGGATTTCAAGAAAGGCCTGGATGGCGGCGAAGGCGACAAACCCAAGGACGGCGAGCGCTTGCAGGCCGATCCGGTAGCGGCCCCGCATACCACGCAGAATCAGTCGGCACCCAACCAGACCACGCAGAATCAACACGATTCCAGCGAATCGAAATAAGCGCAGGACACGCTTTAGACCATGATCGAGATCAGCTTCGGCAAGCTGGTGCTGCTCGCGCTTGTCGCGCTGATCGTACTCGGCCCAGAAAAACTCCCCGGCGTGGCACGCACCGCAGGTGCCTTGCTGCGACGGGCGCGTAACGGTTGGGACAACGTGCGCGCCGAGGTCGAGCGCGAGCTGCAAGTGGAAGAGATCAAACGCCACGCGCGCGAAGCCGCCGCCCAGGCCGAGGCGGCGCAAGCCAATCTCAATGCCACCGTCAACCGGGTTCGCGAGCCCTTTGCCGAGGCAGCCTCGATCGTCTCGCCAGCGGCACCCGCACCCGCAGCAGCCAGCGATACCGCCGCCATCGCTACTGAAACCACTCCCGCCACTACGCCTGCCGACGCAGTTGCCGCTGCACCTGTGAACGGCGAACTGCCCAAGGACGTTCCGCATGGCGGCACCTGAGCACGACCCTTCCGAGCCACGCCGCCTCGAATCCGACGACCTGCATGAAGAATTGCAGGAGGGCTTGTTCTCGCATCTGATCGAACTGCGCTCGCGCCTGCTCAAGGCGGTGATTGCCATCGTGGTCGTGCTGGCGGCACTGATGCCGTTCGCAAACCGGCTCTACGCCGAGCTGGCGGCGCCCCTAGTGGCGCGCTTGCCGCAAGGTGCGCATCTGATCGCCACCGAAGTGGCCAGCCCCTTTGTAACTCCGCTGAAGTTGGCGTTCTACACCGCCTTATTCATCAGCATGCCGGTGATCCTGTATCAGCTATGGGCCTTTGTCAGTCCGGGTTTGTATAAGCACGAAAAACGTCTGGCCCGGCCGTTGTTGGTCGCGGCGGTGTTGTTGTTCTATATCGGCTGCGCCTTTGCTTACTTTCTGGTGCTGCCGGCGGCGTTCCGCTTCCTGGTCGCGGTGACGCCTCAGGGTGTGGAGATGATGACGGACATCACCCATTATCTCGACTTCGTCATGCTGATGTTCTTTGCCTTCGGCCTGTGTTTTGAGGTGCCGGTGGCGGTGGTGATTCTTGCCGCGATCGGTGTCGTCAATGTGGAGCAACTGCGCAGTGGTCGCCGCTATGCGGTCGTCGGCGCCTTCGCCATCGCCGCCTTCATCACCCCGCCCGACATCACTTCGATGATTATGTTGGCCATACCCATGTGCCTGCTTTACGAGCTGGGTGTACTGGCGGTGCGTTGGCTGGTGAAGCCGAGTGATGCGGCCGCCGCAGGTTGACCGGGTGAGCACGACGACGCCAGCGCAGGTGTTGATCGATCACCTGGCGTTGCAAGCGCATCCTGAAGGCGGCCACTACCGGCGCATCTACCCCGCACCACAACCATCCGGCGCGCCGCGCGCGCCGTTGAGCGCCATCCATTTCCTGCTCGCTGCCGGTGAGTTCAGTGCCTGGCATAGCGTGGACGCCGAAGAGGCTTGGCATTTCGTCGAAGGCGAACCGCTGGAGTTGCTGATTTATCACGCGGATACCGATCAATTGCGGCGGCATCGGCTGGGTGCGCGCGGTATCGACGATGCTGAGTCGATGTGCGTGGTGCCGGCGTATGCCTGGCAGGCTGCGCGGCCGTTGGGCGGGCATGCGCTGTGTACTTGCCTGGTGGCGCCGGCGTTTGATTTTTCGGGGTTTCGTTTGCTTGACCGGGATAGTGACGCGGCGCTGGCGGCGCGGTTGGCGGTGTTGGCGCCTGAGATTGGTATTTAGTTTGCTGTAGGTGTTGGGGGATCGCGGGCTGGGTTGTTTCTGGTGGGGTTTCGCTTTTATGTGGCGGCGGCGCGGGTTCGTGGTGAGCTTGGGTTTTTGCTTGTAGGTTGTGGTGGGGCGATTGGGTCGCCTGCGGCGGGCTTTCGAACCCCTGCCGGGGTCCGAGTCACTTTTCTTTGCGTGGCCAAAGAAAAGTAACCCAAAGAAAGGCCACCCCCATGCCGCGCTCTGCGGGCATCCTGCCCTACGAGTGCGTGAGGCTAGGTCGGGCTTTTCGACAGGGCTCCTGCCCTGGCGAAAAGGCATCGACATCCGTGTCGATGCCCCTGCGGGCCTGTCGCCCCAGCCTCACCGCGGTATAGGGGTCCCAAGAGCAGCGCGCGTCCTGCGCGCACTCGGGAGCGACTGCAAGCAGTCGCCGAGTGGTGAGGGATACTGTTTCGTGAGGGGGCGACGCCCAGGCTGTTGCTGTTGCCTTTGCTCTCGCTTTTGCCCTTGACGTTAGGGGCCCCTGTGCGTCGGTGAGGGTTGGACGATCAGGCCCGCAGGGGCATCGACATGGACGTCGATGCCTTTTCGCCAGGGCAGGAAGCCCTGTCGAAAAGCCCGGCCAGCCCTCACGCACCCGTAGGGCGACAAGCGGGGTTGGCCTTTCTTTGGGTTACTTTTCTTTGGCCACGCAAAGAAAAGTGACTCGGACCCCGGCAGGGGTTCGAAAGCCCGCCGCAGGCGACCCAATCGCCGCACCACAACCTACAAGCAAAAGCTCACGCCTCGCGACCAACCCGCCAAACAAATCAACGCGAGCCCGCAGCACCAGCCGGCGCCACAGCACGATTCAACGCCATCCCCTTCAACACATTCAACGCCTGCGACAACGCGTAATCCTGCGTAGCCAACTTGGCATTCTCAGCGCTGCCATCGTTGTTGATGTCCTTGTCCGTCTTGCCATCCTCGTTAGAGAGATGATTGTGCAAATCGGCCTCGGAACCAATCAGCACAGGGGCGCTATCGGCCTTGTTCACGGCGAGGTCGGCGAGGGCGATATCCGGCTTGATGCCTTCGGCCTGGATCGAGGTGCCGCTGGGGGTGTAGTAACGCGCGGTGGTGATTTTCACCGCGTGATCGGCGTCTAGCGGCAGCACGGTTTGCACCACGCCTTTGCCGAAGGTGCGGCGGCCGATGATCAGGGCGCGATGGTTGTCTTTGAGCGCGCCGGCGACGATCTCGGCGGCGGATGCGGTGCCGTTGTCGACCAGCACCACCATGGGCGCGCCGTTGATCAGGTCGCCGGGATGGGCGGCGAAGTTGAGGTTGGCGTCTTGCAGGCGGCCACGGGTGGTGACGATGGTGCCGCTGTCGAGAAAGGCGTCGCTGACGCCGACGGCGGCGGTGAGCAGGCCGCCGGGGTTGGAGCGAAGGTCAAGCACGATGCCTTTTTGCGCGCCGTTCTTCTTGATCAATTCGCCGAGTTTTTTCTCCAGGTCGGGGGTGGTGTCGTCCTGGAATTGGCTGATGCGCACATAGGCGTAGCTGGGTTCGAGACTGCGTACCTTGACGCTGGTGACGGAGATTTTTTCGCGGACCAGCGGCAGGTCGACCGGCTTGTCGCTTTTCTCGTGCAGGATGGTCAGGGTGACCTTGCTGCCTTCTTCGCCACGCAGTTGCTTGAACATGTCGTCGACGTTTTCGGAGCTGACCGGCTTGCCGTCGATTTTGATGATGGTGTCGCCAGGCTTGATGCCGGCGCGCGCGGCGGGGGTGTCGTCGATCGGGGCGATGATGCGCAGGCTGCCGTCGACCGGCAGTACCTCGATGCCAAGGCCGCTGTACTGGCCGGTAGTGTCCTCGCTCAATTCGGCCAGGCCTTCTTTGTCGAGGTATTCGCTATGCGGGTCGAGACCGCTGAGCATGCCGCTGATCGCCGTTTTCATCAGGGTCTTGTTGTCGACTTTTTCCACATAGGCCTGGCGTACGATCTCGTAGACGCGGCTGAAATTGCGGATGTCGTCCAGGTCGACCGGGTCGGTGGCCAGCGCGGATGCGGCGTGCGCCGGGGCGGCGACGCTAGCGGCGGCAGCGGGTGCGGTCTGCGCCTGGGCCAGCGGTGCGACCAGCAGCAGGGTGGCGAGGCTGGCGGCGATCGGGCTATAGGTGGAAAACCGCATGCAGAAGAACTCCGAGAAATCGAGTAGGCGTGGCGTGAGCTTACGCCAAGCTCATTAAGACCACGCCAAGGCGCCGAAATTCATTGGCGGGCGAGGTGTCGTTGTCATCAACGCTGCCGGTTCAGCCAGCTGCGCGGTTCGACCGGTTTGTTATTTTGGCGTAACTCAAAATACACGCCGGTGTTGACCCCGGTGGGGGCGCTGGCGGTGCCGATCGGCTCGCTGGCCTCGATCTGGTCGCCGACGCCGTGCAGCAGGGTTTCATTGTTGCCGTACATGCTCATCCAGCCGTTGCCGTGGTTGAGGATAAGCAGCAGGCCATAGCCGCGCAGAAAGGCGGCATAGATCACCTTGCCGCGGGCTACCGCGCGCACTTCGCTGCCGCCGGGTGCCTTGATCAGCACGCCATTGCTATATGTATTGACTACGCCGCTGGCCGGCCAGGGCAGGTTGCCGCGGATGTTGGCGCCGCCTTTGCCGGGCGTGACGCTGGGGGTGCTGGGGTTGGCGCGAGCCGCGCGCTCCGCCTCGCGGGCGGCATCGTCGATAGCTTTTTGCAGCTTGGCGACCAGGTCGTTCAACGATTGCGCGTTTTGCTTCAATGCGGCCAGTCGCTGGCCCTGGTCTTTGTATTGGGCGTCCGTCTCGGCGGCCAGTTTTTGTTGCTCGGCACGCTGTTGCGCCAGCACTTTGGCCTGCTGCTCGCGCTGGGTGCGGGTGTCTTGCAAAGCCTGTTTCTCGGCTTCGATCGAGGTTTCCAGCTCTTGCAGCTTGGCCAGGTCGCCCATCAGCTTCTGCACGCGCTGGACACGGTCTTCCTGGAAATACTTGGAATAGGCCAGGGCGCGGGCGATGCGGCCAATATCCTCATCGCCAAGCAGCAGGCGCAGATCGGAGCCGCGGCCAAGGGTGTAGGTGGCGCGCAGCAATTCGGCGATGGCGGAGCGCTGGCCGTCCAGCGCGTGCTTCAGCTCGGTGCGCTGTTGCTGCAATTGCTCCAGATCGTGCTGTTTGGCGGTGATCGCTGTTTCGGTTTCACGTACCGCGCGTGCCGCACTGGCGACGGCATTGGCGCGTTTGGCCAGCTCGGCGTTTTCACTGTCGCGCTTGGCTGCTGTTTCGGCCTGCTCTTTGGCCAGCGCCTCCATCTTGCTGCGGACCTCGGCCAGTTTCTTCTGGGCATCGGCTTGTTCGGTCTTGCTCTTGCCGTCTTGCCGGGCCATGGCCGGGCTGGCGGTGAGCAGCAAGGCCAGGATGGCGGCAAGGCTGTAGCTGAGAACGCGGGGGACGATTGGACTTGGCATCGTCGGATTATCACTGAGCCGAACGGTGGCGGCGAGCATGCATTGCCAATAGCCCACGCTAGTATCCCGATCTACTGGAACAAACGACCGGCAAGGAACCCATTTTGGGCAGACCCATGTTCAGGGCGGCAGCGATGGTCATCGGTGGATGGATGGCGGCCCCGCTATGGGCGGATACCCCCTTGCCGACGGCATCGTTGCCGCCGGTGCGAGTCAACGCGGTGCGATTGGATATTCCGCCGTTTGAGCTGCCCGCATCGCTTAGCGTGGTGAGTGTGGCGGCCGCCGATGCCGGTAAGCCGGGGGTGAACTTGTCCGAGGCCTTGGTAGGGGGGCCAGGAGTGCTGGCGCGCGATCGGCAGAACTACGCACAAGACGAGCAGTTGTCGATACGCGGATTCGGTGCGCGCTCCACCTTCGGGGTGCGCGGTGTGCGGATGTATGCCGATGGCATTCCGGCGACGATGCCGGATGGCCAAGGTCAGCTAGCACATTTCAGCCTGGACGCGGCCGAACGGGTCGAGGTGCTGCGTGGACCGTTCTCGGCGTTGTATGGCAACTCGTCCGGTGGTGTGGTGCAGCTATGGAGTGCCGATGGCAGCGAGCCCGCACAGACACGTATAGGTGTCTATGCGGGCAGCCACAATAGCTACCGGATCGGCGCATCCACCCGCGGCATCGCGGGGGCGATGGACTACAACCTCGCGCTGTCGCACTTTCAGACCAGCGGCTATCGGGCGCATAGCCGTGCCCAGCGCGAATCGGCGAATGCCAAATTGGGCTTCGAGCTGGGCGATGGGCGTCATTTGACCCTGGTATTGAACACGCTGGCGTTGCCGGGTGCGCAAGACCCACTCGGCCTGACCCGCGCGCAATATCAGCAGGATCCGCGTCAGGCGACCACGGCGGCGGGTCAATTCAATACGCGCAAAAGCGTGCACCAAAGCCAGGGCGGCGCGGTATACGAGCAAGCGCTGAGCGAGGCCGATCAGCTTCGGGTCATGGGCTACTACGGCCAGCGCGGCGTGCAGCAGGTGTTGGCGATACCGGTATTGGCGCAGCGCAATCCGCTGAATGCGGGCGGTGTGGTCGACTTATCCAGCGATTACGGCGGCCTCGACGCCCGCTGGACACATCGAGGCGAATGGCTGGGCCGGCCGCTGGAATGGGTGGTCGGCAGCAGTTACGACGCACAGGATCAGCAGCGCCGCGGCTATGAGAATTTCGTCGGCAGCAGCTTGGGCGTCACCGGCCGTTTACGCCGCGACGAGGACGATCGCGTATGGAACCTGGATCAATACGCACAGCTGTATTGGCATTTCGCCGAGTCATGGTCGTTACTGGCTGGTCTGCGGCACAGCGAAGTGCACTTCAGTGTGCGCGATAACTATGTCGCCCCAGCCAATCCCGACGATAGCGGCGGGGTGCGCTATACCGCGACGACACCGGTGTTGGGTTTGCAATATCGACCCATCGCCCAGCTGCGCCTTTACGCCAGTATCGGTGGCGATTTCGAGACCCCGACCTTTAACGAATTGAGCTATCGGGCCGATGGCGGTGCCGGCCTGGCGTTCAACTTGCGTCCTGCGCGTAGCCGCCAGGGCGAACTCGGCGCGAAGTGGCAGGCCGGTCAGGATTGGGCACTGGAGGCGGCCTGGTTTCGCGCCGACACCCGCAATGAACTGGCGGTAGCGAGCAACATCGGTGGCCGCTCCAGCTATCGCAATATCGGACAAAGCCGACGCCAGGGCGCGGAAGTCGCCGTGCATGGGGTGCTGGGCGACGGCTGGCGCCTGGCCCTGGGTTTGACCCATCTGCAAGCGACATTTCGTAGTCCGTTTCTTAGCTGTGCGAGCAGTGGCTGCAACATGCCTGCGACCTGGGTGCGCGCCGGCGGGCCGATGCCTGGTGTGCCAGGGCAATACGGATCGCTGCGGCTGGAACGTGGCGACGCCATGGGCTGGCGTTACGGTGCCGAGCTCAATGGGGTGGGGGCGGTGTCCGTCGATGACCTCCATAGCAACCGCGCTGCCGGCTATGTTTTGCTGGGCGTCGATGCCGGCTACGGCCTGCCATGGGGGGCAGCGCGACTGCATCTGAGCGCGCGCGTCGATAACCTGCTCGATCATCGTTACATCGGCTCAGTGATCGTCAACGAGAGCAATAGCCGTTATTACGAGCCAGCGCCTGGCCGTAGTGTGATGCTGGGCGCGCAGTTGGATTTGTAAATCTGATAAATCGCGTTGTGAACTACTTCACAAGACCTGTCGCCAGGTTCTGATTTTTTGTTGAGGGTTGGTTAAGCCGGAGCGGGTTTTAAAGCCCGATTTATCGCCTTGCTACCGCCAAATAACGAAAAGATTATAGTCATTAAAGCTGTCATATCAGGCCGATTCGCAAAAAGTTACTAATAAATGCTGCGTCCGCGCAATGGCCTGGCTGATTAACCCGTGCATTTTTATGGGGCACGAATTTGAGCGCCTGAATCGATCTACATAAAAGGCGATTTATGAGTCTATAAAGGCATTTTCGTCAAAGCGACACGCAAGAAATTGCGATCGCAATAAAGCGTGCCATATAGCTAAGTAAGTCAACGACTTGTGAAGGTTTTAGTCACTTGTGAAGCGGGCATTAACGTGGAAGACTCCGCTCGCACTCCCCGGCACCCATTGCTTGCTTATGCATCCCTTCCCCCAACGCCGGGCGAGCTTCAGACAGAGCGAATGGAACGCTCTACCAAGAGAGGGTGTAGACAATGAAGCGCAACAAACTTGCTTTGACCATCGCAGGACTTTTGCTTGCCCCCATTTCCGGTGTGACATTGGCACAAAGCACCCCGGCGCAGTCGTCCCCAGCACCGCAAGAGCAACAAGCCAAGCAATTGCAAACCATTACGGTGACGGGTTCGGCGATTCCGCGCGTTGACGTGGAAACACCTTCACCGGTGACGGTTATTTCAGCTGCACAGATTCAGCGCAGCGGCCTCACCACGATTGCCGATGTGGTGCGCACACTCTCAGCGGATAACAGCGGCTCGATTCCTAATTCATTTACCGCCGGCTTTGCGGCAGGCGCTTCCGGTGTGGCCTTGCGCGGTTTGACCGTCAACTCCACCCTGGTGCTGATCGACGGGCACCGTAGCGCCAACTATGCGATATCCGATGACGGCATTCGCTCGTTCGTCGATCTGAACACGATTCCGCTGGCTGCCGTTGACCGCATCGAAGTGCTGAAAGACGGCGCTTCATCGCTATACGGCGCCGATGCGATCGCCGGCGTGGTCAACGTCATCCTCAAGCCGAACTATCATGGCGTCGAAGCTACCGCCGATATCGGCACCTCGCAGCATGGCGGCGGTTTCACGCGCAAGGCGACCTTGATTGCCGGTGGCGGCGATCTGCAGACCGATCGCTATAACGCCTACGTTGCCGTGCAGTATCAGAAGGACAACCCGATCAATGTGCGTCAACGCGGCTTCCCGTTCAACACCAACAACCTGAGTTCGATCGGCGGCCCCAACTCGATCGGCGGCCAGCCCAGTCAGAACTCCGGTTCGATCTACGGCACGGTGACTCCGGGTCAGTTGACCCCAGGTGGCAGCGGTAATTTTGTCAACGGTGTGTCGCCGGTTCCTGGTGGGGTATCGCAAGTATTGGCCCCGGGTGGCTGCGGTCCCAAGGGCAATCTGGTCACTAACGATCCGGCTAATCCCGGCAGCTATTGCTCCGAAAATTTTGTATCGCAATACGGCCAAGTGCAGCCGGCGATGGAGCAGGGCGGCTTGTATGGCCGCTTCACCGTCAAGCTCAATGACACCACCACGGCTTATATGTCGGCCAGTTATTTCGAGGCCAAAACGAGAGTCGTCGCGGCACCGGCGCAAATCCAGAATGGCATCCCGACTAACACGAATAACATCGCGTTGCCGCCGAACAGTCCGTACAACCCCTTCCCGGGTCAGTACGCACTGATCAACTACGCGTTCGGCGATATTCCGGGCGGCACCAATTTGAATAACCACAACGCCCGCATGGTTGGCGGGGTGACCGGTTCATTCGACCAATGGAATTGGGATGCCACGGCTGTCATCAACCACACCTGGGTCGACACCATGCGCTATGGTGCGATCAATTACCCCGCCTTGATCAACGCGATCAACACCGGCAGCTACAACTTTCTCTATCCGGGCCTGAACAGCAACGCGGTGCGCAAGGCGATCGCTCCGGATTACAGCAAGACCTCGACCTCGGATCTGGATTCGTTGGACCTGTCCGCCAATCGCCAGCTATGGGATTTGGAGGGCGGCGCACTGGGTATGGCCTTGGGTGCTCAGTTCCGTCATGAAGCGCAGAACGATCCCTTCCTGAATCCGGGTAATGTGACTCAGGGCTTTGGCAATGCGGTCACCAAGGGTAGCCGTGATGTGTCGGCCGCCTACTTCGAGTTCAATGCTCCGCTGCTGCAGTCGTTGGAACTGGACCTGTCGGGTCGCTTTGACCACTACAGCGATATCGGCAATGGCTTCACGCCCAAGGTCGGTTTCAAATACAAGCCGTTTGACTGGGTGGCGCTGCGCGGTACGTACTCGAAGGGCATTCGCGCACCGAGCTTCTCGGAGAACGGCTCCAGCTCGAGCACCGGCTTCACCACGTTGCAGATCACCGATCCGGCCTTCTTGGCGGCGCACAATAACAACGGCTATACCCAGCCGTACGCGTTGGCCCAGGCTACCGTAGCCAATCCCAACATCAGGCCGGAAAAGGCGACCAACTTCACCCTGGGTATCGTGTTGCAGCCGACCAGCTGGCTGAGCGCGTCGGTCGACTACTACAGCATCAAGAAGACCAACGTGATTGTTCCCGGCCAGACCGGTCCGGCCTTGGCTAACTACTTCGCTGGTATCCCGAACCCGCCAGGGGTGAAGGTCATTGCTGACCTGCCCGACCCGGCTTTCCCGAATGCCTTGCCGCGTCCGGCTGAAGTCGATACGGCCTTCGTCAATGCCGCCGAGCAGAAGACCACCGGTATCGATGTGGATATCCAGGCCCGCTTCGATTTCGCCAACAATATTCACTACACCAGTGAACTAGGTGGCACCCAGATCTTCAGCTGGGCGCTGACCCTGCCCGATGGCACCCGGCAGCAGTTTGTCGGTACCCATGGCCCCTACGCGCTTTCGTCGGGTGCAGGTACCCCGCGTACTCGCGGCTCATGGGCCAACACGATCATGTGGGGTCCGGTAACCGTCACCGGCACGCTGTACTACACCAGTGGTATGCGTAACGTCGCCCTGGATCAGCTGTCGAACGGTGCTTGCCTGTCGGTGCTGCCGCTTAGCTGCAAAGTCGGATCGTTTACCTACTTTGACCTGACCGGCAGTTATGCGATCAACGATCACATCAGCATTACCGGTTCGATCATGAACGCGTTCGACAAAAAGCCGCCGCTGGATCAGGCGGACTACGCCGGGGTCAACTACAACCCGACCTGGGCGCAGAACGGTCTCGTCGGCCGGTTCTACAACCTGGGTGTGAAGGTCAAGTTCTAAGTTTGTCCGTGTTGCGTTAACTCACGGCGCGCCGAGTGATCGGCGCGCCGTTTTTATCTCCACTTCTGTCCCCTTCCATGCGAGGGCAGAGAAGTGTCGAAAGCTTGCGCTAGTCAGGCATTCCGACCCATCCCGCCGAGCTTGCACCGGCGCCGCCGGCAACCAGGCCTCCCGCGGAGGTCAGTGCAAAAAAATAGTTGCGTTCGATACCAATGCGTTTGGACGTCCAGACCGCTTTGACGCGACGCAGCAAGTGTGTTTTAGTCAGCACTCACTCTCTCGCGTGTGACGATGGTGCCTTGGCGTCAGCGGCTACGCGCGCCCAGCAAACCATCCGCCGGGGAGGCATGATGGGCAAGCCAGGCAACACCACGTCAGTGGTCATGTCGCCAACAGTGACGTCAGCAGCCAACACCTTGCTGTACGACGAAGCTTTCGAGCATGACAGCTGCGGTTTCGGACTCGTCGCGCAGCTCGATGGGCGCGCCAGCACGCACTTGGTCGATACCGCGTTTGCGGCGTTGGCGAAACTTTCGCACCGCGGCGGCGTGAATGCCGATGGCATCAGCGGCGATGGCTGCGGTGTCTTGATTCATCGCCCGCATGCCTGGTTGCGCGCACTCGCCGCCGAGGCCGGCATTGGATTGACCGAGCGCTTCGCTGCGGGGCTGGTGTTTCTCGACCCGGCCGGTGGCCAGGCCAGCAGCAAGGTGTTAGAGCAGCATTTGATCGAGGCCGGGCTGCAGGTGGCGGGCTGGCGCGAAGTGCAGGTCAACACACAGGCATGCGGGCCATTGGCCGCTGCCACCTGTCCCGACGTGCGGCAGATTTTCGTCAACGCCGCCAACGACATGGACGATGCGTTGTTCGAGCGCGCGCTGTTTCGCGCGCGCCGCCGCGCCGAGACCGCGCTGGCCGGCGATTCGCACTTCTACGTGGTCAGTCTTTCGGTTCACGCGACGATTTATAAGGCGATGGCCGCGCCGGGCCGTTTGCGCGAAGTCTATGCCGACTTGCAGCATCCGGCCTTGGCTGCCGATGCCGTGGTGTTTCATCAGCGCTACTCCACCAACACCACGCCGCAGTGGCGCCTGGCGCAGCCGTTTCGCCTGCTCGCGCATAACGGCGAGATCAATACCATTCGCGCCAATCGCCGCTGGATGCAGGCGCGCGAAGCGGTGTTGCGCTCGCCGCTGGTTGACCTTTCTGACATCGGTCCGCTGGTACGACAGCAAGGCTCCGACTCGGAAAGTCTGGATAACGCCTTAGAAGTCTTGCTCGCCGGTGGTCTCGATCTACTCACAGCCCTGCGCGTGCTGGTGCCGCCGGCCTACGCGGCCCGCGAAGACATCGATGAAGATCTCGCCGCTTTCTACGAATACTACGCAGTGCACAGCGAGCCATGGGATGGTCCGGCCGGCCTGGTCATGTGCGACGGCCGCTATGCGGCCTGCACCCTGGATCGCAACGGCCTGCGCCCGGCGCGCTGGGCCTTGTCCGACGACAATCATTTAATCGTCGCTTCGGAGGCAGGCCTGTGGGATGTGCCGTCATCGCGAGTGGTGGCGAAAGGCCGGCTGGGGCCGGGCGAAATGATCGCCGTGGATTTCCAGCACGCCTGTTTGCTGCATTCGCGCGATATCGACGACATCAATCGCCGCCGCGCGCCGTTTCGCGATTGGCTGCGCGCCGGTGTGACTTATCTGGAATCGAATCTGATCGACCCCAGCCTTGCCGCCGAGCCATTGCCAGCAGACGAACTGCATCGTTATCAAAAGCTCTACGGACTTAGCCGCGAAGAGCGCGAAAGCGTGCTCAAGGTGCTGGCCGAAACCGAGGCCGAAGCCACCGGATCGATGGGCGATGACACGCCGATGGCCGCGATGTCACGGCAGCTACGTCCGCTGTTCGACCGCTTCCGTCAGGGCTTTGCCCAAGTCACCAATCCGCCGATCGATCCCCTGCGCGAACGGCTGGTGATGTCGCTGGTGACGCAGATCGGCTGCGAAGGCAATTTGTTTGAACTGTCGGCAGAGAATGCGCGGCAGATCTTGCTCAATTCTCCGATTTGCTCACAGCGCAAACTGCGGCAGATCCTGGCGCTGCCGCAGTACGTCGACGCCACCGTGCAGATCGACCTGTGCCACGCCATGGACGAAGGGCTGGAGGCGGCCTTGCGTCGTTTTTGTCGCGAAGCCGAGGTCGGCGTGCGCAACGGTGCGGCGATGGTTTTCATCACCGATCGTTATCCGCGCCGCGATAGTTTGTCGGCGCATGCCTTGCTGGCGGTGGGGGCGATTCACGCGCACCTGATCGACACCGGTCTGCGATGTCAATGCAACCTGTTGGTAGAAACCGGTACCGCGCGTGACCCGCATCATTTCGCTTGCTTGATCGGTTTTGGCGCCACCGCCATCTATCCCTGGCTGGCCTATCAAAGTCTGTTCGAGTTGGGCCGCGATGGTCATCTGCGCCATGGCGACGGCGCCACCCGCGAAATCGGCCGCAGCTATCGGCGCGGCATCCGCAAAGGGCTGCTGAAGATTCTTTCCAAGATGGGCATCTCTACCGTGGCGGGCTATCGCGGCGCGCAGCTGTTCGAGATCGTCGGCCTCGCGCCTGAAGTGGTCGAGCTGTGTTTCCCGGGTACACCGTCGCGCGTAGGCGGGGCAGGGTTCGCCGAACTCGAACACGATGCCCGCCTGCTGGCGGCCGAAGCATGGAACGAGGCCCAGCCGCTGCACGCCGGTGGCCTGTACAAATTCGTCTACGGCGGCGAATACCACATGTACAACCCCGACGTGATCGCCAGCTTGCAGTTGGCGGTGCGTACCGGCGACACGGCCGACTATCAGCGCTATGCGCAACACGTCGACACGCGGCCGCCCTCGGCCTTGCGCGATCTATTGCAGCCACAGCCTGCGGCTGCCGCGATACCGCTGGACGACGTGGAATCGGTGGCGTCGATCCTCCAGCGTTTCGATTCGGCCGGTATGTCGCTGGGCGCCTTGTCGCCCGAAGCGCACGAGGCTTTGGCGATCGCCATGAATCGGCTCGGCGCGCGCAGCAACTCTGGTGAGGGTGGCGAAGATCCCGCGCGCTATGGCACTGAGCGCGCCTCCAAGATCAAGCAGGTCGCCTCAGGTCGCTTCGGCGTCACGCCTGCGTATCTGGTCAATGCGGAAGTGCTGCAGATCAAGATCGCGCAAGGCGCCAAGCCCGGCGAAGGCGGCCAGCTGCCCGGCCATAAAGTCGATGCCACCATTGCGCGCCTGCGCTATGCCAAGCCGGGCATCGGCCTGATTTCGCCACCGCCGCATCACGATATTTATTCCATCGAAGATCTGGCCCAGCTGATTCACGATTTGAAAGAGGTCAATCCGACCGCCTTGGTTTCGGTGAAGCTGGTATCGCACGCCGGCGTCGGCACGGTCGCCGCAGGTGTGGTCAAGGCCGGTGCCGACCTGATCACCGTCTCCGGCCATGACGGCGGCACCGGTGCCAGCCCGCTCAGCTCGATCAAATATGCTGGCGCACCCTGGGAGCTCGGCTTGGCCGAGACCCAGCAGACCTTGCGCCGCAACGGCTTGCGTGGCCGCGTGCGGCTGCAGACCGATGGCGGCCTGAAGACTGGCCTGGATGTGATCAAGGCCGCCATGCTCGGTGCGGAAAGCTTTGGCTTCGGTACCGGTCCGATGGTGGCCTTGGGCTGCAAATATCTGCGCATCTGCCACCTCAATAATTGCGCCACCGGGGTAGCGACCCAGCACGAGGTGCTGCGCAAACAGCACTTCACCGGCCTGCCCGAGATGGTGATGAACTACTTCCGTTTCGTCGCCGAAGATGTGCGCGCCCATCTGGCACGGCTGGGCATGCGCAGCCTTGGTGAGTTGATTGGGCGCAGTGATTTGTTGATCCAGCACGACAGCGGCAGCTCAGCGCGGCGCGGGCTCGATCTGTCGCGGCTGATTGCCAGCGATGGTCTGGGCGTGGAGGTGGATAGCGCCTGCGTGATGGCGCGCAACCCGATGCGCGATCCGGCGCAACTCGCCGGCCGTATCGCGGTGGATCTCGAGCCGGTGGTCGAGCTGGGCTGCGGTGGTACGTTCCGCTATGAGATCGCCAATACCGATCGCGCCATCGGTGCGCGGCTGTCTGGCGATGTGGCTCGCCGCTGGGGCGACAACGATATGCCCGAGCCGATCACCCTGCAGTTGCGCGGCAGTGCCGGTCAAAGTCTCGGCGCATGGAATGCCGGCGGGGTGCAGATCGAGCTGGAGGGCGAGGCGAACGATGGTGTCGGCAAAGGCATGGCGGGTGGGCGCATCGTAGTGCGGCCGCCTGCCGATGCGCCGTTCGCCAGCCAGGATGCGGCGATTCTCGGCAATACCTGCCTCTACGGCGCCACCGGTGGCGAACTGTTTGCCGCAGGTCGCGCGGGCGAGCGCTTTGCGGTGCGCAACTCCGGTGCGCTGGCGGTGATTGAAGGGGCCGGCGATCACTGCTGCGAATATATGACCGGCGGTGTGGTCGCGGTACTCGGCTCCTGCGGGCTCAACTTTGGCGCGGGCATGACCGGCGGCTTTGCTTATGTGCTCGATCTCGAGCGCGCCTTCGTCGATTGCTATAACCACGAACTGGTCGACATCGTGCGCATTTCACCCGAGGGCATGGAGCATTACATGCAACATCTGCGCGGCTTGATTGCCCGCCACGGCGAACTTACCGGCAGTGCCTGGGCACGCCAGTTGATCGGTGATTTCCGCGGCATTTTGCAGCGCTTCTGGCTGGTCAAGCCGAAGGCGGCAAGCCTGGATGCGCTGGCCGAAGAATTGCGGAGGGCCGCATGAGCAACAAAGACTTTCGCTTTCTGGAAATACCGCGCAATCCGCCACGCGCCGTGCCAGTGACGATCCGTGTGCTTGGCTATGGAGAAATCTCCGGCGATTTCGCGCCAGACGCGGCGGCCGGGCAGGCTGAACGCTGCATCGACTGCGGCAATCCCTATTGCGAATGGGAATGCCCGGTGCACAACTACATCCCCAACTGGCTGAAGCTGGTGCAGGACGGACGTCTATTTGAAGCGGCGACCTTGATGCACGAGACCAATCCGCTGCCGGAAATCTGCGGCCGCGTCTGTCCGCAGGATCGGTTGTGCGAAGGCGCATGCACGCTAGAGCAAGGCGATTTCGGCGCGGTCACCATCGGCAGCATCGAACGCTGGGTGACCGACGAGGCGTTCCGCCAAGGCTGGCGACCGGATCTGTCCCAGGTGCGCGAAACCGGTCGCCGCGTCGCGGTGGTCGGCGCGGGCCCTGCGGGCTTGTCGTGCGCGGATCGGCTTCGCCGTGCAGGCATCGCCGTCGATGTGTTCGATCGCCAGCGCGAGATCGGCGGCCTGCTGACCTTCGGCATTCCGCCGTTCAAGCTGGACAAAAGCGTAGTGCGCACCCGGCGCGATGTGCTCGAAGGCATGGGCGTCAGCTTCCGCCTGGGTGTGGAGATCGGCCGCGATATCGCCTTCGAGACCTTGCTCGACGACTACGATGCGGTCTTTATCGGCACCGGTGCTTATCGCTTTGTCGATGGTGAATTGCCTGGGCGCGAGCTGGACGGCGTGCACGATGCATTGCCCTTCCTGATCGCCAATGTCGACCGCTTGCTCGACGATGCGCCGGTGCCGTCGGCGCTCAATCTCGCCGGCAAGCACGTGGTGGTGCTTGGCGGTGGCGACACCGGCATGGATTGCAATCGCACGGCGATCCGCCTTGGCGCAGCCTCTGTGACCTGCGTCTATCGCCGCGACGAAGCCAATATGCCAGGCTCTGCCCGCGAAGTCGGCTATAGCCGCGAAGAGGGCGTGCGCTTTCTGTTTCATCGACAGCCACTGGCCATCCTTGGTGGTGAGGGCGAGGTGCGTGCCGTACGCGTGGTGAGTACGGAGCTGGTTGAAGGGGCACATGGGCGTGCGCAACTGCGCCATGTGCAAGGCAGCGAAACCGAATTGCGCGCCGACGTGGTCATCCAGGCGTTCGGGTTTCGTCCCAGCCCACCGGCTTGGTGTGCGGCATATGGGATCACCTTGGATGGCAGCGGTCGCAGTCTCGCCGGGCAGAACGGCCGCCTGCCGTTCCAGACCGAGCATCCCCAGGTATTCGCCGGTGGCGACAATATGCGCGGCGCCGATCTGGTGGTGCGCGCGGTGCATGACGGGCGCGAGGCGGCTGCGTCGATCGCACGGATGCTTGCCCAGGCTGCGGTGCAGAAGGAGTGCGCTGTTTGATGGCGTGATCCTCAGGCCCTCTTTTTCTGTAGCCGAGGGCATCTAGCAAAAAGGCTTTTCAACAAGCCAAAAAAACGCCACCGCGGAGTTACGCGGTGGCGTTTTTGTCTAGCTAAGCTAACTATCAGAGCGAGAAATCGTACTCGGCACTGAGCTGCACGTAACGCGGGGTCTGGAAGCTGGTCGGAATCTGGTAGCTGCTGCCGGCCAGTGAAGCACCGTTCTGATCCTGGCCTTGCTGGTTCACCGACGTGACGGAGTGTCGGTTGAACACGTTGAACACGTTGGCCTGCAAGGTCACGCCTTTGGCCCACGACGGCTTGTAGGCCGCGTTCAAGTCGAGGCTCCAATAGTTCGGCGTACGGCCGGCCGAACCCTGGGTAACGACCCGGCCGTTGCAGTACAAGTAGGTATTGCCGTAGCCGCCGACGATGTTGTTGTTCACCGGGTTCAAACCATAGCAGTCCACCGGACCGCCGGTCTGGAAGATACCGTTGGCACCCACCAGCCACTCTGGCGTGATCTGCCATGCGCCATACAGCTTGAAGGTGTTGCGGTGATCATTGGGCAGGTAGCCGTTGGTACCCTGCATCAGTTCCGGATAGTCGAACAGGAACGAGGTGCCGGTATCGCTCTGCTTATTGTTGGAGTTCACCAGACCTTCGGTGTTGCCCCATTCTCTCGCCCACACATACGAGGCCTTGACGTAGAAGCGATTATCGAAGGCGCGCTCAGCGGTGAGTTCCAGTGCCTCGTAGTCACGCTTGTACGCCGGCTCGCCGATCTGTGCCGCACTCAGCTTGATCGGGTAGGTCTTGCCGCTGGCATCCAGCGGGAAGTTCAAGGTGACGCCGCTGCCAGGATTGAAAATAAAGCAGCCGCCCGGAATATTCGAGCTTACCGGTCCCAACTGATTGGTTGGCAGATTGGTGCCGTACGTCGCATTGGCATAAGCGTAGATCGGACGCACATCGCAAGAGTCGTCGGTGCCGTTGATGACTTTGCGATAGGTGCCTTTGACGCCGAAGGTCCAGTCAGCCACTTGCTGCTGTGCGCCGAGGATGAACTCACGCTGCTTGAACGGGCGCAGATTGGTTGCCGCCGAGGCATGCGGGTTGGGCGTCGAGCCGGTTTCGCCGTTGAAGTAGTTCAGGCCGACTTGAGATGGGAAGGCAGCCGCAAAGGCCGGCGGTAGCGGACCAAGCCCGATCGGTGCGCCGGTGACGGGATTGACGCCGGTATAGCTGAAGTTCTGCGTGCTGAAGATCGACGACGATGCGCCACGCAAGGCCACCTCGGCGGTCAGCGGCAGCGAGTAGTCGCCAGCACTGCCGTAGACCTTGAGCGAGGAGTCACCGTGCACGTCCCACGAGAAGCCAAGGCGAGGCTGCCAGCTGTGAACCTGATTGATATAGCTTTGGCCCGAGGCATTGGTATTGTTGAAGCCGTCATTGCGGACACCAATACGTACCATCAAGTCATGCGTGACCTGCCAGCGGTCCTGCACGTAGTAAGACTTCTGCGTGACGCCAAGCTTGCCGCCGGTGGCGAAAATCTGCTGTTGAACGATGTTGTCAGCCGGTGCGGCGGTCGGGTTATGGCCCAGGACGGTAATGGTGGCACCCGTATTGGGGTCGATCGTGGTGTTCGGGATCGAGCTGTACGTATAAAGTGCGCCGCCCTCAGAGGCCTGGCCATTGATCGCAGTGAACTTGGTGTGCGACCAGCCGGCGGTGAGGTCGTGATCACCCAGCTTGTATTCAAAATCGATACGGCCGGACTTGTTGGAGTCCTGCGCGTTGGCCAAGCCAAGCGTGCCGGCAAAGCTGCACGATGGATATGAGACCACCTGGCCGCTGGTTACCACCGAACGATTGTCGGCAATCGCTGGACAGCCAGGGCTGTTCGCTGCGTTATGGATATCACCGTTATACGTCTCGACCGTGCCATTGGCTGTGGTCGCCACGAAATTGCGGTTATTGACGCTTTTGCCGTACTGCGCCGTGATGGTGAAATTATCGGTGACGTAGTTGGTGTACTTCAGGATGTCGGTATTGCCGCCATTCTTGGTGTAGACCTGGCCGAGATAATTGTAGTGGTACGGATTGCCGTGCGCGTCGTAATTGAAGTCGGAAACGGTCGTGGTGTTTTTACGGGAATCATTGAAGCCCGTGAATTCAAGGATATTGCTGTCGTTGATGTTCCAGTCCAGCTTCACCATGTAGTTCGGCTGGGTGCTCTTGTCGTGGTTATAGCCACCCGTGCCCGCGTTCTGCACTAGCCCGTAATTTTGATCGGTGGTGCGAGTGCCGCCTGCCAACATGAAGATAAACAATTTATCTTTGATCAGCGGGCCGCCCAACCAGGCGTTCCAGCGGGTGCCGAAGTCGGTGGCATTACCGCCGCCACCGCCGGCAGGGCCGGCGTTGGCGATGTTACCGACGCTCCAATTGCGATTGCCGGTGTTGTTTTGATACAGCGTGCCGTTCTTGAGATAAACGTTCGGCTGGCTGGCTTGCAGCGAGGCCGGGTTCCAGGTGTAGTCGACGCCACCCTTCCACTCATTGGTACCGCGCTTGGTCAGTACCGAGATCACGCCGCCGGTGGAGTTGCCGTATTCGGCACCGTAGCCGCCGCTTTGTACTTCCTGCTGATCGATCGCCTCGAACGGCACCTGGGCGTAGGTCAAGCTTTGATAGAGGTTGGTGACGTTGAAGCCGTTGACGTAGTAGCTGTTCTCGGCGACGGATGCGCCGCCGATCGAGGCCAGGTTGCCAAACGCGCTGTCGCCCTTGGAGGCGCCGGGTGCGAGCAAGGCGACCGAGGTCTGGTTACGGGCAATCGGCAGACTTTTCATCTGCTCGGAGGTCAGCACCGTGGTGGACTGCACCGAAGAAATATCGATCGCCGGTAGCGCATTGGCCGCGACGTTGATCGTGCCTAGCTCTTTGGCGGCGGCAGCGTTGGCGGCGGTGGCAGTGGCAAGGTCGAGGTTAAAGCCCTGGCCGGCGACGACGCGGACTTCGCGGCTGGTGGTCTGGCCCTTGGCGGTGACGTTAATGCGGTAGTTGCCGGGTTGCAGCGCGTTTACATTGAACTTGCCGTCGCTGCCGACAGGAATCGTACGGGTCTGGCCGCTACCCAGGTTAAGCACTTCGACCTGCGCGCCTGCGTCGGCCGTACCGTAAACCGTACCTACAGTGCTTTGCGCCATGGCCACGCCGCCGCATCCCATGCCAAGTGCAAAGGTGATGGCAAATGCCATCTTGCGATGGTTCATCGGCATGCGATTTTGAGACTTGCGATTTTGAAACGTCATTAACCCAGCCCTCCCTCAAATGGATCGTGCATGGAGGGGGTCGCCATCCATGACCGACGCGCAGCAAAAGCTGCATCTGTGTTTAAAAGACCTAATCCCCAGTTCACCGCGCCGTTACGGCTCCGTAACGACGGAAGGCGCTTGTATCACCGCAAATACTCCCCAGTACTGACGAATGAACTTACTAGTCGTCGGCAGATTGTTGCCGATGAAACTGAGATATCGACGTTACGGCACACAGAAATGTTACACAATGGTTATCGGGGCGGTAAGAAATAATGATGGGAAAATCTTCGGCGCGGTTTTTGCTTAGTCACATATATCGTAATTAATTGCGATATATGTGAGATATAAGTGATTGCAAACGGATTAATTGCGATTCAACGGCGGCGCGGGAGGTTAATTGCGATGAACTTCGTAACTTTCTATCGTCGCGGATCGCCGAATTATTAACGCCACCTGAGCGATCTGATCCGAGTCACGTCATTTGTGTTCGGGGACACAAACACTCGTCACTGAAGCTCCTAGGCCGAAAACGACAGCCACGCCCGCCGCGCCGGGCGCAATAACGTACGCGGGTCAGGCCGACCCGTTACAATCGCGCCCCCTAGAGTCGGCAGGACTGATTGATCGCGCCATGAAGGCAGCTGTTCGTATTGCTACGTATGCGCGCCTGCGCGAGCAGGCCTTGTGGAGACTGCTCGCGGCAGACCACGCGCCCGAGATGATCGGTGTCTTGCAGACCTTGCTGATGGATGAGACGCGGCGATTGCCGGCGTCGGTCCTGCATGAGCGGCTGCAGCACGAACTGGATCTGCTCAATGCCGCGCAGCCCGCGCGCTTGCTGCGACAGGCCCAGGCCTATGTGGCCGAATGGTTGTCGCAAGGGTATCTGGAGCGCCGCCTGCCCGAGGGCGCCAGCGAAGAGGAATACGAGCTATCGACCCAGGCCGCCCAGGCGATCCGCTTTGTCGCTGGCCTGGAAGCCCAGCGCCATGCCGCTACCGAGAGCCGGCTATCGCTGGTGATCCAGCAATTGATGCAACTGGCCGAGCAGACCGAATCCAATCCCGCCGCGCGGATCGCTGCGTTGCAGCTGGAGCGTGAGCGTATCGACGAGGAAATCACCCGGCTCAGCACTGGCAAGGTGGTCACCCTGGCGTCGAAGCGCGCGCTGGAGCGCACGCGCGAAATCATTGGCTTGGCCGACGACCTGGCCGAGGACTTTCGCCGCGTTCGTGACGACTTCGAACGCCTCAATCGCGATTTCCGCGAGCGCATCATCGATGACGAAGGCCAGCGTGGCGACGTATTGGATGCGTTGTTCCAGGGCGTCGATGTCATCGGCGAAAGCGATGCCGGGCGCAGTTTTACCGCCTTCTGGAATCTACTCAACGATGCCGAGCAAAGCGCCCAACTGGATACGGCACTCGATGCCGTACTTGCGCGCGGCTTCGCCCGCAAGCTGAGTCGGCAGGAGCGCGCCTTTCTGCGCAGCTTCACCCGTGTGATGCTGGACCGGGGCGGCCAGGTGCACGACGTGTTGCAGAGTTTTGCCCGCAGCTTGCGCGGCTTTGTGCAAAGCCGTGGCTATCTCGAACAGCGACGCCTGAATCAGTTGCTGAAGCAGGCGCAAGGCGAGGCCTTGCAGCTGCGCGATGCCGTGCGCGCGACCCAACCGGTGGGTTATACGCTGGCCTTGACCAGCAGCCGGGCGCGTTCGCTGTCGCAGTGGCGGCTGCATGATCCGCGCCACAGCCGGGTCGATGGGCGTGTGTTGCGTGGCGATGCCGCCACCATTTCGCTGGAAAGCGTCGGCGATCTGGTGGCGCAGTCGGAAATCGATTTTCGCGGCTTGAAGCGCGATCTGCGCGACCTGCTGGCAGAGCGGGCGCAATGGTCCATCGGCGAAGTGCTGATGCAGCGACCGGCGATGCAGGGCCTGGGCAGCGTGATTGGCTATCTCTCATTAGGTGTGCGTCACGGCGTCATCGCCGATGATCGTCTGGAAACTGTGCAGTGGCGGGGCGGCGATGGCGTACAACGTCACGCACGCATTCCCTTGGTGTGGTTCGTAAAGGAAAAAAGCCATGAACTGGTCTGATCACGTGCCAGATACCGACGGCTGCGCCGACGAAGACGAGGGCATGGAAGAGCAGGCGTTTGCGACCGGGGCGATGGAATCGTCCATCGATTCAGCTACCGAATTGTTTTCCGGTGACAGCGGTACGCTGCCGCTCGATGCACGCCGTGCGCTGTGCCAGCTCCTGGCCGGCCCGAGTATCGATGCGCAGCGTCACACTCAGCTATGGCCGGCCCTGGTGCGCAACGAGGCCGCGATTCGTATGCGCCTCGCGGAGCTGTTCCTGGAACTGGTGATTGACCGCGATGCCAGCGTCGCATTTACCCGGCAGGCCGATACCGGCGAGCTGGATACGCCCACGCTGCTGCGCACGCAGTCGCTGACCTTTATCGATTCGGTCTTGCTCTTGCACCTGCGCCAGCATCTGGCCGAGGCCGACGCGCAGGGTCGCCGTGCGGTGGTGGAAGAAGAGGCGCTGAGTGATGAGTTGTCCGTATATGAGAAAAACCTCTCCACCGACCGCGCCGGTTTTATGAAGCGAGTGGCGGCGGCCATCGTGAAAATGCGCGACAGTCACATTTTGACGGTGCTGCGCGGCAGCGAAGGGCGTTACGAAATATCCCCGGTGCTGAAGCTGCTGTTTTCCGCCGAAGACGTGCAAGCGCTGGGGCAGGTATATCGCGAGTTGCGCGAAGGCGTGGTTGTTAACGACGGTGAGACGGCAGACAGCGTTGAAGAAGTGGACCATTCATGAGTAAGCCGGCAGCTTCGGGCAAGCGAGTAAAAACGGCGGCAGTCACAGACACACTGTTTCTTTCGGATTTGCCCAACCCGCGCGACGAGCAGTTCCGCATGC
>NZ_JAPDPE010000199.1 GCF_026283955.1 Dyella silvatica | reverse complement strand
AAAACCATCGAATGCGTTGGCGCCAGTCAACATCGGCCCACATCGCCAAAAGGCGCCTGGACCTGCAAAACCTAAAGATATCCATTAACGATGCTGCATTCGCCGTTTGCCGCCGTGAGAAGGTGATAAAGCTCGTGTCTTCTCAAGCTTTCGGGCGATGATAGTGCTGCACGCCTTTTGGCACTAGCCATGACTGTAAAGATCAGCATCGCCTTCGTGCGAGGCGGCCGCAGGTCGCGTCATTTGCGCCCCCGCGCACAGTTACCGGGCATCAGAGCGCAGCCCTGCGCGCTGACCGGGCCAGTTGACTAGTCAGGTGGCTGTGGTCACGAGCCGCGATGGCATCCTAGGCCCGCTGGCCGCCAATGTAATGACGTACCACCGGTGCATGCCCCTCGCTTAAAAAGGTGGCAACCGTCCATTGCAGGCGCTGGGCATCGCGCGAGACACGCTCATGCTGACGCAGATGCTCCAGCCAGGAAGCGACCATGAAGGTTTCGACGTAGTCGTTCGCATGCTCGGCGTCCTGGAAGATCCCCCAGAAGATGGCGCCATCGCGGCGCCGGGCCCGCCCCAGAACATGCAAGGCTTGCAGAAATTCAGCGCGACACTCCGGACGAACGGAATAGTTCACGGTGACCAGGGCCGGGCCGCGCTCTTGCGCCAGCTCGTCGGAAACAATCGGCAGGGGCCAATGCGCCGAAGGTACGAGATCGTCGGGATCCTTGCCCTTCAGGCTGATGTTCGCGGTAATCACGGATGACAGCACCAGACCGAGCGCAGCCGCCGCCAGCGCCGGCTGAATACCCCAATGAGACGCCACCCAGCCCCAGCCTGCGCTACCGACCACCAGGCCGGCAGAAAACGCCGTGATATACATCGAAAGTGCGCGGGCACGCACCCATGCCGGGACGCTGGTCTGTGCCGAAACCTGCAAGGCGGACAGCACGGCGATCCAACAGGCGCCGATGATCAGCATCGCCGCACCCGCAAAGATAGCGTTGCGCAGGTAGGCCATCGACAGCATGGTCAGCGCATACAGCACGCTGGCGGCCAACACCTGGCGCTCTCGGCCAAGCCATCGCCGAAGCGTGGGCAATAGAAGCCCGCCCACGATGGCGCCCAGGCCCGCGGCGCCCAACATCACGCCATAAATGGCGGGCCCAGCCTTGAGTTCGACGCGCACATACAAGGGCAGTAAAGACCAGGTCGCGGTGGCAAACAGAAAAAACAGCACGGCACGCAGCAACACCCCACGGAAATTCGAGGAGTTGGCTACGTAACGCAGCCCCGCGCGCAAGGCGCCAAAGAACTGCTCCGCGGGTAGGTCCGACTTAGTCGGCTCGCGCTTCCACCACAACAGCACGAAAATCACCGCCAGAAACGACAAGGCGTTCAACGCATAGGCGATGGCGGGCCCGAGGCTGAGCAGAATGAGTCCGCCGATCGCCGGGCCGATCGCCCGCGAGGCATTGAATCCAATCGAAGTCATCGCCACCGCGGCAGGCAGTTGCGCGGCAGGTACCACCTCGGGCGTGGTCGACGACATCGCCGGCATGCTCATGGCCGAACCGATGCCCAATCCAAGCGTAAGCAGCAGCAACAGCTCCGGTGTCAGCAGGTGCATCCACGTCGTCACCGAGAGCACGCTCGCGATGATCAGCGTCCAGGACTGGGTGATGATCAGGTAGCGCCGCCGATCCACGATATCGGCCAGGGCGCCTGCGACCAGGGCCAGCGCCAGAATCGGCAAGGACCCTGCCGTTTGCACCAAGGACACCAGCAGGGGCGATGCCGACAACGACGTCATCATCCAGCCAGATGTCGTGTCATTGATCCAGGTACCGATATTGGAGGCAAGCGTGGCCATCCACAGCCAACGAAAGACTGTTGACTGGAACGGCGCCCATGCAGAGCCGGCTTTGGCTTGATCGCCGCTCATCGCGTCGTGGCATTCATCAGAGACCTCTATCGTCCAGGCCTAAACAGCGTGGAGACTTTGCAGCGCCGTCGGCAGCAATTCCGCCACCGTCGGGTGAATATGCACGGCATGCGACACGACGGTGTACGGCACCTTGGCGTACATCACATCCAGCAGACAATGAATGGCCTCGTCGCCGTTGACACCGAAAATGGCTGCCCCGAGCAAGGCCTGCGTCGCCCCATCGACAATGACTTTCATGAAGCCGATCGTCTCGCCACGCTCGACCGCCCGCCCGACCCGCGACATCGGCCGCACGCCCACCAGAACCTCGCGGCCGGATTGCCGCGCCTCTTGCTCCGTCATGCCCACCCGTGCCAGCGGAGGGTCGGTAAACAAACTGTAGGCGGGACTGCGGTCAGAGATACGGCGCTGACCTTGATCGAGCACATCCGATGCAACGATTTCGAAATCGTTATAGGCGGTATGGGTAAAAGCGCCTCGCCCATTGCAGTCGCCCATGGCCCAGATGCCAGGCACATTGCTGCGGCAATGCTCGTCCACCTGAATGTAGCCGCGCGCATCGACGACGACGCCGGCCTTGTCCAGGCCAAGATCATCCGTGTTGGGGCGACGGCCCATGGCAAGTAGCAAGTGCGTTCCCACCGCGTTCTCGCAGATTTGATTGCCTTGCGCCTTCACCCTCACCGCGCCGGCCGTTCCTTCCAGGGCGATGCATTCCGCACCCAGGTGAACCGTGATGCCTTCATTCTGAAGCAGCGCCAGAACGGCGGCTGAGGTGTCTTCGTCCTCGTGCGGCAACAGACGCGAGGCCCGCTCGATGATGGTGACCCTGGACCCAAAGCGGCGAAACATCTGCCCGAACTCCAGGCCGATATAGCTGCCGCCGACAATCAGCAGGTGTTCCGGCAAATCACGAAGTTCCAGCATGTCCGCATGGGTCAGAAACGGGACCGAATCGATGCCGGAGATCTCCGCTGCCGCCGCGCGTCCACTGACATTGATAAAAAACGACTTGGCTTCGATAAGCGTATCGCCCACGCGCAAGGTCGTCGCCGACTCGAACCGGGCATGCCCTTTCAACAAGGTCACCTGGGGCATGTTGCGCAGCCAGTGCTCGACACCGTTGCGGGCCTTGCCAGAAATACCCTGGGTACGCTCCCACACTCCTTGCATATCGACGTGTGAATCCTCGGCCTGTCGCACGCCGTACTCATGCGCGCGCTGCGTCATGTGGGCCACGTAGGCGCTGGCCACCATGGCTTTGGTCGGTATGCAGCCGGTGTTCACGCAGGTACCGCCCACCAGCTTTCGCTCGATCACGGCGACCCGTTGCCCCGCCTTGCCCAATCTTTCGGCCAGTGGTGGACCGGCCTGCCCGGCGCCGATCACGACGGCATCAAAATGCTGATTCATGGAACCTCCAGGCAGCAGGACCATAAGCCATGCCCTGTCGCCATCGAAACGTTAGCGGGATGCGATTCATGCGGGGAGATTATCGGCCTTTCAGCCCGCCTCGGGATTGAGGTATTTGTGCACGGCCTGGATCACCACCGAGCCCTCGCCGACACCGGACGCCACGCGCTTGACCGAGCCGCTGCGCACATCCCCCACCGCAAAGATGCCAGGCTTGTTGGTAGCAAACGGAACCGAGCTAGGCATGCCCTCGCCATCGATGCCGGTGATGACAAAACCTTTCGTATCCAGTACCAGGCAGCCGTGTAGCCAGTCCGTGTTCGGCTCGGCGCCGACCATCACGAACATATTGGCGATAGCCCGGGTTTCGGGTGAGCCATCGTGACGTCCGCACCACGTCACATGCTGCAGTCGGTCGCCGCCCTCAAGGCCCACGACTTGGGTTTCGGTATGCAGGGTAATGCGCGGCGATTGATGGATACGCCGAATGAGATAGTCGGACATGGTGGCCGCCAGACCGGTTCCGCGCACAAGCATATGTACGTGCGCGGCGATGCGGGAAAGAAACACCGCAGCCTGTCCCGCGGAGTTTCCTCCGCCCACCACGACCACCTCCTCGCCTGCGCAAAGCTTCCCTTCCATCGGCGTGGCGGCGTAATGAATACCCTGCCCTTCATAGCGATCGTAGTTGGGCACATCCAGTTTGCGATAACGCGCCCCCGTCGCAATCACGATGGCGCGTGCCGCCACCTGCTGCCCACCCTCCAACTCCAGTTGATAGGGCCGCGCCGCGCAATGCAGCCTCACCACATGGCGCGAGATGGCCAGGCGAGCGCCAAACTTCTGCGCCTGAATTTGCGCGCGACCGGCCAAGGCCTGCCCTGAAATGCCGGTGGGAAACCCCAGATAATTCTCGATTTTCGACGACGTACCCGCCTGGCCTCCGGGCGCCAGGCCTTCGATCACGATCGTGTCCAAACCCTCCGAGGCGGCATACACCGCCGCCGCCAGCCCGGCTGGCCCGGCCCCCACCACGGCGACGTCGTGGACGTAGCCCGGCTCGAACGATTCGGTCAAACCCAGGCTATCGGCCAGCGCCGCCGTCGACGGGTTCATCAACATTTGATGGTCTGGCGAAATCACTACCGGGAAAAGATGCGGCTGGACCTCGAACGTGCCGGGCAGCCCGGCGGCCTTCGGGTCGAGATCGGTATCGATCAGGCGATGCGGGTAACCGTTTCGAACCAGGAATCGCTGAAGTCGCAGTGTATCCGCGCCATGGCCCGGCCCTATCAGCACGACACCGCCGATACCCTGCTGGATGATGTTCACGCGACGAAGAATGAATGC
>NZ_JAPDPE010000198.1 GCF_026283955.1 Dyella silvatica | reverse complement strand
CAAGGTCGGACATGCGACAGTATGCGCACCGGATTCGCAACGTTTGGTTGAGCGCTTGGGCGGTATTGCCCATGCCCTCAATCGCGATCAGCAAGCTGATCCGGCCGTGCGCGAGCTGGAGTAAGCGCGGACTGGATAGAAGGGCTAGGTGCCCAGGGATGGATAGCCCTTGCGGCTAGGTTCCATCCCGCCAGCCTCCCCCTGCAAGCAAGGGGAGGTGATCGGCAGATCAGACCAGGTTCTTGGTCGCGAAGTCCCAGTTGACCAGGTTCCAGAACGCTTCGAGGTACTTCGGGCGAGCGTTGCGGTAGTCGATGTAATAAGCGTGTTCCCACACGTCGACGGTAAGCAGCGGCTTGTCGCTGCCGGTGATCGGCGTGGCCGCAGTGGATGTGTTGACGATGCCCAGCGAGCCATCGGGGCGCTGCACCAGCCAGGTCCAGCCGGAGCCGAAGTTGCCGGCGGCGGACTTGGTGAACTCCTCCTTGAACTGCTCAAACGAACCGAACGCCTTGGTGATGGCATCGGCCAGCTTGCCGGTCGGCGCGCTGCCGCCCTTGGGGCTCAGGGAGTGCCAGTAGAAGGTGTGGTTCCAGATCTGTGCGGCGTTGTTGAACACGCCACCCGAGGACTTTTTGATGATTTCCTCAAGCGAGGCGTTCTCAAACTCGGTGCCCTTGATCAGGTTGTTGAGATTGGTGACATAGGCCTGATGATGCTTGCCGTAGTGAAACTCAAGCGTCTCGGCAGAGATATGTGGCTCCAGCGCGTTCTTTTCATAGGGCAAAGCGGGGAGTTCGATGGCCATGTGGTGGCTCCTTGGCGTTGGCTGAGGGGAGGTCGGACCGGCGGCAGCCGATGCCCGACTGATACACTACCTGTCTGTACGCATTGTAATGACGAAACTCAAAGCTATGGACGTTAACGAACGAATCAAGGCAACGCTGGCCGAACACGCCATCGTGCTTTTCATGAAAGGCACCCCGCAATTTCCGATGTGCGGCTTTTCCAGCCGGGCGGTACAGGCGCTGAAAGAGGCCGGTGCGGATTTCCACGCAGTCAACGTGCTGGCCGAGCCGGAAGTGCGCGCCGCGTTGCCGCACTACGCCAACTGGCCGACTTTCCCGCAGTTGTTTATCCAGGGTGAGCTGATGGGCGGCTGCGACATTATCGAAGACCTGAAATCCTCCGGTGAATTAGCCCGGATGGTGAGCGATGTCAGCGGGGCGCCGCACTAATGGCCTTGCCCATAGCGCATTTGCCGTCGGGCTGGCTGCCGGCGGCCGATACCCTGGCGGGTCGGGTGATCTTGGTGACCGGCGCCTACGGTGGCCTAGGTAGTGCGGTGGCCCGCGCAGCCTCCGCTGCTGGCGCGACGGTGGTGATTACCGGCAAGCGTAAACGGCAACTTGAGCAGCTTTACGATGCGCTGCTGGCCGAATCATTGCCGGAGCCGGTCATCCACCCGCTCGATATGGAAGTCGCCACGCCACGCGACTACACCGCCCTGGCAGAGGGCCTGGAGCGCGATTTCGGTCGTCTCGACGGCATCGTCCATGCCGCGGCCAGCTTTAACGGTCTTGCCCCGATCGACACCTATAAGCCGGACGATTGGTTGCGGGCGATGCACGTCAATGTATCCGCCCCCTTCGCACTGACCCAGGCCTGCTTGCCGTTGTTGCAGCAGGCCGCCGATAGCGCGGCGGTCTTTGTGCTGGACGACCCGGCGCTGCTGTCGCGCGCCCACTGGGGCGGTTATGGCGTGTCCAAGGCGGCGCTGGAGCGCTTTACCGAGATTCTTCATCAAGAGACCGACTCAAGCTCGTTGCGCACCCATGCGTACCGCGCTGCGGCGACAGGCCTATTTCGGCGAAGACACCAGTTTGCAGCCCTTGCCCGATGCTACGGCGGCGGCCATTGTTTACTTGCTTAGTGCGCAGGCCTTGCCAGCGCGTGGTGCAGTGCTCAATCTAAGGCTGTCGGAATCGTCGACTTGATCGTACTCATGTCGATCAGAGCTGGGCTGACCATGGCGGAAAGGGGGTGATGTGGAAGCACAAATGACCACCTTGTCAGCAGCGATCCTGTTGTTCTTGATCATGGATCCGCTCGGCAATATCCCGATTTTTCTCAGTCTGCTCAAAGATGTCGCGCCTAAGCGGCGGCGCAAGGTACTGATCCGCGAGCTATTGATTGCCCTGGGTGTCCTGCTGGCCTTTTTGATGGGTGGTCAGCACATCCTCAAGGTGCTGCAGCTCAAGCAAGAGTCGATCAGCATTGCCGGCGGTATCGTGCTGTTTCTGATCGGTATTCGCATGGTGTTCCCGCCAGCCGATGGCGGCGGCATTTTTGGTAAGCCTGGCGAAGGCGAGCCTTTTATCGTGCCGATGGCCATTCCCGGTGTGGCGGGGCCTTCGGCGATGGCGGCGCTGCTGTTGCTGACCGGTTCCCAGCCCGGTCGCACGGCGGACTGGGCGATTGCGTTGCTGGGTGCCTGGTTTGCCACCGCGGTGATTCTGTTGTGTTCCACCTATCTGTTTCGCTGGCTGGGCGAAAGCGTGCTCACCGCGCTTGAGCGGGTGATGGGCATGTTGCTGATTGCGCTGTCGGTACAAATGTTTCTTGGCGGTATCGTGGCCTATTTGCATATGGCCGGTATGCATATGGCGGGCTGAATCGATCTGAGCAACGATCGAACCGTATGGTTTTAAACAGGTAGCGAAAGAACATGTCGGTATTACGTCCCGGCACGATCACCTTGCTGTCATAATCCCTCACCAGGATGAGGCAAGTGTCCCGAGGAGGCGGTCATGCTTAGTGTTGAACATACCCTTACTGAACGTCTGCCATGGCTGGCCCAGCACCCCAAGATCCGGCGGCCGGTGGCGGGTATGCTCGGGCGACTGGCCGACGAGGCCGGATTCAATCGCGTGCTGGAACAGTGCGCCGATGTCGAAGGCTTCGATTTCGTCGAGCGTGCGCTCGATGTTTTAGGCGCGAGTTACCAGATCAATCCGCGCGAACGGGAAAATATTCCGGTCGAAGGCGGTGTCTTGGTAGTCGCCAACCATCCGCTCGGAATGGTCGATGCATTGGCCCTTTTGCAGTTGGTCGGCTCGGTGCGCAGCGATGTGCGCATTCTTGGCAATGACTGGCTGGCGCTTATTCCCGGCCTGGCCAAGTTGCTGTTGCCGGTCGACGTGTTTGGTAAGGGTTCCGCTTCACGCCTGCGCGAGATCTACCGCGCCTTGAGCCGCGGTGAAGCGCTGATTGTGTTTCCGGCTGGCGAGGTTTCTCGCGTGCGCGCCGGCGGTGTGCGCGATGGTCGCTGGTCAGACGGCTTTGCCCGGTTGGCTTTGCGCAGCAAGACGGCCGTGCTGCCCATCCACGTGGCGGCGCGCAACTCCGCTATGTTTTATGGTTTGTCGATGCTGGCCAAACCGTTGAGCACGGCGATGTTGCCGCGTGAGGCAGTCGCGCCGGTCAAGCAGCGCATTGGCTTCAGTGTTGGTGCCTTGGTCAGCCCGGAGGAGTTGGCGCAGCGCAGTGGCGATTCGCCCGAACGGGCCGCCAAGTTAATGCGTCGTCATGTGTACCGCGTGGGCCGACGTCGTGGTCTGATTTTTGGTGGTCAAGCGCCGTTGGCGCATCCTGAGCCCATCGAGCGTGTTGCCGCAGAGCTATCGGCGCAAGCTGAAAAGCTGGCAGATCTCAGTGATGGCAAGCAGGTGTTGCTGTTCAAGGGTGCCACCGACAGCGTGGTGATGCGCGAAATCGGCCGCCTGCGCGAGCTGACGTTCCGCAAAGTAGGCGAGGGCACCGGCGCGCGACGCGACCTCGATATCTACGATACGCATTACGAGCACTTGGTGTTATGGGACCCGAAGGTTCTGCGCATTGTTGCCTCCTATCGCCTTGGCCATGGCGGTCGCTTGATTGCCGAGCGCGGTATGCCAGCGCTGTACACCGCCAGCTTGTTCAATTATTCCAAGGCACTGGAGTCGCGTCTGGCTCAAGGGCTTGAGCTGGGCCGCAGCTTTATTGCCCCGGCTTATTGGCGCTCGCGCGCGCTGGATCAGCTATGGCAGGGCATCGGCCTTTATCTGCAGCGGCATCCTGAGCTGTGCTATGTCTTTGGTCCGGTCAGTATGTCCGTAAGCCTGCCGCGCGAAGCGCGTGAATGGATTGCCGCAGCTCACCAGCATTACTTTGGGGTTTCCGGATTGGCTTCGGCGCGACAGCCGTTTGTGGTGTCGCAGGCGGTGATTGACGTCGTACGGCTTGCACTGGAGGGCCTCGACTCCACGGCTGGCCTGGGCAAGCTTAAGCATCATCTCGATGCCCTGGGCGTGACTTTGCCGGTGCTTTACCGCCAATACGTCGACCTGGTCGAGCCGGAGGGCGTGCAGTTCTTCGACTTTGGCGAAGACCCGAGTTTCTCCGGTTGCGTCGATGGCTTGGTCATGCTCGATCTGGCCAATCTCAAGCCTGCCAAGCGAGCTCGTTATCTTGGTAAGTCATCCTGAGCAATCGCCGTCTGCCCTGTGGGCGGATTTAAGAGAACCAGATAGCGCCTGCTTAAGCCATTTAGACCGGGCGTGTGCATGACGTGCTTGAACAGCTCATCGTGGCCGAATGTGCTGAAAGATCAGATTGGAAGGTCGGGCCGCAAGACTGGATAGTGGGCAGGTCGCAGATACCTGCTGCTGAGCTTGATCAGCGTTGAGGGCGGCAACGCATTGATTGGCAAA
>NZ_JAPDPE010000197.1 GCF_026283955.1 Dyella silvatica | reverse complement strand
TGGATCTGGTCATGCGCGAAGGCGACACCGTGGTGTTTGTCGAAGTGCGCTACCGACAACATGCCAGTCACGGCGATGCAGCCGCCTCAGTAACGCGTACCAAACAAGACAAGCTGATCCGCGCCGCGCAAGGATGGCTGGCCGCCCATTCGCGCTATGCGCAAAGCAACTGCCGCTTCGATGTCGTCAGCTATGACGGCGCCGCTGACAACGCCCGGATGAGCTGGTGGCGAAACGCGTTCGACGCATACTGAGAAGGCCACGCCGGAAGCGTTGCAATGCATCTGCCGCACCATATACCAACAACAGCAATCATGGCGAAATTCGAGCGCCATTGTTAATAGTCTCTATTGGTGCGACATACCCCATGCATACTGACTTCACTTAATGCTGGCGCATCGATGGCCATCAGCCGATCCACCACTGAAGCTTACGATTAGCCGTTTTTTACGAGCTCACGCTGCGAAGCAACAAATAAGCCGAAGTAACTTACGAAATACTCTGGCGTATGCGCTATAACATTGTTCCTTGACATAATTTGTGTCTAAGTAATCAATATGCAGTATGCAAAGTTTAGTGTCTTACACTGGCAGAACTGAGTACGTTGCGTCAGAATCGGCCGGCAGGGGTCTGTACCACCCCTAGGGGCCATGTTCACTTTTTGCGTCACCTGAAAGAACAAGCGCTGCGCGTGCTTGGGATTCGAACGTGCATGGAACCGTGTCAACAGGGTGTTGGGCAGCAGTTAAAGGCAGTCTAGACAGGGAGTAGGAATGGAATCGAAATCTAGTACCTCGTGGGCGTTAATACGGCCCACCAGAGCCACGACGAGACAGGGAACTATTAGCGAGCATCTCGCTGGCTGCTTTCCTGCATCTCTCAAGCCATCGCAATCACGTCCGAAAGCGGTGTTTTGCTAGCTGATTGATCTAACGCCTCCGTTAGCGGAAGGCGACCTTTAGCGTGTCCAAGGATTTCGCGTGCGCCACGAAAACCAAGGTTTTCCGCGCGAATTAAGCATTCCAATTTCATTTTGTGAGTATGACGTGAAGAAGGTTCTTTTAGCTCGGGCCCTCATGGGCACTTCAATGCTTGCAGCTCTCGCTTTGACGGGATGTGGGACGCCTGCAGCCAAAGATTTTCGTGGCACCTGGAAACCGGTAAACCACTTCCAGGACGCTTCGACGGAAATACCTCTGGCGCAGCCGTATACGTTTTTTGCCGCGCCCATGGATGGCACGCTGAAAACCATGCTGACCCGATGGTCGAAGGACACCGGCATGGTGCTTTCGTACCAACTTCACTCAGATTTCACGCTCTACAAACCAGTCACTCAAATCCACACGCCCAACATCAAGGCAGCAGCCGCGGAATTGAGCGCTATTTACGCGTCACAAGGCGTATCTGTCGTCGTCAACGACCGACAGATTCTCGTGGACCAGGCCAGCGCGACCAGCCCTGAGACCGCCACAAGCCCTGATACCACGACCAATAAAGAAACAACGGGCGCATCGAAGCCCGCTGCACCTGCGAGCACCCCATGATGAAGACAAGGACCAACGTTGTGATAGCCGATCAGGGTTTTCGCTGATGTTAAAGAAAAAATCTTCACAGAAAATTGATGACGCAGTCTCGAAATCGGCCAATTTCGAAGTCACCGTTGCCGACCTCGCCAGGCGTAGCGAGCGCCGTGCATGGTGGGTGACCTTTGCCGCCATCGTGATGTCGCTGATTCTTGCAGGCGGTTATTTCTACATGCTGCCGCTAAAGGAAAAAGTGCCTTACATCGTGATGGCTGACGCCTATACCGGCACCAGCACCGTATCGCGGCTTACCGAAGACTTCACCAACCGCCGAATCACCAGTAGCGAAGCGCTCAATCGCAGCAACATCGCTCACTTCGTACTCGCTCGCGAGTCCTATGACGTGGCGATGATCAACCTGCGCGACTGGAATACGGTGCTGACCATGGCGTCGCCCAGCGTCGCCGCCGGTTATACAAGTCTGCACTCGCAAGCCAATCCCAATAGCCCCTTCAAGACCTATGGCCGGGCTCAAGCGATACGCGTGAAGATCCTCAGCATCGTGCTGATTGGCAGTGGTCCGAATCTCACGCCGAAGGGAGCCACTGTCCGTTTCCAGCGCAGTCTGTACAACAAAGAATCCGGTACCAGCAAGCCGATGGACAGCAAGCTTGCCACGATCGAGTTCACCTACAAGCCGAATCTGAAGATGGACGATCAGTACCGGATCGAGAATCCACTTGGCTTCCAGGTCACCAATTATCGAGTCGACAACGACTATGCGACCTCACCGTCTGACGAAACATCGTCCGATGACGCACCCGATACCACCCCGCAGGCGCCAGCGCCGACAGCAGGGGTCGTACCCGCATCAAGCGCCAGCGCCAATGAGACATTGCAGCCCGGCGTTATTCCGCAATCGCCCATCCCCGAGCGTGGTGGTGCTGAAGTCTTGACCCCGGCAGCGGCGCCTGCCCCCGTATCGGGAAGCGCTGCAAGAGGAGCACGTCGCTGATGAACCGACCAAGCAAACTCACCCTGCTGACCAGCACCTTGGGGCTTGTCGTCGCCGGTGCCGCGCATAACGCTACTGCGCAAGCCGTGCAGCCTTACGAATACCAACCCGATCACATTTATCAGGTGCGTACCGGCCTAGGCATCACGACCCAGATCGAGCTAAGCCCGAACGAAAAGATTCTCGACTTCAGCACCGGCTTCAGCAGCGGCTGGGATCTGACTCGCCGCGACAACGTGTTCTATCTCAAACCGAAGAACGTCGATGTCGATACCAACATGATGATTCGCACGGCGACGCACTCCTATATCTTCGAGCTGAAAGTGGTCGCCACGGACTGGAAGACGCTGGAGCAGGCGCGACAAAAAGGTGTGCAGTACAAGATCGCCTTCACCTATCCCGCCGATACCAGCTTCATGACCGAGGCGAGCAAGGCGGCCAAGGCACCGGAACTCAATACCGGGCTGGTCAAGGGCCGTAGCTACAACTTCAACTACGACTACTCAATGCGTCGCAGCACTGCGCCCTGGCTGGTGCCCGTCAATGTTTATGACGATGGCCAGTTCACCTATATCAAGATGAGTGACATGAAGCAGTTCCCCACCGGGAACTTCCCCACCGTCTATATGCGTGAACGCGAGCATGGCGAGGATTCGGTGGTCAACACCACCGTCGAGGGCAGCACGATCATTGTGCACGGCACCTATCCCTATCTGGTCATTCGTCATGATGACAATGTTGTGGGCCTGCGAAGGAACATCCAAAAGTGAGCTCGAATATTCCAAATCCGCCTGGTGACGGCCCCGCGAACGGGGATCTTCCGCCGCATGATGCCCATGATGCGTTGGCCAGCAACCCCTATTCGGCGCAATACCGGCAGGCCCCTGCACCCGATCTGGATGCTGGCGCGCCACTACTGAGGTCAAATGACCTGCGCCGGATGAATCGCCGCGCGCTGGGCTTTCTTGCCGGCATTGTCGCCTTGTTGCTGCTGGCCGCCTTCTGGATGTTGAGAGGCGCGACCAACCATTCCGAGGCTGCACAGAAGCCTCGCGAAGAAACGGTAAACATCCCGGAGGCTCCCAAGCCCCAGGAGCTGCCGCGACAACCACAACGGCCAGCCGCAGCGATACCGCTTGCCCTGCCACCACCGTTGCCGACCGTCCAGGAAAGGACGCCCGCATCGATGCCACAGGTGCCGAGCGGACCGACCCTGGTCCAGCGCCGCATGATGACTGGCGAATCGGCAGCACAAGCCGCCGGCCCAGGTGGCTCCATGCCAATGGCCGGTGGGCAGAACCCCTACGGGCAGATGCTGCCTGGCGGCATTCCGGGTATGCCAGGCATGCCTGGTATGCCTGGCTCAGGCGTCCCCATCAATAACGCTTACTCGGGTAAAGCATTGCCGCAAGTGTCCTCGGCCGAGCCGCTGACCAACCCCGACACATTGATGATGCGCGGCACATTCATCCGTTGCGTACTCGAGACACGGATCATCACCGACATCCCCGGCTTCACCTCCTGCGTAGTGACCGAGCCGGTGTACTCCTTCACCGGCAAGCGCCTGTTGCTGCCGAAAGGCTCCAAGGTGTTAGGCAAGTACGAGTCGGAACCCAATGGTCCCCGCGTTGCGGTGATCTGGGACCGCATCGTCACGCCAACCGGCATCGACGTGAATATGGCCAGCCCTGGCGTCGACAATCTCGGTGGCGCCGGTCATCCGGGCTACTACAACGCACACTGGGGCAGCCGCATCGGTGCTGCACTCCTGATCAGCATCCTCAGCGATGCGTTCAAGTATGAAGCCGCGGAGCATGGCCCCAAGAACACCACCGTAAGCAATGGTGTCGTCACGCAAACTCCGTATGAGAGCAACACGGCACAAACGTTGCAAACACTTTCTGGGCAAGCCGTTCAGCGCGCAGCCAATCGTCCGGCGACAGTAACGATCAACCAGGGCACGGTGCTTACGGTTTATGTCGCCAAAGATGTCGATTTCAGCGGTGTAGTCGCACGTTTCTGATGATCTTGTTTCTTAACTGTCCTGATGTACTAACTGTGGTGGCCTGATAGCACATGGATGAAGAAGTCGTAGCTAAAGTCTCGAATGAATTCCTGGATTACCAGTACGAGGTACTGGGCGTCCGGGATTTCATGGCGTCACCCGATGTGACCGAGATCTGCATCAACCAGCCGGGTGAGCTGTACCTGGAAAGCCGTGGTGGCTGGCGCCGGGTGGAAGTCCCGTCGCTGACTTTCGAGCGTGCCCGTCAGTTCTGTACCGCAGTCGTCAATGAAAGCAATACCGGCCAGCGCATTACCGATACC
>NZ_JAPDPE010000196.1 GCF_026283955.1 Dyella silvatica | reverse complement strand
CGCCGGCAAGAATGCGAGCACCGAGATCCGCCTCCCATCCGGCATAGCGATCGGCCTTGAACGCAGCCAGCGCATCGTTCTGGATCATCGCGGCGGCTCGCTCCAGGGCCAGCGCCAACGCATCCATCGCGCCGATATGGCCGTAGAACAGATCGGCTGCCGCGCTGCTTTGCCGGCGTACCTTGGTGTCGAAATTGAAACCGCCGTGACTGAAGCCGCCGGCTTTCAGGATCTCGTAGATCACCAGGGTGAGTTCTTCGATGCTATTGGGAAACTGATCGGTGTCCCAGCCGTTTTGCGGGTCGCCGCGATTGGCATCGATACTGCCGAAAATGCCCAGGGAAATCGCCGTGGCCACTTCGTGATGAAACGAATGGCCGGCCAAGGTGGCGTGATTGGCTTCGAGGTTGACCTTGACCTGCTGCTCCAGGCCGAACTCTTTTAGAAAACCATATACCGTGGCGCTGTCGTAGTCGTACTGATGCTTGGTCGGCTCTTGCGGTTTGGGCTCGATCAACAGCGTGCCGTTGAAACCGATGCGGTGTTTGTGTTCGACCACCATCTGGAAAAAACGGCCTAGCTGGGCGCGCTCGCGACGCAGATCGGTGTTGAGCAGGGTGTCGTAACCCTCGCGCCCGCCCCACAACACATAGTTGGCACCGCCTAAACGCTTGGTGGCATTCATGGCGTGACGCACTTGCGCCGTGGCATAGGCAAACACCTCGGGCTGCGGATTGCTGGCGGCGCCGGCGGCATAACGTGGATGGCTGAACAGGTTGGCAGTACCCCATAGCAGCTGCATGCCGGTCTCGGCCTGCTTGGCTTCAAGCACCTCGACCATTTCCGCGAAATGGCGAGAGTACTCGGCGAGAGAGCTGCCTTCGGGAGCGATGTCGGTGTCGTGAAAGGTATAGAAAGGCACACCCAGCCGGCGGAAGAAATCGAACGCCGCATCGGCCTTGGCATGTGCCTGCTTCATCGGATCGCCGGCTTGCTGCCAGGGGCGCTCGAAGGTGCCGGCACCGAACATGTCGGCACCGGGCCAGACAAAACTATGCCAGTAGCAGGCGGCCAGCCGAAGATGCTCGGCCATGCTCTTGCCCAGGATGACGCGGCGCGCGTCGTAGTGGCGAAATGCTAGCGGCGTCTGCGTATCGGCGCCTTCAAAGCGAATAGGGGAAATCGAGTGGAAGTAAGTCATCGGCAGTCCTTGGTTGCCCTTGCGATGCTGCCGAGCGCCGCTGTGCTGGTGCAATTGCGAAATCCACCAGCGATTTAGTCTTTTTTGTTGTCGCGGCGCGTCATGTACCCCCGTGCCGGAGCTGTTAGCGTGCCACACACGGACACGCAAAGTTCGGCGACATCGTTAGCCATGGCTCATCTCATGCCACCTCATCGCATCGCCCTGTTGTTCAATGCGAATAAGGTTTATGACCGGCAGGTCATCGCCGGGATTGGTCAATATCTGAAATCGACCCGAGTGGAGTGGGATCTCTTCATGGAGGATGATTTCCGCTCTCGCACCCTGGGCATCCATCGTTGGGGCGGCGACGGCATCATTGCCGACTTCGACGACCCGGTCGTAGCCGAAACCCTGGCGACGCTTTCCATGCCCATCGTCGCGATGGGTGGCTCGTATGCGGACGATCGTCTCTATCCCGTCGGCACGCCTTATGTCGCCACTGACAACGTGATGCTGGTGCGAACGGCTTATGATCATTTGATCGAGCAGGGGCTTCAGCGCTTTGCGTTCTATGGGCTGCCGGCGGTGCCAGGCAATCGTTGGGCGCAAGAACGCGAAGCCGCGTTCGCGCAAATGGTCGCCACCGATGGCGTCGAGGGCATCATTTATCGCGGCTCGCCCACCAGCGCGGGCGGTTGGGGGCGAGCGCAAGAAGAAATGGTGGAGTGGGTACGCTCGCTACCCAAGCCGATCGGCATTATCGCGGTGACCGATGCGCGCGCACGGCAGTTGCTGCAAGCCTGCGTGGTGGCCGACATGCCGGTACCCGGACAGATCGCCGTCGTCGGCATCGACAACGATCCCATGGCGCAGTTGCTAAGCCGTATTTCGCTGACCTCGGTGATCCAGGGGGCCGAGGAAATGGGCCGCACCGCCGCGCAGATCCTGCATCAGATGCTGCATGGCAGCGATTGCTCGACCACGCGGGTGCTGGTGCCGCCGGTCGGGCTCAACGTGCAGGCGTCGAGTCAGCACCAGCCGAGCAAAAGCCCGCATGTGATGCGCGCGCGCCATTACATCCAGCAGTACGCGTGCCTTGGTATCAAGACCGAACAGGTGGCCGACTATGTCGGCGTCTCGCGCACCTTGCTGGAAGAGCATTTCAAGCGCGAACTGCGGCAGACCGTGCATCAGACCATTCTCGACCACAAACTGAAGATGGCGCACGGCATGCTTGCCGACCCGCGTATTCCGCTGGCGGATGTCGCTGTACGCTGCGGTTTCACCTCGTTGCAGTACATGTACGCGGTGTTTCGCCGCGAGTACGACTGCACGCCCAGGCAATTCATCGAGGCGCAGCGCTCGCGCGCCTGAACATAGACAGCGTCCGAGGAACGCCTTTGCGAATAGCCTCAGTTACGCATGGCAGGGTGCAGGAGGCCTGCCGGCAAACACGCCACGATGACCTTGAAGCTGGAGCGGGTTGAAGCCTTGGCGATAAGCGGCGGCTCGGTTCGCCGCTTATCGCGGCAGCCAGGCGTCGTTTGACGACCACCGATCCTGAATTTTCGTGTCGCACAAGCTGTCGATTCAGCCGCTGCCCATTCGTCGCCTCTATAGAGGTCCGCGCTGCTGGAGATACCAGCCGCAGGCCTTCTTCCCGACCACGATGGAGATACCCATGCGATTTCTAGTACTGATCAAGATCGACGAAAACTCAGGCCAAGTGCCGGACGAGCGGTTGATGTCCGAGATGGGCACGCTGATGCAGCAAATGAAGCAGGCGGGTGTACTGCTCGACACCGACGGGCTACGGCCGACCTCCGAAGGCGCGCGGATTCGCCTCGACAGCGGCAAGATCAAGGCGACCGACGGCCCATTCACCGAGTCCAAGGAAGTGATCGGCGGCTTCTTCATGTTGGAGGCGGCATCGCAGGAAGAAGCCCTGGAATGGGTACGACGCTTTCTGCTCACCCACGGCACCGAGTGGACGGTGGAGTGCGAGGTACGTCAGCTGGGAGGTTACTCGCAGGAGCTGATGTAAGCGCTGGGGCGCTCGCTTGCGGGAGACATCGAAGATTAACGATGCGGGCCGCTATCGGAAGCCCGGCGCGTCACGCTGTAGGCATGCTTGGCTCGCTCAGGGGCGATTGTGCGAGCACCTAGTCGTGGCGTTCTGCTCGCAGCTCATCGCAGCTAAAGCAGGTTCGGTGCCGGGCTTCATCCGCGGGTTTTCCGTGGATGAGCAGTACATGTACGCGGCACCTGACTTGTCTTCGAGTCTGCCCTCTGCCATCGTCCGCGTCTGAACAGCGCAAGGCAGCTGTGGAGCAAAGCATGGATAGCGAAGCGACAACTTCAAAACCGGTGCATCCGCTGCTGGCCGTAGTGCTCGCGGCGTCGTCGCTTTGCCTGGGGGCGGCGCTGGTGCTGGTCTGGCTTCTTTCCAGTGGCCAGGGTGGCCTAGCCGCGGGCGCCTTCTTGGGACTGTGCTTCATCGTCTTTCCCGTTGGCGCGATCTTGCTTATCGTCTACGCCGTGTGGGACATGCCATGGAAGCGCCCGTTCTGGAGTGCGTGGTTTTTCTGGTTGCAAGTACTGGTGTTAGCGATAGTCGGCAGAAGCGTCGCCATATGGCTATCGTAGTCATCGGCGTCAACATCGCCGTGGCGTTTTCCCACCAGTGGCAGGACCGGCGCACGCAGCGCTTTCACGAAGTAAGCATCCGAGTTTAGGCGCCATCGCGGCATGTGATATTGCCGACGATGCCAGTGCGATTCACACCAATCGCCTCGCTGAGATGCGCGACCAGGGCATCATCCGATCTTCAGGGGGCCGTAGGTTTCGGTAGTGAACTACCGCTTGAGAGGACGCTATGCATTACTCCCGTCTTTGCGCGCTGCTCATCGATTGCCATACGCCCGATATCGATAAGGCCGCCAGCTTCTGGGCTGAGGCTTTGGGGCGAGCGATCGACTTGAACCATCCTGGTACGCGCGGCCCTTATCGCATGCTGGACACGCCCGACGGCGAGCCCATCGTGCAAATTCAGCGCGTGACCCATGAAAGCAGGGTGCATATCGATATCGAGACCGATGACATCCCCGCTGAGGTGGCTCGCCTGCAGCAGCTAGGGGCTCAGGTGGTGGATCGCCTTGAGCGTTGGGTCGTGATGCAGGCGCCTACCGGGCAGCGATTCTGTGTGGTGCGAATACAGCGTCCGGGATTCCCCCAGCATGCCAATCGCTGGGATTGAACGCGTTGCGCCTTGCGCGACTTTCCGCTGGGTCATTGTTTGTGTGCAAGATGCGTGAATTTGTGCCGAGATTCGCGCCAAAAATCATTTAATCCCTCAAGACGGCGCGGTTTCCATTGCCCTAGCGTAAGCGCCTTACTTTGTTTCGTGCCTTCTGCGGACGTACGAGTAGCTGAAGCAGGCCTGGGAGCCCTGCGGATGGCGTCCGCGAGCGAGTAGGGCGCCAACGCAGCAGCGGGCAATGTATCGCGCCAAGATGATGGCAAGCCACGCGGGTCGAGTGCCGGTGCGTGGTCTTGCATCCATTTCGTTGAGCCGTGTTATCGCTGCGCTGGGAGCGACGATTAGTTAATGACGGCGGCTTAGCTAAGCCTTGTTGAGATATCGACGTTTTTTATTGCGGCTATTTCTATAGCCGCCACGCTATGGCATCGCGCATTCAGCATTCCTTCTGCCCAGTCCTTAGTGAGAGCACGTCATGGCCCCGCTAGACCCCCTTCGCTGGTGCGACGCATTTCTTTCAGGC
>NZ_JAPDPE010000195.1 GCF_026283955.1 Dyella silvatica | reverse complement strand
GATGTGGCCGAATGCGCGCATCAGCGTCATGGGTGGCGAACAGGCCGCCTCGGTGCTGGCCACCGTGCGCCGTGATGGTATGGAGGCCACGGGAAAAACCTGGAGCGCGGAAGACGAAGAAGCCTTCAAGGCACCGATTCGCGATCAATACGAGCGGCAAGGCCACCCCTACTACGCCAGCGCCCGCCTGTGGGACGACGGCATCATCGATCCCGCCGATACTCGCCGCGTACTCGGCCTGGCCATTTCCGCATCGCTCAATGCACCGATCGAGCCGCAGCGCTACGGTGTATTCCGCATGTAATCGGCCACGGCGCGCAGCTGCAACCGATCGACGCCCATGGCCCGATCGGTTGCCTTTGCCGCCGTCGTGAATTCAATGTGCATGCAACGCGCAAATACTGATCGATAGTGATCTGATCTTGCGTTGAAACTGCATCTGATTTAAACGCACAAATATGCGTACCCAGGCCGAAAGATCAGCGTCATGAAGCGACGTTTTGATCAGTGCACGGCTGTGGCGTTTATACGCCTGTTGGCATCAGAAACACTGGATCGATCGGGCAGCCGGCCCGCTTTGGAAGGGCGGCGACTATCCATCGCAGGGACACGCGTCACGCTGTTTCCCCATCGACCAAGGACTAAGTCATGAAGAATCGTTGCGGTTTATCTGTCTTAGCAAGAACCGTTCTTTCCGCTGCCCTGCTGTGTACGGCCGCCTGCGGCTTGAGCACTAACGCCTTCGCCGAAGCGGCGAATGCCACTACGCAAACGCTGGTAATCGAACCCGATCAAGGCTTGACCCCGATCTACAACCTGATCCAGTCGGCGAAATCCAGCATCGACATGACCATGTACGAGCTGGCTGACACGCAGGCCCAGACGCTGCTTGATCAAGCCGCTGCCAATGGCATACGCGTCCGTGTCATCCTCGATCAGAATCTTGAGTACAACAACAATCTGGCTGCCTACAACGACCTGAATTCGCATGGCGTGCAGGTGGTCTGGGCACAGACCAAATATGCGGCCACCCATCAAAAAAGCATTGTGATCGACAACACCACGGCCGCGGTGATGTCGCTTAATTTCACCAGCCGCTACTACAGCACCAGCCGCGACTACGCCGTCATCGAAAACGACCCCAGCGATGTCGCCGCGATCGAAAGCACTTTCAGCGCCGACTTCAACGCGCAGTCGATTACCCCGCCGGTCGGCGACGACCTGGTGTGGAGCCCCACCAATTCCAAGACCAGTCTGGTCAACCTGATCAACTCGGCGCAGAGCAGCCTGCTGATCGAGAACGAAGAAATGAGTTACAGCACCATCGTCACAGCCTTGGTCAATGCGGCCAATCGCGGCGTGAGTGTCACGGTGTGCATGACCGATAGCAGCAGCTGGACATCGAACTTCGACAAGCTCGCCGCCGCTGGCGTCAAGATCAGCACCTATGCCTCCAGCGCGCCGCTGTACATCCACGCCAAAGCAATCGTGGCCGACTACGGCACCGCCAACGCCAAGGCCTTCGTCGGTTCGGAAAACTTCTCTTCCTACTCACTGACCCGGAATCGCGAGCTTGGCTTGATCACCACCAATGCAAGCATCTTGTCTCAGCTCAATACGACCATCAGCAATGACTACGCTGGCGGCACGCCCTGGTAATCAGCTATCGCCGCAGCGCTTGGCCCCCAAGGCCTATGCGCTGCGGCCCATCGTCTTGATGGGGGCGGATTGACCGTCCGCTCTCAAAGCGTGCTGGGCGAAAAGCTATGACACGGCGTGAGCAAGGGCCTCGCCGTCGCACATGGCCGATTATCTGCCGCGCTCAACGGTTGCGCGGGCGAAATTCCAGCGGTTGCACATCCGGACGCGCAGCCGCCGGTGGCTTGGGTCCGCAACTGCCGCAGGTGCTGCAACCGTCACCGCAATTGCCGGTCGCCTGCTTCGGCTGTAAGCGACGGCCCAGCGCGCGCAGCCACGGCGCCCGCCACGGTTTGTTGAGTCGGGCCGAGGCGCTGGCAAGCAACCGCGTGCTGGCCAACGGCGCCACCTTGTCGAAGGTCACCACCGCGCTGATCAACACCAGCACGCCGATCACGATGTATTGCAGCAGCAAGCTCATCGTCATGTCAGCCACCGGGTGACTTGATAGGTGATCAGCGAGGCCATGTAGGCCACCGCGAACATATAGCTGAAGGATATGGCCACGTTGCGCCAGGAGCGGGTTTCGCGGCGAATCACCGCCAGCGTCGACATGCATTGCGGCGCAAACGCAAACCACACCAGCAGCGATAACGCACTGGCCAGCGAGAAATTAGCGGCCAGCGCCGGGCCCAGGCCAGCACTGCTCGCATCGCCGCCCACCAGGTAAACCGTGGCCAATGCCGCCACTGCGGTTTCCCGCGCGGCAAAGGCCGGAATCAACGACAAGCTCATCTGCCAGTTAAAGCCCAACGGCGCGAAGATGTATTGCAACCCGTGACCCAGGTAACCGGCGAAGCTGTATTCGATCGCCGGCCGGGTGGCGCCCGGCGGCGGCCCCGGGAAGCTGGAAATAAACCACATCAGCACCGTCAGCGCGAGGATCACGCCGGTGAGCCGCTTCAAGAAGATGCTGATGCGCTCCCACAAGCCGATCGCAATGTCGCGCGGCTTGGGCATACGGTACGAGGGCAGCTCCATCAGCAATGCATGTTCGCCTTTGTCGCGACGAATGCATCGGAATGAATGCGCCGATCAGCAAGGCATAAACCGGCAGGCGCGCCGAGCACGTCATCAGCGGCGCCACCAGAATGGTGGTGAGCCGGTCGCGCGGATCCTGGATGCTGCGCGTTCCCATGATGCCGGGGATGGCGCAGGCAAAACTCGACAACAGCGGAATAAACGAACGCCCGGTAAGCCCGACCGAAAGCATCATGCGATCGAGCAGAAACGCCGCGCGCGGCAGATAGCCGGATTCTTCCAGCACCAGAATGAAAAAAAACAGCACCAGGATTTCCGGCAGAAACCCGATCACGGTGCCCAAGCCGCCGAACAAGCCTTTGACGACCAGGCTTTGCAGCGGCCCTTCTGGAAGCCCGCTGGCCAGATGCTCGCCCAACCAGCCGAAACCATTGCCGATGGCGTCGGTCATCGGCTTGCCAGCCGCATAGACCGCCTGGAACACCAAGAACATCACTACCGCGAGAATGGCCAGGCCAAATACCGGGTGCAGCGCCCAGCGATCGAGTGCGTCATCCACCGCCGCGGTCTGCCGCGGCATCGTCACGGTGGCGGCCAACAGCTGGCGCACCTGCACGTGCAGATCGGCACGGCTGGCCGCGTCGTCCGGCTGCGCCGGCGCAGCCGTCGGCACCTCACCGTCGACGCGCGCGATAAGCGCCTGCGCGCCGCCGCGCTTGACCGCGACGGTTTCCACCACCGGCATGCCGAGCCGGCGCTGTAATTCATCGACGTCGATCACCATGCCGCGCCGACGTGCTGCGTCCATCATATTGAGTGCCAGCACCATGGGCCGGCCCAGGCGCTTCACTTCCAGCACAAAGCGCAGATGCAAACGCAGGTTGGTAGCATCGGCCACGCAGACGATCAAATCCGGCACGGCCTCGCCCGGATAATTACCTTCCAGCACATCGCGGGTGATCTGCTCGTCCGGGCTCGTCGCATCGAAGCTATAGGTGCCTGGCAAATCGAGAATCTGCAGTACCCGACCAGAAGGCGCGGTGAAACGCCCCTCTTTGCGCTCGATGGTAACGCCCGCGTAGTTCGCCACCTTTTGGCGACCGCCGGTGAGCTGGTTGAACAACGCGGTCTTGCCGCAATTGGGATTGCCGACCAAGGCGATACGCAAGCTGGCCGCGCTCATGGTGCCGTCTCCACACAGACGCTGATGCGGGCAGCCTCGCTGCGGCGTAGCGCGAAGCGAGTCGAGCCAATTTGCACCAGCAGCGGATCGGCGCCCAACGGCCCCAAGGCGACCACCCGCACCGGCTCACCCTCGACGAAACCCAGATCGCGCAAGCGTTGCGCAATCAGGTCGGCATCATGGGCATCGTCTACTCGGTCTACCACGGCGGCAGCACCCTTGGGCAGTTCGGACAGGCGCACGGCAACCACTCAAACAAGAATGGTTCGCATTGTACATTACCAAAGGGCAACGGGGGCCACCGCCGGCAAATCTGAGCACCGCCGCAAGTTCGTACTGATACCAGCCGGAACCACCCCATAGCGACTTGGCATGGCCCTCGCCGCCGACCGGCATCCTGGCTCCCTGCCCTGCGCTCTCCCTACAATGGCCTCCATTTACAGAGAGCCGCGCATGTCCACTGTCTTGATTACCCAACGCGACGCGATTTGCGAAATCAGCTTGAATCGGCCGGATGTGCATAACGCGTTTGACGATCATCTGATCGCCGAGCTGACCCAGGCCCTGCAAGCCGCCGGCGGCGATGCCTCGGTGCGAGCGGTGGTCTTGACCGGCACAGGCGTCAGCTTCTCGGCCGGTGCCGACCTGAACTGGATGCGCGGCATGGCCAAGGCCAGCGAAGCGCAGAACCGCGAAGATTCATTGCACCTGGCGCGGCTGATGCGCACCTTGCAATTTCTGCCCAAACCGACCATCGCCAGGGTCAATGGCGCCGCCTATGGCGGCGGTGTGGGCTTGCTGGCCTGCTGCGATATCGCCATTGGCGTGGATACCGCCAAGTTCGGCCTGACCGAGGTAAAGCTGGGCCTGGTACCCGCGGTGATCTCCCCTTATGTGATCCAGGCAATCGGACTGCGCCAGGCGCGCCGGCTGTTTCTCACCGGCGAATTGTTTGACGCGGCCACCGCGCAGGACATCGGCCTGCTGCACCAGAGCGTGCCGGCGGACAAGCTCGATAGCGCCGTGCAAAACACTCTCGGTCTGCTCGCCAAAGCCGGTCCGATAGCGCAAGCCGAAGCCAAGCAACTGGCCTTGCGCATGGCCGGCGTC
>NZ_JAPDPE010000194.1 GCF_026283955.1 Dyella silvatica | reverse complement strand
GCCCGTGACAATGCGCGATATCTCGACGGCAGCGGCCGCGAGTTGCGCCACGTTTTCGATACCCGTTATGCCGGCGCGGCCCGCGGCTTCGACTGGGATCTCGAAGCGATGGCGCAGCGTGGCTCAGTGGGGGCCAAGGACATTCGCGCCTGGGCGATCGGCACGCGTGCCGGTTACACCTACGCATCGATCGACTGGCGGCCGCGCATCGGTTTGCAAGTGGATGCGGCCTCGGGCGATCAACATCGCGGCGACCATACGATCGGCACCTTTAATCCGCTGTTTCCGAATGGCTACTACGTCACCTTGGCCGGTTATACCGGCTACGCGAATTTCATCCATGTGAAGCCGTCCCTCACGATCAAACCGTTGCCGCAGCTGACCCTCGTGGGCGCGCTCGGCCTGCAATGGCGCCAGACCACCGCCGATGCGGTGTATACACAGCCCAATATCGCGGTGCCCGGCACCGCCGGCAAAGGCGGTCGCTGGACCGGCCTTTATGGACAACTGCGCGCCGACTACACCTTCAATGCCAATCTCGCCGCCGCGGTGGAAATGGTGCACTTTGATATCGGCGACGCGGTCCGTCGCGCGGGTGGACACAACAGCGACTATCTGGGCGTCGAACTCAAATATATGTGGTGAGGCCGGCGCGCACCGGCATGCCGCATTGAATTTCAAGGAACCAAAAATCATGAAACTGACGATGCCGACCCTACTCAGCTTCAATGCCGGCTACGTCGACACGGCGGGCTTCATGGCCCTGCACGGTCTGTTCACCGCTCACGTCACCGGTAACTTCGTGACCATCGGCGCGGCCCTGGTGCTGGGCACGTCCAGCATCGTCACGAAACTGCTGGCGCTACCGACTTTCTGCGTGATGGTGGTGTTGGCGCGCTTGCTGCGCTATCGCCTGCTCGGTCGCGGCAAGCCGGTGCTCAAGACCTTGCTGGGGCTGAAACTGGTGTTGCTGACGGTGGGTGGCGCACTGGCCATTTGGTATGGGCCCTTTCCGCGCGGCGACGATGCGGCGGCGATGCTTACCGGCCTAACGCTGGTGGCCGGCATGGCCGTGCAGAACGCCTTGCAGCGCGTACACCTGGGCAGCTCACCGCCGACCACATTGATGACCGGCACCACCACCCAGATCATGATCGACCTGGGCGACCTGTTGCATGGCCTACCCGCCGAGCAGAAAGCGGTCGTCCATGGACGCCTGGCGCGCATGAGCGTGGCGGTGCTGGCGTTTGCACTGGGCTGCGCGCTGGCCGCCCTGCTCTTTGCCGCCGTGAGTACCTGGTGTTTCGCCTTGCCACCGGTGCTGGCCCTGGCCGCCTATCTTCATCGCGACGCGAATGCCAGCGACTGAGCTTATCCGATCGATAGTTCCCTCAAGGAGACGACCATGAAAGACAGCAGTGAAGCCAGACAGCGGCGCAAAGCCCCGCTGACAACACCGAATGCGTTGGGTGAGGATGCGCGGCGCGATATCAGCGGCGAGCTCAATGCATTGCTTGCCGACTTTTTTGCGCTGTATGTGAAGACCAAAAATTTCCACTGGCATATGTCCGGCCCGCACTTCCGCGACTATCACCTGCTGCTGGACGAGCAGGCCGACGGCATCTACGCCACGCTCGACCCTATCGCCGAGCGCGTGCGCAAGATCGGCGGCACGACCTTGCGTTCCATCGGCCAGATCGCGCGGCTGCAACGCCTCGACGACAACGACGCGGATTTCGTCACCCCGGCCGACATGCTGGCCGAGCTGCGCGAAGACAATGCCCGCATCGCCTCGACCATGCGCGAAGTGCACAGCCTTTGTGACGAATACGGCGACGTGGCCACGGCCAGCCTGTTGGAAAACTGGATGGACGAGGCAGAACGACGGGTATGGTTCTTGTTCGAGTCGGGGCGAAATGCCTGAGTCGGCGGGAGGCTGGCTCTCATGGCGAGTGGCCTCCCATCCGAATACATGGCGGCCATGAGCTGACGACGGTGCCGGCTGCGCCAAGCGGATCTGCTCGCCTATCTAGCGTGGCGATTACCCGGACGGGTAGGCAACGGTTACCTCGATAGGTCTTCGCTTCCATCTTCGGCTGAAGACAATAAGCGATACGCCAGCGTCTATATTGATCTCGCTGGATCTTTCCATCCACGCCGCCGCGCAACCGTTGCTTTGCCGGCGTGCGCATGAAAAATCACGCACATGGTTCCGACACTCGCAGGGCTCAGGGGGAGTGACGAATCGAACCAGGAGAACCCGTATGTCACCGAAGCGTTCGGAGCATGATGTCGATCCAGCACGTCGTGCGTTTCTCGGCACTATCGCCATGGTTTCCTCAGCACTGGCCTTGCCCGTCGCCGGATTTGCAGCAAGCACTTCCAGCCTGGGCAACGCCGGATCTATCTCACCTCGACATGGACACTCTGATATGAGCACCATCACCACCAAAGACGGAACGCAGATCTATTACAAGGATTGGGGCACCGGCCAGCCGATCGTGTTCAGTCATGGCTGGCCGCTTTCGGCGGACGACTGGGACGCGCAGATGTTGTTCTTCCTCAGCCATGGTTATCGCGTGATCGCGCACGACCGGCGCGGACACGGTCGCTCCAGCCAGACCGCCGACGGTAACGATATGGACCATTACGCGGCCGATCTTGCCGCGCTTACCGAACACCTCGACCTGCGCAACGCGATCCATGTCGGCCATTCCACCGGCGGTGGCGAAGTGGTGCACTACGTGGCCCGTCACGGCATGGATCGCACGGCAAAAATCGTGCTTATCAGTGCCGTGCCACCGATCATGGTCAAGACCGAGAACAACCCCGATGGCACCCCGCTCGAAGTGTTCGATGGCTTTCGCGCGCAGGTTGCCGCGAACCGGGCTCAGTTCTATCTGGACATCGCCTCGGGCCCGTTCTATGGCTTCAACCGGCCGGGTGCCAAGGTCTCCGAGGGCATCATCCGCAACTGGTGGCGGCAAGGCATGATGGGCGGCGCCAAGGCCCATTACGACTGCATCAAGGCATTCTCGGAGACCGACTTCACCGAGGATCTGAAGAAGATCTCGCTGCCGGCGCTCGTCATGCATGGCGACGACGACCAGGTAGTGCCTTACAAAGATTCAGGCGTTCTATCGGCAAAACTTCTCAAGAACGCCACGCTGAAGATCTACCCCGGATTCCCGCACGGCGCACTGACCACTCACGCCGATGTGATCAATGCGGACCTGCTGTCGTTCATCAAGTCCTGATCGACGCGCTGCACGCATCAACCTGCGGCCGGCCAGCACATTCGTCATAGGCCGCATCTCCATCGGCGGCGCCGCGCATTCAAGCGGCGCCGCCATGGCCTGGCGGCAAACGGGGCCATGCCGCAAAAAAATCTGCCGGTAACTTCAGAGAATAATCATGATAAAGCTGCGCAAATCCGCAGATCGCGGCCATGCCAACCACGGATGGCTCGACTCGTATCATAGTTTTTCGTTCGCTGACTATTACGACGAAGCCCATATCCACTTTGGCCCCCTGCGTGTCATCAACGAAGATCGCATTCAGGCCGGCTCGGGCTTTGGCACCCATACACACAGGGACATGGAGATCATCAGTTACGTGATCGACGGTGCCCTGGCGCATAAGGACTCGATCCATAACGAAGCGGTCATTCGTCCTGGCGAGGTTCAACGGATGACCGCCGGCACCGGTGTCGCTCATTCGGAGTACAACCACGCGGATCAAACCACTCATTTTCTGCAGATATGGATTATTCCGCGGCAGGCGGGTCTGCCGCCGAGCTACGAGCAGAAGTATTTTCCGGAAAGCGACAAGCGAGGCGTGCTTCGACTGGTGGCTAGCCCCAACGGTGAACAGGGCTCCGTCACCATCCATCAAGACGCCTACATGTATGCCGGCCTGTTCGACCACGACGAGCACGCCCATTTAAAGGTCGCCGATGGACGACTTCTCTACGTACACGTGGTACGCGGTGAAGTCACCGTCAACGACATGGCGGTTGCCGCTGGCGATGCACTGATGCTTACCGGCGAATCGGAAATCCACATTTCCAAGGGGCGAAACGCGGAACTGCTGCTATTCGACCTGGCCGCATCGTTTTGATCTTCTTGCTCGATCGCTCGACATCGATACTTTTAAAGGAAGGCATGCCATGAACACCGATGCGCCCCTGTTGACGCCCGATGATTGCGCGCTTGTTCTGGTGGACCATCAGGCCGGGCTTGCCTTTGGGGTCAGCTCCTCCGACCGGCAAGCCATTCGAAGCAATGCAGTGGCCATCGCGCGGACAGCGAAGGCCTTTAAGCTCCCCGTCGTCATCTCCACTTCGGCGTCCAAGGTGTATAGCGGCCCGCTGATGCCACAGATCCAGGCGGTCTTGCCCGACAATCAAGCCATCGAGCGCCGTAACATGAATTTGTGGGAGGACGACGCCGTGCGCGCCGCCATCCTTGCGACAGAGCGGCGAACCTTGATCTTCTCGGGATTGCTGACGGAAGCGTGCGTGTCGTTCCCCGTACTATCGGCCCTGGCCGAGGGATACCGCGTTTTCGTGGTTGGCGATGCCTGCGGGGGCCTGACCGAAGTGGGCCATCAGTTCGCACTGCGCCGCATGGAAACGGCCGGGGCGACCCTCACTAGCTGGCTGCAGGTGTTACTCGAATTCCAGCGAGACTGGACTCGGCATGAGTCCTACGAAGACGCGCGATCCATCGTGGTCGATCACGGCGGCGGGTACGGTATTGGGCTCGCCTATGCGCGCGACATGATTCACCCGACCTGACCAACAACGATGCACGGGCTGCGCTTTTGTCGGATCGGTACTTTGACCGGGCGCAGCTCAGCCCTGCGATTCATAAGCCAGCCGCGACACTGTTGTCATCGCCTGCCTTGAGCTGGCGGCTACCGCCGAACGCGCCATCCGTCGCCAGCTGAAAGGAGTGCAATCGGTCATCACCTTGAATACGCGCGAGAAGTGAGCCTGATCGGTGAATCCGCATTTCACCGC
>NZ_JAPDPE010000193.1 GCF_026283955.1 Dyella silvatica | reverse complement strand
ATTGCTTGAACATGCGGGTGAAATGACCTCGTGACAGGTTGCATGCCTTGGCCAGTGAAGTGATCGAAATGCTGGCTTCCATCTGATCGAGGATCAGCCGCTTGGCCAGCCTGGCCTGCCAGGGCGCCAGGCCGCCGCAGGGTCTCGCTGGTTCAACTCGCTTACCGCGCTGCACTTCGAGGTAAGCGTCGACCGCCAGTTTGAGGTGGCGCAGGACGCCGTCCGCCAGGCTATCGTGATGTTCGCAAACCGTCTTTAATGCGAGCCGCAGAGATTGGCCGACGCGATCCATCGGCATACGGCCCTCCTGTTCCAGCCATAGCCATAGCGGCGCCATCTCCGTGGCAATCGCGGCGCACGAAGAGTCTGGCGACCTCGGATCGGATCGATTCGACAGCGCCCCTCCATGATTCACATGTTCGATCAGGTCGCCATCCGTCGTTACGGAATGAGTGCACATGAAGCCGTCTCCCAGTTGCCACCAAGCGATGCGCGCCACGTCGAAGACATCCAAGTCGCAGCGCCGACCATGTCGGGCACGGCACCATGGCTTTCGTCAGGCCAGTGCAAGCCATCGCGCCCCATGGCACTTCTTGATGCCTGGCGAGGCCCGCCGCGCACTTCTCTGCAGCATGGTGCTTCAGGCAGCATGGATTGCGTATCCCCAAATAGAGGGCTTTCACACCCCCTCATTGAGTAAGTGCGGCATCCCTGATCGGGTAGTCATGGCGCCATCACGGCGGCACGCATGGTCGCAGCACCCCGTTCAGATGATCTTCGATCGCTCGGCAATGTGCTCCGCCAACTCCTGCGCGACCTCGGACGAGATACAGTGCTGGCCAGCGTGAACCGCGCGGATGGCTGTTATCAGCCCCTCTCGCAATGCACTTTTCAGCAAGTAGCCCATCGCACCTGCCAACAATGCGTTACGGGCGTTCACATCGCCAGGATAGGTCGTAAGAACGACGATCTTTGCGAATGGAAACTCAGCGCGAATAAGCTCTATGGGCCGCGCGCCATGCATATCCGGCATCTGCAGATCCATCAACATCACGTCGGGAATGAATTCGCGAAAACCTCTGACGGCGTCGGCACCCGTGACGGCTTCACCAACGAGGACCATGTCGGCCTCCCCCGCGATCATGCCCGCAATGCCTGCACGCAATAAATCATGATCGTCCGCCGTGAACACCGAGATCTTACGTACGTCGCCCGTCTCCATACCCCCACCGCCCGCACGCGCCCCACGCTCGCCCGGAGTTGCCTGCGACCCGATCGAACCTTGCCCGGCGACCATACCTCCATGTGTCATGTGCATCTACGCTCGCGAGAAATGCGAAAGCAGCTTAAACAGCCGCTCAGCTCACTCCAATACCCAAAGCGGTAGCTTTTTTCGCCGTGCCTATACCGATCTCTGCAGATGCCTGCAGTCGGGGCGGACAAGGCGCGAGCAAGCATCATCAGCGCCGCTGCTTACGAGGCTATGCCAGGCCCAGCAGTATTCGGCCCTGCGGCGCCAACAGAGCGTGGGTCTCGGGATGGCTTTGCATATACGCCGCAAACAGGGGGCATTGCGGGACAACACCCAAGTGACGCGCCTGCGACTGCGCCAGCGCTACGCGTATCAATTGCGTAGCGATGCCGCGTCCGCGAAGACCCTGCGGCACCACGGTGTGTATGAAGGTGATGGCCTGACCATCGATGCGGTAGGTCGCCACCGCCACTTCGCCGTCGACCGCCGCTTCAAAGCGATGTGCCGAAGGGTTATCCCGGATTAAAACAGTCTCGTCCATTGCCTATCATCTCCCTTGCCAAACCGCCTGATTCCGCGACGGGCGCGAGGATTGCGCCCATCCATGAAAGCCGCGGCACCCTTGGGGCCATGGCATCCACAGCAGGCAGCTTAGGCGCTTAACCGCAGATTGAATTGAACGTTGGAGATGTCTTGTTAAATCTGTGCGCAAATCATTCGCGCCAGGCCGGCCAGCTTGCAGGCTTCGCCCGCAGCGTGTCGCACCGTACCGCTGCCCGACACGCGCTTCGCGGCCACGCCGTGGTTTTGCTAACGGCGTTTAGGAGATCCTCCGCGAGCGCGGCGTACACGCTTGCCTACCCTCCATCGCCAGCTCCAGCGCCCTTGCACCCCGTACGCGACGGAGCCGGGCACGCGCAGTCTTACTTCGGTGCCGCTGGGATGCAGGTTGGACAGGCGCAGCGAGCCGGTCAGCCTGGCAGCGCGCTCGCGCATGCCAAGCAAGCCGTAGTGGCCCTGGCTCACCTTCTGGTCGAGCGCGCGCAAATCCAAACCGGTGCCGTTGTCGCGTATATACAGAATGAACGCATAGGCGCGATACACCATATGGATGGATAGCTCGCTGCCATTGGCGTGCCTGAACGCATTGAGCAGCGCCTCTTTGGCGACGGCACGAATTTCCTCGCAGGCCACGGTATGCAGCTCGCGCACCTCGCCATCGACGGTGACGGCGATGTCCATATGGCGCATGGCTCGCATGGATTCCGCATCGAGCTGCAATGCGCTTGCCATATCCAGGCGCAAGTCCACACTTGCGCGCAAGTCAGTCACGCGGTCGCGCGCGTCAACCACCGCGCGTTGCGCCATGTCGGTGAGCTTGCCCAAGGTCTGCAGATTTTCTTGCGTGCTCTTGGTGCTTTTGGCGAGCGTGTGCATGTGCAGGACAAGCGCCTGGAAATCCTGCAGCAAGGTATCGTGCAGCTCACGCGCAATGCGTTCGCGCTCGCGCAGGCGCTCTTCAAGACGGCCGCGAATAAGCGCCGCCATCTTGCGCAAACGGAATTGATGCATCACCAAAAGCAACAAGGCGAGCAACACGCCGACCGCGGCCTTGAACCAGACGGTCTGATACAGGGTGGGCGCAATCGAGAACACCAGACTGGTGTCGCTCTCACTCCAGGGGCCATCGCCATTTCGCGCCATGACGCGAAAGCGATAAGTGCCTGGTCCAAGATTGGTATACGTGGCCTCACGCCGGGAGCCTGCCTCCTCCCATCCCGCCGAAGCGCCGTCCAGACGGTAGCGAAACTTGATGCGCCCGGGAACCGCGAGGCTGAGCGCCGAGTACGTCACCCTGAGCGCCGTGGTGTGCGGGGGTAGACGCAAGCCCGCTTCGGCATCGTAAGTTTGTTTATCCGTGACGACAGCTCGAATGGCGATGTTGGGTGGACGCGTATCGCGCGTGATATGGGCAGGATCGATCCAGCCCAGCCCGACCGACCCGGCCAACCATATCTTTCCATCGGTCGCCTCGACGGCGGTGGGCAACGGGCGAACCTGCTGCGCCCCGCCGGGCATGCCGTCCTCGATGTCAAAAACCTCGACAGGCATGGGAAAAGCCGCGTCCTTCAATGCCCGAGCGAGATGCTCCGCACGGATGTGCACGGCGCCCTTGATACCATTCACCCAGAGCGAGCCATCCTTGGCCACCAGCAAACCGGTAATGTCGCTCAACACTTCCGGCCGCTCTGCCTTAAGTTTTTGAAAGCGGCGACCGTCGAAGGCGGCAAGGCCGTGCTCCCCACCGGCCAACAGCGTGGGTTCCGCCAAGATGGCCGTCACCGAGCCGGTGCTCAGGCCGTCATCGATGCCGTATGAGTGAACCGCATCGCCATCCAGAACGACCAGGCGATTGTCGTTGTAACCAAGCCACAAACGGCCGCGCGCATCCGCCACGACTCGCGCAGGCGTCGTGTCGGGCAACGCTTTCAGGTTGCCCTTGGGCACCCACGCATCGCCATCCAGGCGATAAATCGACGATCCGCGAAAAGCCACCCACAGGCGCCCCATCCCGTCACGCGCGATGGATTGAAACCGCTTCCCCTGTTGCTCGGGCGGCACGGTCAGCGCCTGAAAGCGCCCGTTGGCGAAGTGCCAGAATCCGTCTTGCCCGCCAAGAAAAATACTGCCGTCGCTATCGTGAAACAGTGCCGTGGCATCGCCGGTGAATCCCGGAAACGCCACCGGCGCAGGATCCACATGCCACCAACGATCCGGCGTATTGCTCATGCTCGCCGTACCGACCCACATGGCACCGTTTACATCGGGGCTTAATGCGAAATAGGTGGGGGAGCCTGGCAGCGCCACTTGAATGACGCTGTTGGGTCGAAACCGGTCGATGCCTAGTTTGGTCCCCACCCAGACATTGCCTTCGCGATCTTCCAACAGCGTCATGGAAGCGCCGGACGACAAGCCGTCGGACGACTTGAAGGTGTCTGCTTTCAGCGCTTGATCATCCAGCGACGGCGCGGAATGTCCGGGCGCACCGTCATGGCAAATGCCGAGGTCGACGCATGTAACGGACCAAAAGCCGCCCCTTCGGTCGAACAGAATGGGCGCTCCCCGTTGCCAGTTCATGCCTTCGGCTGGGATGGGAATGGGGGATATGGCTGGCGCGCGAATTTGCGTAAACCTGCCCTTCACGCGCGTCCACAAGGACTCATCGGGCGCAGCGAAGATGCCGCCGCCGGTCGCTAGCCGCGCGATGTCGTTTCGCACAAAGCGGTGGGCACCTTTCTTCAAGAGGTAGCCGCCGTCAGCAGCCGAGGCCCAAAGGTCGCCGGCGGGGTCTCGGGTCAGCTCTACGGTACCTTCGGGAAGGCCCCATGACTGGTTGGCCAGGCTCCACAAGCCGGCTTGCAGAACGTAGACGCCGTTTGCCGTAAGCGCCCAGACCCGGCCATCGCCATCTTCCGCGAATTCGGACACCGCCTCGCCCACGGGGATGCCAGGAATGGAAGCGCAAGCGTGCGCGCGTGCGAGGTGACACACGCTGGTCCCGCTCGTCGTCGAGGCAATGAACAGATCACCCGAGGCCGCTCCGAGCAACGCCGCCACCGAGGCGGACGCATAGCCTCCATCGCTGGCGAAGTCGTAGCGCTCGAAACCGACGCCATCGAAACGGTAAAGCCCGGTCGGCGTCCCCAGCCAAAGCCAGCCGTCGGCGCTCTGCGCCAACGCCCACACGTCAGCCGGGGCCCCCTCGCGCTGGGTCCATGC
>NZ_JAPDPE010000192.1 GCF_026283955.1 Dyella silvatica | reverse complement strand
CATGGCGGCCACTCAACGACAACCCGAAGGGCCGGGTCTGTTTGCCCGCAGGGCGGCATCATCGCTCGGTCGTGTACGGACGTACACTCCCTCACTCTTCCTTGCCCTGCGCGCAAACAGATCCCGGCGCGGGCTACGCGAATAGCGTGAACAGGCCCTAGCCCACCATGCCTCCGGCGCCTTCGAGCGCCGGAGGTATGCCGTTATCAAGGCGATCCGATGAACTGCGTCGCCTGCAAGACCGCACCGTTATTAGGCGCCAAAGGCAAGTTCAGACCCAGCACGCTGGCAATCGAGAGTTTCAAACGCTCTCCGTTCAATACCGGCACACTGGACACCGGAATCGTGACGACCTGCGAACCAAGCAAGCACAGCGACAGCAGGCCACCACCCGTTCCCAGGGTCACGACATGACCGCCACTGGCGTCGGTCTTGGCCAGCGTATAAGTCACCCCCACGCCTAGCCCAAGCACACAGGGTAGCGACAGCTGGAAGGTAGAGCCCGTACTGAAGCTGCCACTGAAGACGGTGTCAGAAGCCCAGCTCGGATTGTTCAACAGGTTTAGGCTCAGCCCCGGCGCCGAAACCGGCGTCGATGTCATCGCATAACTACCGTTGACGCTGGCGACATCGGTGCTGTGCAGGTACAGCAGCACGTTATGCGGTGTCAGCCGTGCCGTGGCCGGACGCGCGGGATATTTACCCACGTAAATTTGCGCCGTGACGGCTCGGCTGGCGGCATCGATAACCTGCACCGCGCTATTCGCGTCATCGCTGGCATAGACCTTACTGCCATCGGGCGATACCGCGATACCGCTATATCCAGAAGTGCCGGCGATGTTGGCCACGACGGTATTGCTGGCGGTGGCCATCACCGCGATATTGCTGACCATGCCGCCCGTCACGACCTTGTCCGCGGCGACATAAACCGACTGTCCATCCAGGCTGATAGCCAGGGCCTCTGGAACATAGGTCAAACCGGTCGTGGATGCGGCGACGCCATTGGCCGTGCCCACTACGATCAACTGCGGAAAACTGGCTCCCGCGTCGATCAAATAAGCACGCGTTCCGTCGGGGCTCAACACCAACGCCTTCAAATAACCCGCACCGACCGCCACGCTGCTAAGCGTTGCCAGCGTCGTGGCATCGATGGTCTTGAAAGTGAGGGTATCCACCGCGTAGACACGCGTGCTATCGGGCGACACCGCCAAATCGGTCAGTGGACTGGTCAAGTAGCCACTACTACTGACAATGCTATTGCTACTGGTATCGATCGCCGTCACGCGCGTACCGGTCGTGTCACTACCGGTTACATAGACCCGTGCATTGTTCGGGCTGATAGCAAGTGCGAGCGCACTATGCGGAAGAAGAACGGTGGCGAGTACTTGATAGGTGATCGTGTCAAACACGGTCACCGAGTTACCCATGCTATTGGCGACATAGCCGCGCCCGCCGCTGGGTGAAATCACCACCTGCCCAGGATGCGATCCGGTCGGCACGGTAGCGACAACCAGCCCACTAGCTTGATCGATGATGGCTACCGAATCGGACAGCGTGTCAGGCACATAAACCGAATCTGCCCATACCGTCGATGCATAACTGGCCATAAGCAGCAGTGCCAACAAGCCACTGACCCACGTCCGAGCAGCCGAAACACTTGCCCTGCGGTACATACGCATAGCGATCACTCCCCCTGAAGAGCACCACATTGGTGGCCCTGCTTACCGGCGTAGGAGTGACGATGACGTGAAAATCCATGCCTTTCACGATCTTAAAAGAATCAACGCTGAGAGGATCAGTCTTTACGGCACTGCTTGCAGATACCGTGCACTTCCAGCGTCTGCGCTTGCGGGCGAAAACCCAAAGCCTTGGCCTGGGCCTCGATCAGTTCGGCGACACGCTCATCGCAAACCTCTTGCGCGCTGGAACATACATCGCAGATCAGAAATGGCACCTGATGCGCCTCGGCCGGGTGATGGCAGGAGACAAAGGCGTTAATCGATTCCAGCTTGTGGATAAAGCCATGCTCAAGCAGAAAATCGAGCGCGCGATAAACCGTCGGCGGCGCCGCGTTGCCATGCCGGTCACGCAGCTGGTCGAGCAGGTCATAGGCCTTGACCGGCTTGCCTGCCGCAGCGACAAGTTCAAGCACTTCTTTGCGCAGCGGGGTCAAACGCAGACCGCGTTCTTCACTGGCATGCTCCACCGCCTGCACGAAGCCCTTGGCGTCATCGTGGTGGTGATGGGAGTGCGGCTTGCTGGTTGCGTTCTGATTCAATGCTTTCACCTCGCGCGAATCATACACCGGTCACTCGGGGCCTAGCGCTTGTGCCGTTGCGTTCATGACCGGGGGTTTATGGCCGGGCCTTGCGCGGCAGCGGCGGAGGCTCGGCACGGGGCTTGGCCACTGGCCGCGCCAACACCACGAACCAGCCGAACGGCCCCAGTACCACGGCCCAGATCACCCCCTCGGCCAGGCGCCCGCGCCACCAACCCAGCAAGGCGCCAACGACCACAAACCCCACGCTCCACCAGAACAGCGCATTCCACGGCAGCAAACCCATCAGATTGGAAAACACCCGCCAGAAAGCGCCCGGGGCATCGGGATCGACGCCCTGCATCGCCTTATCCAATAACTCGTCCATGCTACGGCCAGACCTTGGGGCGAGCTAAGCCAGAAACGAAGCTGGGATCAGCCTCAAGCCGACGAATAGCGCCACCATCATCGGCATAAAAACACTTTTTCATACGTTTGTTACTCCCGAACACAGAACCCGCCCATGCCATTACGATGACTGCCATGATGCGCCTCGCCGAGGGCGGCGGCATCAAGACCATCGTTACAGGATCGACCGTTTCAGGAATACCCGTGCGCTGCCTGCTGATTGAAGATGACAAACCCACTGCGCAACTTATCCATGACGGCCTGCAGCAGTCGGGCTACGTGGTGGCGCTTTGTCATGACGGCAACAGCGGGCTAAGCCGGGCTGGCGAAGGCCCCTGGGATGTCATCGTGCTGGACCGCATGCTGCCGGGCGGCATCGACGGACTCGATCTGCTTGCCACGCTGCGCTCGCGCGGCGACCGCACTCCGGTGCTTATCCTCAGCGCGCTGAGCAGCCTGGACGAACGCATTCGCGGACTTCGCGCCGGCGGCGATGACTACCTGACCAAACCCTTTGCGTTCGATGAACTCAACGTCCGTATCGAAGCACTGATCCGCCGCGCCAGCCTGCAAAACGAACCGGTGCAGATGTCCGTCGCCGACCTGCGCCTCGATGCACGCACCCGCCGGGTGTTTCGTGGCGACAAGCCCATCGTTTTGCAGCCACGGGAATACCTGCTGCTGGAATATCTGGTGCGTCACCAAGGTCAAGTCGTGTCGCGAAAAATGTTGCTATCGGCGGTATGGGGCTACCACTTCGACCCCGAAACCAATGTCATCGATGTGCAGATGAGTCGCTTGCGCAACAAGGTCGACAAAGATTTCGCGATCGCGTTGATTCACACCGTGCGCGGAGTCGGCTACACCATTCAAGCCCCTGCCGATCATGGCTAGTTTTCGTCATTCCGTCGTCTTTCGCATGACCGTCGGCTATGGCTTGCTGTTGATGGTCTCGGTCGCGCTGATCTCCACCGTGTTTTATGTCGGTACCGCAGGCCTGCTGGCACGCAATATCGATAAGCAATTGACCGTGACATCGCACCGCCTTATCCAGATTCGCCAACAAGGCGGGGCCGCCGCGCTGGAGCGCGAAATCCATGCCCTGCTCACCGATAACCAGGATGTCGATACCGAGGTGTATCTGCTGATCGATCCGGCGGGACAAAAAATAGCCGGCAACCTCACCGCATGGCCAACCCTGGCCACGGTCAACGATCAATTGGTCAGGCAGCAGGTGAAACGACTAGGGCGCGATTCGATCAGCCGCTTGCTCAGCTATCGATTTCAGGACGGCACGACCCTGGTGGTTGGCCGCGACCTGCAAGATCAACACGATTTGGAGCGCATGGTACTGACCGCTCTTGGCCTAGGCGGATTAATGGCCCTGGTACTGGCAGCCGCCGGTGCATGGTTGTTTCGTGCGCAATTGCAGCGCCAGCTTATGGCGATTCACCACACCACCACCGAGATCGCAGCCGGCCATCTGGATCGGCGCATCGAAGTGGGCAAGTCGCAAGACGAGTTCGCCATCGTCGCCCATGACGTCAATGCCATGCTGGAAGAAATCGAGCGGCTGATGGATACCGCGCGAAACGTCTCCAACGCCATTGCCCACGATCTGCGCACCCCACTGGGGCGTATTCGCGGCTCGCTGGAAGATGCGCTTCGCCTGCATCAGCCCGCGGACAAACTATCCCACAGCGCCCAATACGCTATTGACGAGATCGACGCGCTGATCATGGTGTTCGACAAACTCTTGCAAATTGCCGAGGCCGAATCCGGCGTGCGGCGGCAGCCGTTTGATCTACTGTCACTGGGTGAAGTCGCCAGCGACCTGCTCGAGCTTTATCAACCCGCGGCCGAGAACGAAGGCATGCAGCTGACCCTGACGGTAGACGGCGAGCCGATGGTGCATGCCGACCGCGATCTGCTCGCCAGCGTACTCGCCAACCTGCTCGACAATGCCTTGAAATATGCCGGCCGCGGCGCGCAGGTTCAAATACGGGTAGACGCTGACCCCATCGACGCCAAGCCCTCCGATGCCCGCATCGTGGTCTGCGACAACGGCCCGGGCATTCCGCTCGATGCGATCGAGCGCGCCACCGAGCGCTTCTTTCGCGCGGACAGCAGCCGCAGCCTGCGCGGCAACGGGTTGGGCTTATCGATCGTCGCGGCCACGGTAGCCTTGCATCGTGGCCGGCTGACGCTGGAGAACGCACAGCCCGGCCTGCGTGTGATCATCGCGCTGCCGCAGAGCTGACCCTGTCGCACCTGCCATTTCTAAATCCAACCTTTCCAAATGGTAACTATGGGCGCCCTGACCCGGACATTAAGGTGGCCGCCGTACGCGCGTGCGCATGATCAGTCT
>NZ_JAPDPE010000191.1 GCF_026283955.1 Dyella silvatica | reverse complement strand
TATCGAACACATCGGCGACATCACCGCGAATAACCTGATGGAATTTGCCGCCAAGAAGGCCGAGCGTGGGCAGGATTTCAGCGCGGAAGATATTCAAGATCTGGCGGCCATGCAGCATCAGGGGATGGAAAGCATGCGGCTTGGCTTGATGGTCTTCATGCGCGGCGATCTGCGCGCGGCGCAGCAATTGATCGCCAGCAAAGAGATTCTGTGGCGGATGGAGAACGAAGCTTCCGAGCGGCATATCCGCGCGCTGCGCGATCATCGCGATGGCGGTGGTGGCGGAGACGTCTATCTGCGCATTCTGCGTGACTTGAAACGCATCCATTCGCATCTGGCGGCACTGGCTTATTTGCCGCTGGAACGTGCCGGGCTGTTGCAAGACCGGTTGGTGCGCGAGCCTGTCGCCCCGCGAGTGACGGTATGACATTCAGCCTGCTAAACCCAAGCCTTTGGCACCCGCCTTGCGCAAAGGAGAACCCCGACTTTGGACCCTAGTCCTTTAAGCGATCAACTGCCTTTAAGCCGGCCCCACTGACGCCGCGACGGCGCGTACTCCTTTGCGGAGCGACGCCCGCACGCGGCAGCCATTGATGGCTGGACCGCGTCGGGGTATGCCGCGGGCAGCTTGCAAGTTGCCTACTTTTTCCCTGCCGCTACAACTTTAGTTCTGTGATTTCTCCATCGCAGTGAATCCGTTCGAGTTTTATCCCGACAGGGGAAAGTTATGTGGTTTCGTTCCATTAAAAATCTGCCGTGCCTTGCTGTCGCCGTGGCCGTTTCCCTGGCTGGCTGTTCGCATTCGGCACAAGACGAACAGCAGACGCCAGCGGTCGTTTCCGATCACGGCGTGATGCGCGTCCCAGAGAAATCACCGTTGCGCGCGCGCTTGAAAATTCAGGCGGTCGAGCAGCGCGACGTGGCGCACAAGCTGATCGCCCCTGCCATGGTCGAAGCAAATCCATCCCGGGTAGTGAATATCCTGCCGCCATTGACCGGGCGCGTGGTCGAACTCAAGGTTGGGTTGGGCGATCAGGTCAGCCGCGGGCAGCTGCTTGCCGTGATTGCCTCGGGCGATTTTGCCCAGGCCAACGCCGATGAGCAGAAAGCCCGCGATGCATTGCAATTGGCCAAGACGTCGTTGGATCGCGCCGAAGGCGTCAAGCAAGCGGGCGGCGCGGCGCAAAAAGATCTCGATGCTGCGCGCAGTGCGTACACGCAGGCCGAGGCGGAGTTCACGCGTGCGCAAACCCGACTTATCGCCTTGGGCGGCGACGAACAGGGCAAGAACGGTTCGCGTCGTATTTCCATTACCGCTCCGATCGCCGGAACCGTGACCGCACTCGCTACCGCACCCGGTGCCTTCGCCAACGATCCGAATGCGATCATGATGACGCTGACCAATATCGAGTCGGTCTGGGTCACCGCGAATGTGGCTGAAAACGATGCCGCGGAGATCAAGGTGGGACAGCCGGTCGAGCTGAGCCTGCCGGCGTGGCCGGATCGTACGTTCAATGGCCATGTGCAATCGGTGAGCACGGTGCTTGATCCCGATTCGCGCCGGCTCAAGGCACGTATTGCGATGAGTAATGCCGGTGGCGAACTGATGCCCAATATGTTCGCGACGGCGAGTTTCCAGGTGTCGCAGCCGCAGGCGGTGATTGTGCCGCAATCCGCTTTGTTGATGAATAACGATAGCGTGACGGTGTTCGTCGAAGTATCGCCGTGGGCGTTTGCCCGTCGCACGGTGGTGCTGGGTAGCGATGAAGGCGCCGATGCGCGCATCGTGAAGGGCTTGGCGCCGGGCGACCGTGTGGTCGTAGCAGGTGGAGTGCTGATCAATGATTAACCGGATCATTGAGTGGTGCTTTCACAAGCGCATGCTGGTGATCGGTATTGCCGTACTGGTGATGATTTTCGGTTACTACTCCTGGACCCAGCTGGCGATCGAGGCCTATCCCGAGCTAAGCGACGTTACCGCTCAGGTGACCACCCAGGTGCCGGGCCTGGCGGCGGAAGAGATCGAACAGCAGATCACCACCCCACTGGAACGCGGGCTGGCCGGTACGCCTGGGCTGGTGTCGATGCGTTCCAGCAGCACTTTCGGACTGTCGCTGATCACCCTGGTGTTTCGCGATGGCGCGGAGGATTACTGGTCGCGCCAGCGCGTGATGGAGCGCATCAGCCAGGTAACCTTGCCGCCGGGCATTACCCCGGGCCTCGATCCGGTATCCAGCCCGGCGGGCGAGATTTATCGCTATACCCTGGAGTCCGATACCAAGAACCTGATGGAGCTGTCGGAGATCCAGCGCTGGATCGTCATCCCCGGGTTGCAGCAGGTGCCGGGCGTGGCCAACGTGGACAACTTCGGCGGCTTCACCAAGCAATTCCAGCTGGAGGTCGATCCGCAGCAATTGCTGCGTTACGGCCTGAGCATCAACGACGTAAGCAGCGCGATCAACGCCAACAATGCCAACGCCGGCGGTGGCCGCGTATCGCGCGGCGAGCAGTCGTACGTCATTCGTGGTGTGGGCCTGATCCGTTCGCTCAAGGACATGGGCGACATCGTGGTGACCCAGCACAATGGCAGCCCGGTGCGTGTCGCCGACCTGGGCAAGCTGCAGTTCGGCCATCAAGTACGTGAAGGCATCCTCGGCAAGAACAACAATCCGGACACGATCGAAGGCATCGTCGATCTGCTGAAGTACGAGAACCCGTCCAAGGTGCTGGAGGGTATTCACGCCAAGGTCGATGAATTGCACAAGCGGCTGGAGCCGATGGGTGTACGCATCGTGCCGTATATCGATCGCGATGAACTGGTGCAGGCCACGGTCAGCAAGGTGTCGCATACCGTGATGGAAGGCGTCGGCCTGGTCTGCATCGTGCTGATTCTATTCCTGGGCAGCCCGCGCAGTGCGATGGTGGCGGCGGTGACGATTCCGTTCGCGCTGGTGGCGGTCTTCATCGTGATGCACTTCACCAAGATGCCGGCGAATCTCTTCTCGCTGGGTGCGATCGATTTCGGTGTGATCGTGGATGGCGCGATCGTGGTCACCGAGGCGATTCTGCGCAAGCGCGAGAGTCGTCCCAACGCGTTGCTGCAACCGGCCGACGTGCTCAGTGCCACCGGGCAGGTGGCGCGGCCGATCTTCTTCGCTACGCTTATCATCATCACCGCGTACGCGCCGTTGCTGGCGTTCGAGCGTGCCGAGGGCCGCCTGTTCTCGCCAATGGCCCACACCGTGGGTTACGCCTTGCTAGGCGCTTTGTTGTGCACTATCGCGCTGGTGCCTGGCATGGCTTATATGGCGCTGCGCAAGCCGCGCAAGATTTTCCATAACCGCTGGCTGGAGCGTTTGCAGGCCGGCTATCGCCATACGCTGGATAAATTGCTGGGACGTCCACGCATTGCCTATGGCATTGCCGCTGTCGCCCTGGCCGCGGTGTTGGTGCTGGGTATGAGTATCGGGCGTGAATTTCTGCCGGATCTGGACGAGGGTTCGCTGTGGGTGCAGGTACAACTGCCCAGCGGTTTGTCGCTGGAGAAGGCCAGCGAGATGGCCAGCGAGTACCGACATGTGGTCAGCGAGTTTCCCGAGGTGTCTTATGTGGTGACCCAGCTGGGCCGCAATGACACCGGCAGCGATCCGTGGACGCCGTCGCACATCGAATCGGGCGTGGGTTTGAAGCCTTATTCCAGTTGGCCGTCCGGTGAAGACAAGAAGAGCTTCGTGCGTCGGCTCAATGCGCGGCTGCAACAGATTCCCGGTATCAGCGTGGGTATCAGCCAGCCGATCATCGATGGCGTGAACGACATGGTCGGCGGGGCGCACAGCCCGCTGGTGCTACGCGTCTATGGCGATGATTTTGTCGAGCTTCGGCGCATCGGTGGCGAGATCGTCGACGTGCTGCATGGCATTCGCGGCACCGCCGATGCCTCGGTGTTTCAAGAGCCGCCGGTGCCGCAGTTGACCATCACCGTCGACCGCGATGCCGCCGCTCGTTACGGCATCAACATCGCCGACATCGACAATGTGATTCAGACCGGCGTCGGTGGCTCGCCGATTACCCAGGCTTATGTCGAGGACCGCGTCTACGGCGTGACCGCCAAGGTATCGCAGCGGGTGGCAGCCAGCCCGGAGGCCTTGAGCAAGTTGACGCTTACCGCCCCCTCGGGGGCGAAAGTGCCGCTGGCGATGTTGGCCAAGATCGCGTTGCGGACCGGCGAAAGCACCATCGCTCACCAGGAAGGGCATCGCCAGGTCACGATCCGCATCGACAACAGCGACCGTGCCTTGTCCGACTATCTGGCCGAAGCGCAAGAGAAGATCGGCAAGACGGTGCATTTCGATACGCAGAAATACCACATGGAGTGGGCTGGGCAGTTCGAAAATCAGCAACGTGCGCAGGCGCGGCTGGTGCTGGTGATGGGCCTGGTGCTGGCGGTGATGGCGGTGCTGCTGTTTGCCGAGTTCGGCAGCCTGCGGCAGGCACTGCTGATTCTCGCGGTGGTGCCGTTGGCGACCCTGGGCGGATTGATTTCGCTGCACTTGAAGGGCGAGACCTTGAACATCGCTACGGCGGTGGGCTTTATCGCGTTGTTCGGTGTCGCCGTGCAGAACGGCATCATCATGGTGGCCAACTTCAATCGCGTGCGTAAGGAAGGGCATGGTGTGCGCGAGGCGGTTCTGTTGGGTTCGGCCGAGCGCTTCCGGCCGGTGTTGATGACGGCAACGGTGGCCAGCGTCGGCATGCTGCCTGCCGCCTTGGCGACCGGTATCGGCACGGACGTGCAGCGTGGGCTGGCCACGGTGGTGGTCGGCGGCCTGATCATCGCGACCTTGCTGACGCTGTTTATCCTGCCCACGTTTTATTACGTACTCGAACGTTTCGTTGAACGGCGCCAGCGCCAGCATCGAGCGCATCCGACGAAGGAGTTGTGACCATGCGTGCTATCGCGATTCAATCCATCGGTTGCCGGATGCTCGCCTTGAGTATCGGCGTATGGCTCGCCGGTTGTGCGGTCGGGCCAGACTATAAGCGCCCGGCGGCGCCGCAGACGCATGCCTATGCCCC
>NZ_JAPDPE010000190.1 GCF_026283955.1 Dyella silvatica | reverse complement strand
TGCCGCGCTCAATGCGCGGGGAGTCAGCAACTGCTCGGCATAGCGCGAGGCCTGTTCTTGCTCTGGGTTCGCCGATGCTTTGCCGTGCTCTTGCGGCGTTTCGTCGCCATAGGCGGGGAACAGTTCGTCTCCGCCGATGCCGGTGAAAAGCAGGTCGCGTCCTTCGGCTCGAACCGAATCCCACAACGCGCTGCACGCTTCCAGGTAGTACTCCTGATTCAATCCCAGCGACTGCCCGGGGCGCCGCCGCAAATCGAGGCTTGGCGGAAACGCTGCCATTTCCACGGTATGGTCGACCAAGCCAAGCCGATTGGCGATCCATTGACGCCGCTGCAGCTGAGGCTGGCGAACATCGCCATCCAGTAAAATACCCCGGCTCGACATCTGTCCGTGAATGGCTGTCATCGCGCATGCCACCGTGGCCGAATCCTTGCCTCCACTCAGCTCCACCGCTACGCCAGCCGCGGTTATCGGTCGAGCCGATACGGTGCGGTGCAAAAGCTGGCTAAACATCGCCAAGGCATCGCGCCCCTTCGGTAACGGCGATGCGACGGTCTCCTGCACTGGTGCGGGATACTGGTAATTCGCCTTGCCCGGCTCCAGGTAGAACGAGGCCCGTTCCGTCAGCAGCGTGACGCCAACGCATAGCTGTCGCGCGGAATAAAACGTATGCAGGGCAAGTCGATGGCTGGCGATTTCAGGATCGATCAGCAAGGGGCCGGTAGCGAAATCGCCGAAATCCCAGGACACCGTAAGCTGATCGTTGAGCGCGCGGCAGTACACGGGAACAGAGCCGAGCACGCCCGCTCGCACCCTGATTCGAGATCCCGCGCGAGCGCCCTCGATCATCACATAGTCGAGCGGCCACAGCAGCGACTCTTGGTAAAGTCGATTGAATTGGTCGGCATCAACATCCCTGCTTGCGGCCACGCTGTCGCGCGGCGCCGAGGCATGGCGCTCTCTTACCGTCACGAACCATTGGCCTTCCGTGCGCACCAGCAACATCTCGAGCATGGGGTGCGGATAAGGCGTAATCCGACTCTTTCCCAATGCGATTGAACCCTCGCTCCATGCCGCATTAAGTGATAGATCGGATAAAGCAATATCGGCCTTTAGCATGATCGACCTCTATCCACAAAAAAACCGCCTCTCGCTAAAGAGGCGGCTTCGCATCGTTTGCGAACAATGCTCAAGATACGCATTGAGGCTGAATTAGTCTTGGTCGCAACCAAAGCCGCGACTCGCGTGAGCGAGATCTCCCGGCTGGTTAAATTTAGGCGCGCGTTTCTCTACCGGCATTTGATTCTGTAGCGGCCCTTCCATACGAATACCGAAGGGATTTATTCCGCTCACCCTATCTTCGTGCAAAACAACGTTCAGCTGTTCCATGAGTGCACTCCATTGGGAGATATGCCGCGATATGGCGGCATTCCAAAACCTATCACGGCCTTGTGCCGCCCGACAGTGAATTCGGGGTGCAGGAGTATGGCCCTGCGTACGCCCGCTCATTATCTGGCTTGATTGGCGCTAAACCTCGGTTGCCGTCCGTGACATGTCTTAGAAATGCAGCCAGCCGACTCGCAAATCCATCTTCGGCAGGCTTGCAGTCGGGCACCCGTCTGGCTTATGGGCCCCCATGCTCTTGCCGCAAAAGGACGCCCTGTCTCGAATAGATAAATAAGCGCTCGCTGTCTGGCGCGCAGCAGCCATAACCTGTACCTGGGCTGCCGAGATAAGGGCGGACGAACACAGTCCACTCATCATCGATAAGTACAGCGTCCAGTTGGCAACCGTCGACCGATTGGTCCGCAGGGTAGCAGAAGGACGAGGAGTCACTCTCCGCCAAGACGGCGATTTCGCGCTCCAAAGGCGGATGGTGCATAGACGTGAGAATGTCGGCACGAAGTATTGCCGACCTATCCCGAACAAACTCAGCCGTGTGGTGATCTTTCGAACGTATGTGAAAATCGATGAGAGCAGCCAGCATGACAAGCGCACAGGCTAATAGCGAAACAGCCTTCCAGTTCACTCACCTGCACTCCCGATGCCTTGAGTAACGTAGGACGGACTTTGATCTGGCATGTCATCTACGGGTCGGAAACGAATGTCCCGCTTACGCCACCCCATTAAAGGCCAGCTCAGAAAACTCTCGGGTTTCTGGATCATATAGCGCACCCCAGAAGGCATCGCCGCCATCGCAAACCATAACCGGCTTGTGCTTCCAAAGGTCCCGTTCTTTGGAATGGGCACTCAATATCGAATAGTGAAACGCGTTGATGTAAACGTACTGCCTGCCTCGTATCGTTATCCCAACATATTGCCTGACATACGACTCAGGATTTCGCACTGATTCGTCCGAAATACAACATTGTTTCGGCTTTAGGCTGGAAAGCTTATTCAGATCGCTTTCCAGCTGCATCACCACGGTCGGCGGAACCACCCATGTGCCATCGACATGCTGTGGTGTGGGGCGCGAGCATTGCTTGAGAACGGACTCGGCCTGGTTCGGCGGCAATACGGCCGCATGCTCCATGTGGATTAACCCGGTTGTCTTGCACGCTTTGTTGAGCTTGGAATCCATTGAAATGCTTGCTTCGCCAGCAAAACCTGGGCTCAAGCACGGACGAAAGCGCATAGCCGCCGCCTGCCCTGGTGGAGGAAAAAAGTTTGCGGCAAGCGAATACTCCCCTTGTCGGCAAGGGGAGTCGCAGAGCATCAGGCGGCGCGTGGCGCCTTGCTCAACAGGCCGAGCACATCGGCCAGTTTGTCGCGCATCTCGCGACGGTCGACGATCATGTCGATGGCGCCGTGCTCAAGCAGAAATTCCGAGCGCTGGAAACCTTCCGGCAAGGTCTCACGCACGGTTTGCTCGATCACGCGTGGGCCGGCGAAACCGATCAGCGCTTTCGGCTCGGCCACATTGATGTCGCCAAGCATGCCAAGGCTGGCCGACACGCCGCCAGTGGTCGGATGAGTCAGCACGCTGATATACGGCACCCCGGCATCGCGCATGCGCGCCAGCGCCGCCGAGGTCTTGGCCATCTGCATCAGCGAGAACAACGCCTCTTGCATGCGTGCACCGCCGGTGGCGGAGAAGCACACCAGCCCACTACGTTCGGCCAGCGCTCGCTCGGCAGCACGGGTGAATTTTTCACCGACCACCGAGCCCATCGAACCGCCCATGTAGGCAAATTCGAAGGCCACCGCCATCAGCGGGCGACCCTTGAGCTTGCCGCTCATCGCGATCATCGCGTCTTTTTCGCCGGTGGACTTCTGTGCCGCGGTAATGCATTCAGGCGCATACGCGCCTCGATGTAGTGGTGATGGCCGCACTTGGGGCAAACCATCAGGTTGCGTTCCAGCTCAGGCCGGTACAACACCGCCGCGCAACCGCCGCACTTTTCCCAGACACCTTCGGGCACTTTGCCCTTGCCGATGTTGTTCTGCGCGCGCGCGCGCGGCGTCATGATTTTTTGCAGCCAATTCATTTGAACACCTCAAAGCTACAGCTAGCTCAACCTGCATCTAACGCGGCACGGATGGGCGCCAGGAAGCCTGTCGCTCGTGCCGCGATGTCCTCGGCGGTAACAGCACCTGCCAGCCGCTCGACCAGCGCGCTGCCAATGACCACGGCATCGGCGAATCCGGCGATGGCCTTGGCGCTTTGTGCATCGCGTACGCCGAAACCCACCGCCACCGGCGTTCTGGCCCGAGCGCGGATATCGGCCACGCGTGCGGCGATATCGGTCGTACTCAAATGCCCTGCCCCGGTGATGCCCGCAAACGACACATAGTACAAGAAACCCTCTGCCGACCCGCATAGCTGCGCCATACGCGCGGGTGCGGTGGTCGGCGCGGCCAACAGGATTTGTTGCAACCCGGCGTCGCGCAAGGGCTGCAATACGGCCGATTCCTCCAGCGGACAATCCACTAACAGCACACCATCGACCCCGGCAGTCACCGCCTCTTGCGCGAAACGCGCATAGCCATGAATTTCAACCGGGTTGAGATAGCCCATCAGCACGATCGGAGTTTCGCTATCGCGCTGACGAAATTCGGCAACCCAGCGCAGCACATCAGCCAATCCCACGCCCTTGGCAATCGCCCGCTCACTGGCGTGCTGAATCACCGGACCGTCGGCCATCGGATCAGAAAACGGCACGCCCAACTCGATCACATCGGCACCCGCCGCGACCAACGCATGCATCAACGCGACGCCGTGCTCGGGGGCGGGGTCGCCAGCGGTCACAAAGGGAATCAGGCCGGTGCGGCCAGCGCTCTTGAGGGCGGCAAAGCGGCGATCGATGCGGCTCATACCGTCACTCCTTCACGCGCGGCAATGGTGTGCACGTCTTTGTCGCCGCGCCCGGAGAGGTTGCATAGCACCAGCTGGTCTTTTGGCATCTCGCGCGCCAGCTTGATCGCCTGCGCTACGGCATGACTGGATTCCAGCGCCGCAAGAATACCCTCGGTGCGTGCCAGTAGATGGAACGCTTCCAGCGCTTCGTCGTCGGTCACGCCGACATATTCGGCGCGGCCGGCATCCTTGAGAAACGCGTGCTCGGGACCCACGCCGGGGTAATCCAGGCCGGCGGAAACGGAATGTGTCTCGGTGATCTGACCGTTGTCGTCACACAGCACGTAGGTGCGATTGCCGTGCAAGACACCGGGGCGCCCAGCCGCCAGCGAGGCGGCGTGATGCCCGGTGGCAATACCCTCGCCGGCCGCTTCCGCGCCGACGATGCGCACCTGCGCGTCATTCAAGAAGGCATGAAACAGGCCGATGGCGTTGGAGCCACCGCCGACACAGGCCGTGATGGCATCCGGCAGGCGGCCGTATTGCTGCAGCATCTGCTCGCGCGCCTCGCGACCGACGATGCTGTTGAAATCGCGCACCATCAGCGGATAAGGATGCGGACCGGCCACGGTGCCGATGATGTAGAAGGTATCGGCAACATTGGTGACCCAATCGCGCATCGCTTCGTTGAGCGCGTCTTTCAGGGTCTTTGACCCGGAGGTCACTGGCACCACTTCGGCGCCCAGCAGCTTCATCCGGTAGACGTTGATCTTTTGCCGTTCGATATCTACCGCGCCCATGTAGACCACGCATTTCAGCCCGAA
>NZ_JAPDPE010000018.1 GCF_026283955.1 Dyella silvatica | reverse complement strand
TGAATGTGCAATGCGGGGTAGCTCTGGCCGGGGCGAACCATCGCCACGAAATCCTGCTGCGCCGAATCGACGCTGTCGATCAGCGCCTGGAATTCGCCGTGCCCGGCAGCAGCATAGGTACGCGTGATGTCACTGGCATAGCCCGCGGCATTGGCGCCGGCATCGATCAGGAACGAGCGGCTTTGCGCTGGCGGCTTGCGATCGAAATTCGTGTAGTGCAGCACCGCACCGTGCTCGTTGAGGCCGACGATGCTTGCATAAGGCAGCTCGGCGTCGATAGCGCCAGCAGCGGCCAGGTAAGCCTGATGAATGCCCAGCTCGCTCGCCCCGGCGCGGAAGGTCTGCTCGGCCGCATGGTGCGCGCGGGTGCCAATGCGGCTGGCTTCACGCATCAACTCCAACTCGTAAGGCGTCTTGTATGAGCGATGCCAGTGCAGGTAATCGAGTACGGGCTGTGGATTATTGGCCTCGGCGCCTGCCAGCGAGGGCTGCTCAGGGGCGATCACTGCCCGTCGGCTCGTCGCGGCAGGCAGGTGAGCGACAGCATCGGCCGCGTTGCGCACGATAGTGATGTCGAAATGCTCCACCCAGTAGCCATGCGGTGCTTCGGGCACCACATGCCAGTAATCGCGTGGCTGCAGAAAGATCAGCTTGGGTTTCGCGCCGGGCGAATAGACGATCCAGCTGCCGGGGGTATCGGTCAACGGCAGCCAGTGACGAAAGTGCGGGCTGGCCACAAAGGGGTAGTCTTGATCATCGAGAAATTTACGCAGCGGCATGCCGGCTGCGATCACCAGATAATCGTAACCGCCAAGCGCGAGAGCCTTGTCTGCGCGCTCGCGCAAGGTGGCCAGATGCTGGGGATAGAGCGGGGCAAGCCGAACGGTCATGGCATTTCCTGATGGTGCGCGAAGCCGCACATGATCGCGCGGCGCGCGTGCCGCTGCCAGTGCGCGGGCACAGGTGAGTCCTCTGGCAGTCGGTGGCGAGTATTAGTCGAGGAAGCTGGAGATCACATCGTTGAGAAAGCGCTGCCCCAGCGTGGTGGTGCGCAGTTGCTGTACCTCATCGGTCAGCCAGCCGCGCTGGCGGGCGCTGGCAAGCCCGCTGGCAATACGTTCGATGGGCAGCCCGGTGCGTTCGCTGAAGTCGCTCATTGGCACCCCGTCGACCAGGCGCAAGGCATTGAGCATGTATTCAAAGGGCAATTCGTCTGCCGTTACCAGGTTATCGCCGCCGATCCGGCCAGGGCCGCTGGACGCTTCCAGGTAGGCGCGTGGATGGCGGGTTTTCCAGCGACGATGTATGGCGCCAAGCGCTGTGTCGGTGACTTTGCCATGGGCTCCGGCGCCAATGCCGAGATAGTCGCCAAAACGCCAGTAATTGAGGTTGTGAACGCAGCGTCGATCTGGTCGCGCGTAGGCCGAGATTTCGTACTGGCCATAACCTGCCGCCGCCAGCCGCTCTTCGCAGCGCTCCTGCATCGCCCATGCATGGTCGTCGTCAGGCAACGGCGGTGGATTGGCGGCAAAAGCGGTGTTCGGCTCCAGCGTGAGCTGATAGTGCGAGATATGCGTTGGCTGTAAGGCCACCGCGCGCTCGACGTCGTGCAGGGCGCCATCCAATGATTGCCGGGGCAGGGCATACATCAAATCGAGGTTGATGTTGGTGTAGCCGGCATCTTGTGCCGATTTGACCGCCGCTTCAGCCTCGCTGGCCGAATGAATGCGGCCCAGGCGCTTGAGCTTATCGTCATCGAAGCTCTGGATGCCAAAGGACAACCGGTTAACTCCGGCGGCGAGATAGCCGTCAAAGCGGCCGTGTTCGACGGTGCCGGGGTTGGTCTCCAGGGTGACTTCGGCATCGTCGGCCAGAGGCAGGCGGTTGCGTACGCCATCGAGGAAGCGATCGATCAGTTCCGGCGCAAACAAGCTAGGCGTGCCGCCGCCAAAGAAAATGCTCAGCACCGGGCGCGCACTGAGCGCGGGGCCGAAGTCGGCAAGATCGGCATCCAGATCGGCCAGCAAGTGATCGATATAGGCGGCGTACGGCGGTGGTTCGCTACGCAAGCCATGCGAATTGAAATCGCAGTAAGGGCACTTTTTCACGCACCACGGCATGTGCACGTAAAGCGACAGCGGTGGCGCGAACAGGCTCATCCGCGCACTTCGGCAATGCGTTCGTGTAGCAAGGCCAGCGCCTGCCCGCGATGGCTTAGCCGATTCTTCAGTTGCGGATCGAGTTCGGCGGCACTGCCGGTTTGGCCTTGCGGGAGAAACAGCGGATCGTAGCCGAAGCCGCCGTGACCGCGTGCCTCATCGAGGACATGACCGTACCAGCGGCCTTCGGCAATCACCGGGGCGGGGTCGTTCGCATGCCGTAGCAGCACCAGCGCGCAGATAAAGAACGCGCCGCGTTGTTCGGCCGGTACGCCGCTCAGTTCGCGCAACAGCTTGGCGTTATTCGCGGCGCTGTCGCCGTGGCCGCCGCTATAACGCGCGGAGTACAGGCCGGGGGCGCCGTGCAGATGGTCGACGCACAGGCCGGAGTCGTCGGCGAGTGCGGGCAAGCCGGTGACCTGCGCTGCATGACGCGCCTTGAGCAGCGCGTTCTCGACAAAGGTAAGGCCGGTTTCCTCGATGTCCTCCACCCCCAGGCTGGCCTGGGTGATGACGTCGAAGCCACTGTCGGCAAACAGCGTATTGAATTCTGCGAGTTTGCCTGGGTTGCTACTGGCTAGAACAATACGTGACATAGATCAACTCATGCCCAGCGCTGCGTGCTGTGCGGCGACCAGCTCGCTGATGCCTTTTTCGGCGAGACCGAGCAAGGCGTTCATTTCATCGCGGCGGAACGGGTGGCCCTCGGCGGTGCCCTGTACTTCGATAAAGCCGCCACCGTCGTTCATGACGACATTCATGTCGGTATCGCAGTTGGCGTCTTCGGCATAGTCGAGGTCAAGCACCGGCACGCCTTGGTAAATACCGACCGAAACCGCTGCGATAGCCCCGAAAATCGGGTTGCGCTTGAGATTCTCGCGCTTCATCAGCAGGCTGACCGCGTCGACCAGGGCCACATAGGCGCCGGTGATCGCGGCAGTACGGGTGCCGCCATCGGCCTGGATGACGTCGCAATCGAGGGTGATAACGCGCTCGCCCAGCGCCTGGCGGTCCACGCAGGCGCGCAGGCTGCGGCCGATCAGACGCTGGATTTCCATGGTGCGGCCACCCTGGCCGCCGCGGGCGGCTTCGCGCTGGGTGCGGCTGCTGGTGGCGCGCGGCAACATGCCGTATTCGGCGGTGACCCAGCCCTCGCCTTTGCCGCGCAGCCACGGTGGCACGCGGTCTTCGATGCTGGCCGTGCAGAGCACGCGGGTGTCACCAAAGCTGACCAGGACCGAGCCTTCGGCGTGGCGGGTGTAGTGACGTTCAATCGTGACAGGGCGCAGTTGGTCGCAGGCGCGACCGCTGGGGCGGGTAACGGAATTCATGATGGGTGCGGCCTGGATTGGGCAAGGCGGGTCGGAGAGTTTACCATTGCTGACTTTTCCGCCGGTCGTTAGTTGGTCCGGCGACTACCCGTTCGAGCGTTATCGGTTCAGCCGTTACCGATCTAGCAATCACTGATCACTTGCAAGCAGGCCCCCCATGATCCGCAGCATGACTGCCTATGCCTCCGCCGAGCTCCTCGGCCCCGCCGGTACGCTGAGTTGCGAGTTGCGCACGGTCAATCACCGCTACCTGGAGCTGAGCCCGCGGTTGCCGGACGATTTGCGTAATTTTGAATCGGCCTTGCGTGAGCGCATTGCGGCCAAGCTGTCCCGGGGCAAGCTGGACCTGACCGTGCGCTTGCGGGCCAACGAATCACGCAGCGAGTCACTGCAAATCAATCAAGCATTGCTGTCGCGGTTGGCGGAGCTGAATCTCGATATGAGTGCGCGCTTTTCCGGGCTCCAGGTCGAATTCACCGATTTGCTGCGTTTCCCTGGTGTGATGCAGCAAGCCGAAGTGGATCAGGATGAGCTGCAGGCTGCGCTGTTCGACGTGCTCGACCGCGCACTCGATGCCTTGACCGCCACCCGTGAGCGTGAGGGTGCCAAGCTCGCCGACCTGCTCAAGGAACGGCTGGACGGTATCGAGCGGGTGGTTACCGAGGTGCGTGGCTGGATGCCGGAAATTCGCGCCGCGTTGCGTGCCCGACTGGAAGGGCGGCTGGCCGACCTTAAGCAGCCCGCCGATCCGGGCCGCCTGGAGCAGGAGCTGGTGCTGCAGATCACCCGCACCGATGTCGACGAAGAGCTGGACCGGCTCAGCACGCATATTGCCGAGGCGCGTCGCGTACTCGGTCTGAAAGAGCCGGTAGGCCGCCGTCTCGACTTCTTGATGCAAGAATTCAATCGAGAAGCGAATACGCTGGGCTCCAAATCGGTCGATGCACGCAGCACCAATGCGGCGGTGGAGCTGAAAGTGCTGATTGAGCAGATGCGCGAACAGGTGCAAAACATCGAATGAGTGCGCCGCGCTTACCAGCCCAAGAGGGCACCCTGTTTATCGTTGCCGCCCCTTCGGGTGCCGGCAAGTCGACCTTGGTCAATGCCTTGCTCGAATGCGAGCCGGCGATTTCGCTGTCGGTATCGCACACCACGCGGCCACCGCGGCCGGGTGAGGAGTACGGCCGGCACTATTATTTTGTCGAGCGTGTCGAGTTCGAGCGGGAAATCGCCGAAGGCATCTTTCTTGAACATGCCGAGGTGCATAGCAATCTCTACGGCACCTCGCGTACGACGGTGGCCGGTTTGCTGGCCGAAGGCCGCGATGTGCTGCTGGAAATCGACTGGCAAGGCGCGCGGCAGATCCGCCAGACCAAGCCTGATTGCGTAAGTGTGTTCATCTTGCCGCCGTCGCGGCCGGAGCTGGAACGCCGCCTGCGGGGACGCGGCTCGGATAGCGCTGAAGTCATCGAGCGGCGTCTGCATAACTCGCGCGAAGAAATCAGCCACGCGCACGAATTTGACTACATCATCGTCAATGATCGTTTTGAGGATGCGCTGGGCGATTTGCGCTCGATCGTACATGCGGTGCGTTTGCGCGCGGCGTGGCAATGCCGTCGGCACGAAGCCTTGATTGCCGAGTTGCTTGGCTGAGCCACGGCTTGAGTCGCTGGAGTTTTGGTCTGGGCGGTGTTACGTCCAATCTGCTTATTTGTTTAGCCCAGCACATTGTGCAAATAGCTTTGTGGATTATTGAGGAAGCTGCGAGTCAGCTGGTAATGCTCGGTGTCTTCGTAGCGGACCCGCTCGAGGCCTTGAACGCCGATCTGGTAAATCCATGCTTCCGGATAGCTGAGCAATATCGGCGAATGGGTTGCAATGATGAATTGCGAGCGCTGCTGCACTAGTTCATGCAATCGACGCAGCATAGCCAGTTGCCGTGCCGGCGATAGCGCTGCTTCGGGCTCGTCCAGCACATAGAAGCCCTCGCCGCGAAAGCGATGCGTCATCAGCGAAAAGAACGACTCGCCATGCGATTGCTCGTGTAGCGATATGCCGCCGTAAGAGTCGATGATGGGTGGTCCGCCAGGGCCCTGATCCAACTGCTCGATTTCGGTGGCGACGTTGAAAAAGCTCTCTGCGCGCAAGAAGAAGCCATCTTTGGGGCGGCGGAAAGTTCTGCATAACCGCAGATATTCATGCAGCGCAGAATGTGAGCTTCGCGTGCTGAAGCGAAAGTTTTTGCCGCCTCCTTCCGGATTGAAGCCCCAGGCCGTAGCGACAGCTTCCAGCAAGGTTGATTTGCCGCTGCCATTTTCGCCGACCAGGAAGGTCACCGAAGGATGCAGTTCCAGGCACTGAAACTGCTGCAGAACCGGCAGAACGAATGGGTAGGCACCGAAGCATGCGACCCGCTCGCGACGTAAGCGAACTTCCATCAGGTAATGTTCAACATCGAAACTGCCCACCGATTTCTCCTCAGGCTTTCTGAGCCCCAATGAAACATGTCGGTGTCTCATCCATTGATTCAGGATGGCGCGCGCGGGGGGCTTCCGGTAAGTTGTACGACTTTGATGCCGACTGCCGCCCTATGACCGACTCCGTAAGTGCACAGCCCAACGACAGCGCCCTGGTGCGCGTGCGTGGTCTGACCACGGTGCTCAACGGCAAGGTCATCTTTGACGCCCTGGATTTAGACATCCCGCGCGGCAAGATCACCGCCATCATGGGGCCCAGCGGTACCGGCAAAACAACCTTGCTCAAGCACATCACCGGCCAGATGCGCGGCGATGCGGGCGAGGTATGGGTCGACGGCCAGAACGTGCCGGCGCTGTCGCGCGAGAAATTGTTCAAGTTGCGTGAGCAGATCGGCTATCTGTTTCAGAACTCGGCGCTGCTGACCGATTTCGATGTCTTCGAAAACGTCGCCTTTCCCTTGCGCCAGCACACCGATTTGCCGGAGGTGTTGATTCGCAACCTGGTGCTGACCAAGTTGCAGGCCGTGGGCCTGCGCGGGGCGGCCAAGTTGCTGCCGACCGAATTATCTGGCGGTATGGCCCGGCGCGTGGCGTTGGCACGGGCAATCGTGTTCGACCCGATGTTGATTCTGTACGACGAACCCTTTGTCGGCCTCGACCCGATTGCCTTGAATCAGGTCTTGAAACTGATCCGCACACTTAATGAAACACTCGGCATTACCAGTGTGTTGGTGGCGCATGAGCTGGAGGCGATCAAGCAGGTGGCTGATCACATTTACCTGATCGCCAACGGCAAGGTGGTTGCCCATGGCGACCCCAAGACCATTGCCGAAGACGGCTCACCGTGGACGCGGCAGTTCTTTGGCGGTGAGGCTGATGGCCCGGTGCCATTCCAGTACCCGGCGGGCGATTACGCGACGTCGCTTGGCTTTACAGGGAACGGGGCATGAGTGCACAACCGGCACGTGAAAATGTAGTGATTCGCTCGCTGACCCAGATCGGTGCCTGCGGCCTGTTCTTGCTGACCATACTCGCGGCGGTTCCGCGCAGTTTCCGGCATGGTCGCGAGACCGTGCGGCAGCTTTGGTTTGTCGGCGCCATGAGCCTGACCATCATCATGGTCTGCGGCCTGTTCGTCGGCATGGTGCTGGGCTTGCAGCTTTATTACGTGTTGTCGATCTTCGGTGGTACGGCAGCTAGTGGCACGGTGGTGGCGATTGCCATTTATCGTGAATTGGGCCCGGTGGTCACGGCCTTGTTGTTTGCCGGCCGCGCGGGTACGTCGATTACCGCCGAGATCGGCCTGATGCGCGCTACCGACCAGATCGCGGCAATGGAAATGATGGCGGTCGACCCGATTGCCTATGTCGCTGCGCCACGCTTTCTCGCGGGGGTGATCGCGATGCCCTTGCTGTGTTGCGTGTTCTGCATGTTGGGCATTTTTGGCGGTCATCTGGTGGGTGTGAGCTGGCTCGGCATCGATAACGGTACGTTCTGGTCGAACATGACCGCCACCGTCGATGTCTGGAAGGACGTGGTCAACGGGGTGTTGTACAAAAGCGTGGCTTTTGGCGCGGTGGTCTCGTTGATCGCCGTCTACCAGGGCTACACCACCGCACCGACCAGCGAAGGGGTGGCCTATGCCACGACTCGCACGGTGGTGGCTTCATCGATTGCCATTCTGGCGATCGACTTTGTGCTTACCGCGTTTCTGATGTGATTGCGCCGATGCGATCGAGCCGAGTGAGCACTGCGATGATCCAAAAGAACCGATTCAACAAAAACCGATTCAATAAAATTCTTTTACTGAGGAACGTGCCGTGAGCCAGAGACCATCGTATGCCGTCGGCACCGGCCTGTTCATTGTGCTTGGTTTTGCCGCACTGGCTTATCTCGCCACCCAAACCACCTCGGTAGCCAATGTCCATCAGGGCAGCAGCTATACCGTCGACGCGCACTTCGCCAACATCGGCCAGCTGAAGGAGCGCGCACCGGTGAAGATCGCTGGCGTGCGAGTTGGTCAGGTGCAGTCCATCGTGCTTGATCCGGCCAGCGAGGTGGCCGACGTCAAGCTGTCGATCGATCAGCGCTACAGCAAGATTCCGGACGACTCGGTTGCCACCATTTTTACCAGCGGCCTGCTCGGTGATCAGTACGTTGGTATTCAATACGGCAGCTCCAAGAACATAGTCGCCCCAGGCGGCACCCTGGCCTTGACCAAGCCGGCCCAACAGTTGGAAGAAATGCTGGGCAAGTTCTTTGGCGCCGGCGGCTCGGCGGATAACCTCAATGGCAGCTACACGGTCAATGCGCACTTTACTAATGTCGGCGCTCTTTCGGCGGGTGCGCCGGTGAAAATGGCCGGTGTGGCCATTGGCAGCGTGCTATCGGTCAAGGCTGACCCGGTCAAGCTGGACGCCCACGTGGTTATGGCCATTGACAAGAAGTACAGCCAGATCCCCGATGATTCGGCGGCCGCAGTGTTCACTAGCGGTTTGATCGGCACACAGTATGTTGCGATTCAGCCTGGTGGCTCGCCCGATCCATTGAAGAATGGCGACGAATTGGTACTGACCCAGTCGGCGCTGCAGTTGGAAGACCTCATCGGCAAGTTCCTGGTTAGCGGTACGCCTGGCGATAAAAAGCCGGCTGACGATGCCAAGGCGGCCGATAAGCATGACAGCAAGCATTGATCCGCTAAGCGCCGCCGCTTGAATCTTGTTTCCTTAGATTGCCCCCGCCCAAAGATTGACCCAGGAGTTCCCCATGTTGCGCCGTCTCGCCTTAGCCTCTGCCATCGCGTTTAGCGGCTTGCTTGCCGCTCCAGTCATTGCCCAGGATGCCTCCGCCGCGGCCGCTGCTACCCAGCAGACGCCGGTGCAGGTGGTGCAGGACATCACCAACAAACTCGATACCGCCATCGCAGGTCAGCGCGATAAGTTGAAGAACGACAAGGAAAAGCTGATCGGGGTGATCGACGGCGTGTTCCTGCCGCACTTCGATATCGACTATGCGTCGATCCTGGTGCTTGGCCAGCATGCGCGCGAAGCCTCGCCCGAGCAGCGCAGCCGTTTCGCCAAGGCGTTCTACAACTCGATTACCCACCGTTATGCCGAAGGTCTACTCAACTACACCCGTGGCCGGGTCAAGGTGCTGCCGTTCAGTGGCGACCTTAACGACAAGCGCTCCATCGTGCGCACCCAGGTGGCCATGGACGATGGCAAGCTGGTTTCGGTCGACTACGCTTTCCGCAAGAGCAGCAATGGTGACTGGAAGGCTTACGATGTGGTCATCGAAGGCATTTCCTACATAACCAATTACCGCAACCAGGTCGACGCCGAGATCAAGAAAGACGGTATCGACAAGCTCATCAATACGCTGGAGACCCAGGGCGCCAAGGCCATGGATACTCTGGAGAGGGATGGCAAGGCAGCCCAGTGACAAGCATGAGCGAGCCGGCTTTTCAGCTTTCCGACGGCGCCGCGGATACCGTATGCGTATCCGGGGCGTTAACCTTTGCCAGCGCCACCGCGGCGTTTAGCGCCATCCATGCCTCGCTTGCGCGGGATGGTCGCCGGTTGCTGGATCTGGCCGGTGTAAAGCACAGCGACAGCGCCGGTTTGGCCTGCGTACTGGCCGTGCTGGCGCAAACCCAGGGGCGTGTACGCGTGCGTAATGTTCCGGCCGGCATGCAGGTGCTGGCGAAGGTGTGCGAGGTCGACCAGCTGCTTGGCTAAGCCGTCCGGGTTGTTCAGGTAATAAAAAAGGGGCCTCGCGGCCCCTTTTTGTATCCCGTGCCCGTGCTCAGAGCTTGCTGGGCGGTTGCGAGTTCTTCTTTTCCCACTTCTGCTGCTCATCAAGCAGTTCATCGGGGTCGAAGTTCTTGTCTTTAAGCCCCTGCATCTGCTCGATTACATCGGCCGGCGGGTTGCCGTCGTAAATCATGTACAGGCGCTGTTGGCGGTAGGCATCACGCAAGAAGGCGTAAGGGTCGTAGGCCGATTGCAGGAAGCTTTCCGCGTCGATGGCGCGGGCGCGCAGGGTCACCAGATACACCACCTGCGGCAGGTAGTACTGGCCGTAGTGGAAATGGTGGTTGCGCGAGACATAGCTCAGCGGATCAAAGAAATAGCTGTCGATCGGCAGGCGCCACACGTCTCGTACCGTCGTCGGGCCGACAAAGGGCAGCACCAGATAGTCGCCTTCTGGCACGCCCCAGCGCGCCAGAGTCACGCCAAAGTCGTTTTCCTGTAGCGGAATACCGAGCTGGCTGGCTGGGTCGAAGAAGCCGCCGATACCCAGGGTGAGATTGACCAGAAAGCGCCCGCTGCCCTGGACCGCCTGCTTGGGCCGGGCTTGTAGCAGGCTGTTGGCAATGGTGATGGGCATGCGGATATTGGTGAAGAAGTCACTGACCGCACGGCGAACCGGCGGATTGGTGACCTTGCGGTAACCCACCGCGACCGGGCGTACCACCGCCTTGTCCAGGCTATCGTTGAAGGCGTAGGCCTTGCGGTTGTACTTCTCCAGCGGGTCATCGGTGCGTGGCTTGGCGATGGTGCAGCCGGCCAGCAGGGCGATCGCGATCAGCATCGCGGCGTGGCGCAGGCGCGCCGATCGCAAGAAGGCAACAAGGGAGGGCGGTAGCATCGACGTGGGGATCCGCTGCGGAAGGGACTGCGGCAAAAGTGTACTGCGTGGTTTTTTATTATGCACGGCTGACGATCTCCTTTCGTAAGAGAGCCCAGTTGTCGAGACACCCCCAGCGGCTGAACCGCGTATCATACGGGGTTGCTGCATTGCCAGCCAAGCGGCCTCTGGCTACACTGGCTGCAATCTTAAGTCTCTTTATTCCCTAAGGATTTACACATGGCACGTATTACCGTCGAGGACTGCCTAGAGGTGGTCGACAACCGTTTTGACCTCGTGCAGATGGCGGCTAAGCGCGCCCGTCAGCTCGCCAATGGCGCCGAGCCGGCGGTCAATCCGGACCATGACAAGCCGACCGTGCTTGCCCTGCGCGAAATCGCCGCCCGCCGCATCGACCAGGCCACCATCGATGAAATCGACCGTGCCGAGAAAGAGCGCGCCGAGCGTGAGGCTCAGGAATGGGCTGCCGCTGAGGTTGATGACGATCTCTCCAAAGGCGGAGACGACTGATGGATGGCGGCGGCTGTTCTCAGCGCTTGCGCCGCGCCGGCTCTGCCGGGGTGTGGCGCTGGCGCGTGCAGACTCCCGCCACCCCTCATCACGACCAGGCCAGCCTTTGTTCTAGCCAGCATCACGGGGCGGCTGCCTGAGCCGGCGCCGAACTCCTATGCCGACGGCCACGCATCTTTCCACCGTGGATACGTCAACGTTGCCGCCTTATGTATTGGCTTTGAAAGAACGCGTCTCCTACCTGCCCGAAGCGCAGGTGGAGCGTGTGCTGCGTGCCTACGAAATCGGCGCGCAGGCGCAGGAGGGGCAAGAGCGCAAGAGCGGTGAGCCCTATATCACTCACCCGGTCGCGGTAGCGGGCATTCTTGCCGAGCTAGGTTTGGACGCCGAGACTATTATCGCGGCGATCCTGCACGACACCCTGGAAGACACCGAGCTTAGCCGTACCGAGCTGGCCGGCGAATTCGGCGAGGTGGTGGCCGAGCTGGTCGACGGTGTGACCAAGCTGGACAAAATGCGCTTCAGCAGCCGCCAAGAGGCGGATGCCGAGAGTTTTCGCAAGATGCTTTTGGCGATGGCACGCGATCTGCGCGTGATCCTGATCAAACTGTCTGATCGCTTGCACAATATGCGCACCCTAGGCGCCAAAGATGCGCCGTCACGCCGGCGTATTGCGCGCGAAACGCTGGAAATCTACGCACCCATCGCGCAGCGCCTGGGCATGAACAAGTTCAAGGCCGAGTTGCAGGATCTTGGCTTTCGAGCTCTGTATCCGGATCGTTATCGGGTGATCAGCGAGCGCATTCGCGCCGCTATCGGTAATCGCCGTGAAGCCATGGGCAAGATCGAGATGGCCTTGTCGGCACGTCTTGCAGTGGAGCATTTGCAGGTTCGCGTGGTTGGCCGGATCAAGTCGCCGTGGAGCATCTACTCCAAGATGCGCAACGAGCACAAAAGTTTTGCGCAATTGATGGATGTGTATGGGTTTCGCGTTGTCGTAGATAACGCGATGAGCTGTTACATGGCCTTGGGTGCGGTGCATTCGCTGTACAAGCCGGTGGACCGGCGTTTCAAGGATTTCATCGCGATCCCCAAAGCCAACGGTTACCAATCCCTGCATACCGTCCTGCTGGGACCATTCGGCGCGCCGATTGAGGTGCAGATCCGCACTGCCGAAATGGATTCGGTCGCTGAGCGCGGCGTCGCTGCGCATTGGGCTTACAAAACCGATAGTGGCCCGGCGAACAGCGCGCAGGCGCGTGCCCGCGAGTGGTTGTCTTCGTTGGCCGATAGCCAGGCAAACACCGCCTCGTCGGCGGAATTTATCGAGAACGTCAAGATCGACCTCTTTCCGGACGAGGTTTATCTGTTCACGCCGCGGGGTGACATTCTGTCGTTGCCGCGCAATGCCACCGCGCTCGATTTCGCCTACGCCGTGCATACCGACGTCGGTGACCATGCGGTGGCGGCGCGCGTCGACAAAAAACTATTGCCGCTGCGCACGCGGTTGGAGTCAGGCCAGCTGGTCGAGGTGATTACCGCGCCATCGGCCGTGCCCAACCCAGCGTGGCTGGAATCAGTGGTGACCGGCAAGGCGCGCACGGCGATTCGTCAGTATTTAAAGCATTTGCAGCACGAGGATGCAGTCGATTTCGGTCATCGCATGCTCGATCGTGCGCTGGATGCCCTGGGCAGCAGTCTGGATGCGATTCCACCGGCGGTGCTGGATCGCTTTCTCGATGCGGCCAAATTCAAGCGACTGGAAGAATTGCTGTCCGAGATCGGGCTGGGCAACCGAATGCCGCACATGGTGGCCAACCAGCTGCTTGCCTCGCGCGGCAAGCAAAAAGGCCAGGCACTGTCGCCGACGCTGGCTTCCGAAAAAATCACGATCACCGGTGCCGAGCGTGGCGTGCTGAGTTTTGCCGCATGCTGTCACCCCTTGCCGGGCGACGAAATCATCGGTTATCTGTCGTCCGGCAAAGGCGTTGTCGTGCACCGCGTCGAATGCCCCAATGTGATGGAGCTGCGCAAGTCGCCGGAGCGCTGTGTGGCGATTGAGTGGGCCCGCGATGTGCAGGGCGATTACCACGCCGAATTGCGCATCGAAGTCATGAACCGGCCGGGCGTGCTGGCGACCATTGCTGCCGCCATCGCGGCGGCCAATTCGAATATCTCGAATGTGGAATACGTGGAGCGCGATGCCGCCGCCGCTACCTTGCTGTTCGCGCTTGAAGTGAAGAGCCGCAAGCATCTTGCCGATGTGATTCGACGCGTACGGCGCACTGGGGTGGTGAGCGGGGCGTATCGGTATCCGCTTTAGTAGAAAAGCGGGAGCAGGAATAGGGAGCCGGGAGCATCGCGCCAGAGGGCTGTGGACTTTGCGTTCATTTTTGATCTTTGCTGATTTTTGCGCTTGCTTTTCCGCTCCCGCCTCTTAGGCTTTTCCCCGTTCCCCGTTCCCCGTTCCCCGTTCCCCGTTCCCCGTTCCCCGTTCCCCGTTCCCCGTTCCTGAGGAAAATCCATGTCTCGCAGCATCATCAGCACCGATCAAGCCCCTGCCGCGATTGGCCCGTATTCACAAGCTGTGCGTGCAGGTAATACGGTGTATTTCTCGGGTCAGATTCCATTGGATCCGGCGACGGGTGCGTTGGTCGATGGCGACATCGCGGCGCAGACACGCCGTGTCTTCGAGAATCTCATGGCGGTGGCGCAGGCTGCCGGAGGCTCGCTGGGGCAGATAGTGCGCGTTGGCATTTACGTGACCGACCTCGCGCACTTCGCGACAGTGAACGCGGTGATGGCCGAGTATTTCCATGCACCTTTTCCGGCGCGCTCCACCATCGAGGTTTCGGCGTTGCCCAAGGCGGCGCAGGTCGAAGTCGACGCGGTGATGGTGCTGGATTGAGTCAGGTTCGGCTGATCGGGCTGATCGCGTTTGACTGACAGGGGCTGCGGGTTATGCGGACTACGCGAGCGCATCGTGCTCCGGTAGGCTTCCCCTTATGTCTGCTCGGCCCACCCAGTCCATGATCAATCACGATGCCGGTGCGACGCCGGTGTCGGCGCTGGCTGGCGTCGGTCCGGCGCTGGCGGAGTCCTTGAAGCGGCTGGGCCTGGAGCGGGTGCAGGATTTATGGTTTCACCTGCCTTTGCGCTACGAAGACAAAACCCATGTCACCGCCTTGGCCGATCTGCGGCCGGGCGAGCGGGTTCAGGTGGAGGGTGTGGTCGAGGCGGTCGAGAGCGGTTTTCGATATCGACCGCAATTGAAGGTGGCGATTGGCGATAACGTGGGGCACACGTTGTTGCTGCGCTTCTTTCATTTTCGCCGGGCTCAGACTGAACAACTGCGACCCGGTACGCGGCTGCTTTGCTATGGCGAGGTGCGGATGGGGGCGCAAGGCCTCGAGATGGTGCATCCGCAATATCAGCGGGTCACTGAGGATGCGCCGATTACCGTCGAGGAGCGGCTTAGCCCGATCTATCCCACCACTGATGGACTGGGGCAGAAGCGTCTGGCCGGGGTTATCGGCAAGGCGCTGGCCTTATTGCCGCCGAGCGCGGAGTTGGAGCTGATTCCGCCTGAGCTGTGCGCGGAGCATGGGCTGAGTTCCTTGCGAGAAGCACTGCTGTACGTGCATCGGCCGCCGGCAGATGCCCACCTGGGTCAACTCACGCTTGGCCGTCATCCCACCCAGCAGCGATTGGCTTTTGAAGAGTTGCTGACCCAGCACCTCAGCCTCAAGCGCATGCGCGCGGCGGTACGGCGTCGACATGCTCCGGTGTTGGGCGGTGATGGTCAATTGCGCCAACGCCTGCGCGATGGTCTGCCGTTTCAATTGACGGCAGCGCAGCAAAAGGTCTCGGGCGAGGTTGCGGCGGATCTGGTCCAGCCCAAGCCGATGTTGCGCCTGGTGCAGGGCGATGTGGGCTCGGGCAAGACCGTCGTTGCAGCGCTAGCCGCCTTGGCCGCCTTGGAGGCGGGTCGTCAGGTGGCCTTGATGGCGCCCACGGAGCTTCTGGCCGAACAGCATTTGCGCAACTTCCGTCACTGGTTTGAGCCATTGGGCATTGAAGTCGAGTGGCTGGCGGGCAAGGTGCAGGGCAAGGCGCGGCAAAAGGCTTTGCAGCGCGTAGCCGATGGTGCGCCTATCGTCATTGGCACGCACGCCTTGATGCAGGAGGGTGTGAGCTTCACTCGGCTCGGCTTGGTCATCGTCGATGAACAGCACCGGTTTGGCGTGCATCAGCGTCTTGCCCTGCGTGACAAGGGGCTCGAGGGCGAGCAGGTGCCGCATCAGCTGGTGCTTACCGCGACGCCTATTCCGCGCACACTGGCGATGAGTGCGTATGCCGATTTAGACGTCTCTTCGATTGACGAGCTGCCACCTGGCCGCACACCGGTGCAGACCATTGCTATCTCCAATGGTCGCCGTCACGAAGTGATCGAGCGCATTCATGTCGCGTGCCGCGAAGGCCGTCAGGTGTATTGGGTTTGCACCCTGATCGAAGAGTCGGAGCAATTGCGCGCTCAGGCGGCCGAAGTGGCGCACGCCGAGTTGTCCGCGGCCTTGGCCGGCTTTCGCGTTGGCTTGATTCATGGGCGCATGAAGCCGAAGGAAAAGCAGGCAGTCATGGATGCGTTCAAGGCGGGGGAGCTGGCCGTGCTGGTCGCGACCACGGTGATCGAGGTCGGCGTGGACGTGCCTAATGCCAGCCTGATGGTCATCGAGAACAGCGAGCGGCTAGGTCTGGCGCAGCTGCATCAATTGCGCGGGCGGGTCGGGCGTGGCGCCATCGCTTCCAATTGCGTGCTGCTATATCAGCCGCCGTTGGGCCAGCTGGCACGCGAGCGATTGCAGGTGATGCGAGAGACCAATGACGGGTTTCGCATAGCTGAAAAGGACCTGGAACTGCGCGGTCCCGGCGAAGTCTTGGGTACGCGGCAAACCGGACAGCTGAGTTTTCGCATTGCCGATCTTGAAGCAGCACGCGAAACATGCGGAGCAATTGATCGAGCGCTGGGTCGGTGGCGCCGCCCGTTATGTGCACGCCTAGGTGCTCGATACAGATGGCTGCTACGCGAGGGGTTGCCTTGTTCCATGCTCACCAGTCGCTCTAAGCTAGCTGGCTTGTTACCAAAGAGCCGTATCTTATGAGCAAGCCGCAACTCCTGATCGACACCGATCCTGGCGTAGACGATGCGCTGGCTATCCTGATGGCGCACGCGCACGCCGATGTCGCAGGGCTAAGTGTTGCCGCTGGCAATGTCGGGCTGGGTCATACCGTGCGCAACGCGCTTACCCTGGTGGATTTGCTGGCTGCTCCCACCCCGGTATTCGCTGGCTGTCCAACGCCATTGGTGCGCTTGCCAGAAGAAGACGCCGCGTTTGTGCACGGCAAGGATGGTCTCGGTGATGTTGGCTACCCGGAGCCGAAAGCGCTGGCCAGCGACGAACAGGCAGCGCTGGCTTTATTGCGGCTAACCCGTGAGCGCCCGGGTGAGCTGACCCTGGTCGCGCTGGCGCCGTTGACCAATCTTGCGCTGGCGTTGCGCCTGGACCCTAGCTTGCCCGGGCGCGTTGCGCGGCTGGTGGTGATGGGCGGGGCGGTCACAGGCCTTGGCAATACCGGCAAGGTGCCGGCTGAGTTCAATGTCGGCTTTGATCCTGAGGCGGCGCAGGTGGTGTTCGAGGCCTTCCCACAGTTCGACCTGGTCGATTGGGAGGCGACATTGCGGCATGCCTTCGACGAAAGCGAGTTCGATGACTGGCTGGCGCGGGGGGATCACCGCGCGAGGTTTTTCGGCAAGGTGTTTCAGACGGCGCGGTCTTTCAATGCGAAAAACGAGCGTCGTGGCGTGATCGCCGCCGATGCGCTGGCGATGGCCGTGGCGATCGACCCGGATATCATCACGCGCAGTGAAAATCGTCACGTCGCGGTCGAGCTGGATGGCCGTTTGACCCGCGGTGCCACCGTGGTGGATTGGGCGGGTCGTCTGGGCCGGCCGGCCAATGCGCGAATCGTGCTCGAAGTGGACCAGCCCCGGTTCGCGGCCATGGTGCGGAAGGCGTTGGGGGCTGAGAAATGAGGCCCAGCCTCGATGCGGTAGGCACTCTGAAGCTCGCCACCCGCCCCGGATCAGCGTTCGGGGCATGGCCGGGCTCAGGCTTTTAAGGCTGCCTCAGGTTGACTATGTCCTTGAGTGGTTTATATAATGCCGCTCTTGTCACCTACCGCTTTAGAGTCAGCTTATGAAGCCCGATATCCATCCGAATTACCGGCCGGTGGTGTTCCAGGACCTGTCGTCTGAGTTCGCGTTCCTTACGCGCTCGACGATTGCCGCCAAGGACACCGTGAAGTGGGAAGACGGCAACGAGTACCCGCTGATCAAGGTGGATATCTCCAGCCATTCCCATCCTTTCTACACCGGCAAGCAGAAGACGCTTGACGTGGGTGGCCGCGTCGACAAGTTCCGTCGTCGTTACGCAGGTGCCGCGAAGTAATTACTGTCGTTGCCCTTGCCGTCATTCGGTAACGCAATGAGTTCAGTTTAAGCACGGGGTGAGTGCAAACTCACCCCGTGCTTTTTCGTGTCCGCTATGGGCATACACTCGACCATCCGCGGTCGAATGTATGCCGAAGTGATGTGCGATAATGCGCGCCGTCGTATTGCCGCTGCGTGTTTGCCAAGCACCTTGTCGAGCGCGACGCCCACATTCCCTCGTCAACAGGCGCCGTCCCCAAGGTTGCCTCGTCGATGACTACGTGAAGGAGGTTTCTGTGTCTGATTCCAAGATCGTCAAGCTGGTGGATGAGTCAAGCCAACGCAGCAGCGAATTACCCCTGCTCAGCGGTACGCTCGGACCGGCGTGTATCGACATCGGTACGTTGTACAAAGACACCGGACACTTTACCTACGACCCAGGTTACGGCAGCACCGCCAGCACCAAGAGTGCGATCACCTATATCGATGGTGACGAGGGCGTGCTGCTGTACCGCGGTTACCCGATCGAGCAGCTGGCCGAGAAGTCCAGTTTCCTCGAGGTGGCCTACCTGCTGCTCCATGGTGAGTTGCCGAACCAGATCCAGTTCAGCAGCTTCGACCACCAGATCACGCATCACACGATGATGCATGAGTCGCAGAAGAATTTTTTCCAGGGCTTCCATCACGATGCGCATCCGATGGCGATGTTGGCCGCCTCGGTCGCCTCGCTTTCGGCGTTCTATCACGATGATTTGAATGTCGACGACCCGGAAGACCGCAAGCTGGCGGCTATTCGCCTGATCGCCAAGATGCCGACGATCGCCGCGGCTTGCTATCGCTATTCGATCGGCTGGCCGTTGCGTTATCCGCGCAACAATCTTGAGTACGTGGATCGCTTCCTGCACATGATGTTCGAAGTGCCGAGCGAGCCGCTGACGTTGAGCCCGGTGGCTGCCAAGGCGCTGGATTTGCTGTTCATCCTGCACGCCGATCACGAGCAGAATGCATCGACCTCTACGGTACGTCTGGTGGGTTCCACCGGCGCCAACCCGTACGCTTCGATCGCTGCCGGTATCACCGCGCTTTGGGGTCCGGCACATGGTGGCGCCAATGAAGCGGTGCTCAAGCAGTTGCAGGAAATCGGTACGGCCGACAAGGTTGAAACCGCCGTCAATCGCGCCAAAGACAAGAATGACAGCTTCCGCCTGATGGGCTTTGGTCATCGCGTCTACAAGAACTTCGACCCGCGCGCGAAGATCATTCGCGAGATGTGCCACAAGGTGCTGAGCGAGCTGGGCGTTAACGACCCCTTGCTCGAGGTGGCGATGAAGCTGGAAGAGGCGGCGTTGAAGGATGACTACTTCGTCGAGCGCAAGCTATATCCGAACGTCGATTTTTACTCCGGCATCATCTACAAGGCGCTGGGCATCCCGACCGAAATGTTTACCGTGATGTTTGCCATCGCGCGTACCGCCGGCTGGATCGCACACTGGATCGAGCAGCACGAAACCCCGGGTGCCCGTATTGGCCGTCCGCGGCAGATCTATACCGGTTCCGACGTGCGCAATTACATCCCGACCGACAAGCGCTAAGCGCTTGCGCCTGTCGTGAGAAACGCCCCGGCCTGAGGTCGGGGCGTTTTTGTTTGGGCGGCTCAGCGCAAGGCGGTCGCCAGTTTGCGTTCGAAGTCGCTGATCTCGTTGGCGGCAAGCTCGTCTTCGGCCAGCAGGATCTCGACCATGGGAAGCGAGGCGCGCCGCATCGGCTTCTCATCGATGCGGTCCAGTGGCGCTTGGCGCAAGGCGTCGCGCGGTAGCACGGTAAGGTCGAAGGGCAGTGCGTCGGCCGCAAACAGCAGTACCGGGTACTCGGTCTGTTCGTCGCGGCCGGTGCGCAGGCGACGTGTCTGGGTTTCTACCGGGACACCATGCTCTTGCAGGAACAGTGTGGGGGCATCCGGGTCGTCGCTGAAGACATGCAGGCAGACGGCAGAGTGGGCGTCGGCGGTGCCATCGAGTACGGTGCCGACCAGGCGGGGTTCGAAGGCGCGTAGAAAGCGCATGGCCTCGATGGCGGCCTCGCGTCGTTCACGTAGCAATTGCGGCTGGCTGTCAGGGTGAAACAGGCGTTGATGCTCACGTAGTGCCTGTTCGATTTCATCATTGCGCGGCAGTGCTTGAGCGTCTTGTATGCCTAGCCGTTCGGCGGCTTTGAGCTTGGCGTGGTGGAAGTCGCGGATACCGTGTTCGCTCATCAGGCGGGCGGCTTCTTGAGCGACGCGCAAACGATTGCGTTGAACACGGTCCTGCGCGTGGATGCGGTGGTGTTCACCTCGAGTCATGACTAGATCCCCCTCAAAGAGTGAGCCCGTGCGTCATTGTAAATACCGTCTCTTCCTTTCTTGCGCAAGAGTGTCGCAGACAAGAGTGACGTAAGTTGGGGTGAGCGCAGCGACCCCCAACCCGGTGAAGCGACAACGTTGTGGTAATGCGATAACACGGTGACGTGGAAAGGGTGCGATAAGCCGTCAGTGCGTGGTGTTGGGGCTCGCTGCGCTCACCCCAGCCTGCATTGTTGGTTTAGAAAATATCGTAAGCATGTTGCTGTTCTGGGTCATCCTTTTGCTGGGTGGCTTGCTCACGCAGGCGATCTACGTCTTCTACCTTGAACATTTCGGGCATGCTGTTGGGGTCGCCGGTGCCGGAGGGCAGGCCGCTGGCGCGGTTGATCTGCACGGTGCTGATACCGGGGGGCATGGGCAGGGCGGACAGCGGGGCGCCTTTCAGCGCGGTACCCATGTAATCCATCCAGATCGGCAGCGCCGCCTTGGCGCCGAACTCGCCATGTCCCAGTGACGAGAAATCATCGAAGCCCACCCAGACGGCGGTGGCCAGATCACCGTTGAAGCCGACAAACCAGGCGTCGCGGTGGTCGTTGGTGGAGCCGGTCTTGCCGGCCAGGTCATCGCGACCCAGTGCTCTTGCCGCTGCGCCGGTGCCGCGCTTGATGACGTCTTGCATCAGCGAGGTGATCAGGTAGTCGTTGCGCACATCGATCACTAGCGGGGCGAGCACTGGCGCATGGGCGCCTGCATCATGCGCATCGGCCGGCAGCACCGTGTCGCCGATGGCCGCGCTACCACTCGCTGCCGGCTGGGCACTGCTGCCGGCTGCGGCCACGCTGGCCGTGGACGACGCGCCGGCTGGCGGTCCTGCGGGGCGGCTGTCAAGCAAGCGCTCCTGGCAGGTACGGCAAGCCCGTGCGGGGTTGGCGAGATAGACCGGTTTGCCGCTGCGATCGGTGATCTCACTGATGAAGTAAGGGGTCACCAGATAGCCGCCGTTGGCGAAAACGGCATAGCCGCGCGCCATGCTCATGGGCGAAACGGATGCCGTGCCCAAAGCCATCGACAAATTGCCCGGCAAAGAGTCGAGCGTGAAACCGAAGCGGGTGATGTAGTCGCGGGCATAGCGCACGCCAATGGCGTCCAGCAGGCGCACGGAAACCAGGTTCTTCGATTTCACCAACGCCTCGCGCAAACGGATCGGGCCGTCGAACTTGTCGTCGTCGTTGGATGGGGTCCACAGGCCGCCTGGACGCGACGGATCAGGTAACGCGATCGGCGCATCGTTGACGATCGATGCAGGCGTGAAACCGCGTTCGAAGGCTGCTGAATAGACAAACGGCTTGAAGCTGGAGCCGGGTTGGCGCGCGGCCATCACGGCACGGTTGAACTTGCTGCGCACGAAGTTAAAGCCGCCCGCCAATGCCTGGATCGAACCGTCTTCAGGGTTGACCGAGGCAATGGCACCTTGCACCGCGGGAATCTGCGTCAGCTGCCACTCGCCTTTCTCGTTGCGCGACAGCCGCACGATATCGCCGCGCTTGAGTAGGCTGGCGACGTTCTTGGGTGCGGCACCTACGCGGGTATCGTTGACGTAGGGGCGTGCCCAGCTGACGGCATCCAGGTTAAGCCGCGCGCTTTCGCGGTTACTCAGGTAAACCGTGGCGTCATCGCCCGATACCGCGGTAACGATGCCGGGCTGCATCCCTGAAATATCGGTATAGCTCGACAGCACGCGGTCATAGTCTTCCTTGCCGGCGCTGTCAGCGAGCTCTTGATGGGCTTCCGGGCCGCGCCAGCCATGGCGGTGGTCGTAGTCGATCAAGCCGGCGCGAAGCGCTTCGACCGAGGCCTGCTGGCGGCCGCTCTGCACGGTAGTTTTGACGATATAGCCTTCAGTGAGCGCGTCATTGCCGAGCCGGTCCAGTGCCTGCAGCCGCACCATTTCAGCTAAATAAGGCGCATCCACCTCGATCTGCGGCTCGTGCGGAAACGCATCATTGGGCTCGGCAACGGCCTGATCGTGCTCGGCCTTGCTGATATAGCGTTTTTCCAGCATCTGGCCCAGTACCCAGTTGCGGCGCCCGATAGCGCGTGACGGGTTATTCAGCGGATTGACCGCCGAGGGCAGCTGAAAGGTCGAGGCGAGCATCGCGCATTCGGCAATGCTCAGCTGATCCAGCGTCTTGCCATAGTAATAAGCCGCCGCCGCCGCTACACCGTAGGAGCGGTGGCCGAGAAACATCTTGTTGAGATAAAGCTCAAGGATCTGATCCTTGCTCAACTCATTCTCCATGCGTAGCGCAATGAAGATTTCGGTGAGTTTGCGCGAATAAAGCTTTTCCGGGCTAAGGAAGAAATTGCGCGCCACCTGCTGGGTAATCGTCGATCCGCCGGGGCCTTTGTCGCCGCCGGAACGGACCACGTGGATGCCCGCACGGGCGATACCGTGCCAATCCACCCCGGGGTGGTTGTAGAAATCAGCGTCCTCGGCCGACAGCACGGCGTGTTTAAGCCGCTCCGGCACGTCGGCGATAGCCACCGGAATACGTCGGGTTTCGCCAAAGCTGGCAATCAGCTTGCCGTCCGCGCTGAGTACGCGCAGCGGTACCTGCATGTGGTAGTCCTTGAGGACGGCTACCGAGGGGAGGCGGGGTGAGATCAACCAGTAAGCCACACCGACCGCGGCGATACACAGCAGCAGACCGGTAAAAGCCAGGATCAGCACCCAGCGCAACAAACGCGTCAAAATTCGCATGATGTGGTTTTTGCGAGACCTGAGTCAAAACACGACAGAGTATAGATGTTGCAGTATCTACAACATCAGCGAAGGCTGGCAGCTTACCGAGCCTGGCCTATGTCTCCGAAGCTACTTGGGGGCATAGGGCAGGCTCTTGACTTAGGTAGGGCCGCAAAAAAAGCTGTTACCGATCTGATTGATACAAGTGTGCATGCCGTCACGTGATTGAGTCGAGAAAGTTCTTGTAGGCCGTTGCCAATACGTTAATTTTTGGATCTAATGCCACGGCGTACTCACCAGACAAGGTGCAGGCGTCAAGGGGTAAGGGGGAAAAATCGTGGGGCTTTTTACACCCAAGAGGCCGGCGCTTATTGGGGTCGATATCAGTTCGACCGCAGTTAAGCTGCTGCAGCTCAGTCAGTCCGGTGGACGCTATCGCGTAGAGCATTACGCGGTGGAGCCTCTACCCCCCAATGCTGTGGTCGAAAAGAACATCGTCGAGGTCGAGGCGGTGGGCGAGGCGATCCGGCGGGCATTGGCGCGGTCCGGTTCCAAATACAAACATGCCGCCGCGGCGGTGGCGGGTTCGGCCGTTATCACCCGCATCATTCCGATGTCGAGTGAGCTGGGCGAGGACGATCTCGAAGGCCAGATCCAGGTCGAGGCGAATCAGTACATTCCTTATCCGATTGATGAGGTAAGTCTCGATTTCGCGGTGCTCGGCCCGGTGCGCGACAACCCCGAAATGAACAATGTGCTGCTGGCCGCATCGCGTACCGAAAACGTCGATATGCGCGTTGCCGCGCTCGACCTCGGCGGACTCAGCGCCAAGGTGATCGATGTCGAGGCCTTCGCGATGGAAAACGCCTTTGCGATGATTGCCGACCAGCTCAATGTGAGCCGCGATGCGCTGGTGGCGGTCGTGGATATCGGCGCCACCATGACCACGCTGTCGGTGCTGCGCAATCAGCGCACGATTTATTCGCGCGAGCAGATTTTCGGCGGCAAACAGCTGACCGATGAAATCATGCGTCGCTATGGTCTTTCCTATGAAGAAGCCGGCCGCGCGAAGCGCAAGGGCGGCCTGCCTGATTCGTACGAAAGCGAAGCGCTGGAGCCGTTCAAGGAATCGCTGGTTCAGCAGATCAGCCGTTTGCTGCAGTTTTTCTATGCCGGCAGCGAATACAGCAAGGTCGATCAAGTGGTGTTGGCCGGTGGCTGCGCTTCGATCGAAGGTCTTGCGCCGATGCTTGAATCTCAGCTCGGTGTGCCTTGCATGGTGGCCAATCCCCTGGCGCGCATGACGCTATCTCCGCGAGTGCAGGCACAGTCGCTGGCTCAGGACGCACCGTCACTGATGATTGCCGTCGGCCTCGCGCTGAGGAGCTTCGACTGATGGCACAAATCAATCTACTTCCCTGGCGCAATGAGCGGCGCAAGCAGCGTGAGCGCGAGTTCTACATGCAGTTGCTGGCGGCGTTTGTGGCAGCGCTGGGGTTCCTGTTGGTATGGGCACTGTGGATGGGTGAGCGCATCGACACCCAGAACAGCCGCAACCAGTATCTGCAGACCGAAATCAAGCTGCTGGACGATCGCATCACCAAGATCAAAGATCTGGAAAAGGTGCGCGAGCGTCTGCTGGCACGCAAGCAAATCATTGAGCAGTTGCAGGCGAATCGCTCGCAGATGGTGCATCTGTTTGACGAATTGGTGAAAACCATTCCGGCGAGCGGACGTCTGGCCGGGCTTAAGCAAAGCGGTGATTCGATGACGCTGGATGGTGTGGCGCAGTCCAACGCCAGCGTGGCCGAATACATGCATGGCGATTCGCGCATGCCGTATGTCTTCGGTCTGGATGTGGCACTGAGCCGGCCGAAGTCGGACGACGCCCTGGATCCCGACCACCCTGACCATGCGCCGATCATGCCGGCCGCCGGTAACCCGGCAGCGGCCGGTTCTGCTGCGGCACATCCCGCGCTGCCGACGCCGGCTCGCGGGGCCATTCCGTCGGCGCAGCCAACACCTGCACCGGCTAAGCCAGCGACGGCGACTACGGTGGTCAAACCAACGCCTGCCACGACGACAGGAGGGGCCAAATCATGAAATTTTTCGATGATCTGCGCAGCCTCGATCGCAACAATATTGGTGGTTGGCCACAATCGATCAAGATCTTCTTCACCGTACTGGTGTTCGGTGTCATCGCTTTTCTCGGCTGGTATCTGTATGTCAGCGATCAGCAGGACACCTTGCAACAGGCCGCCGGCAAAGAAGAACAACTGAAGCAAGAGTTTTCGCAAAAGCAGGCCAAGGCGGTCAATCTCGAAGCCTTGCAGCAACAGCTCGACGAGATGCAGGACATGCTGCGCCAGCTACTGCGCCAGCTGCCCAGCAAAACCGAGATGCCGGAGCTGCTGGTCGACGTCTCGCAGACGGCATTGTCGGCGGGCCTGGAAACCGAGTTGTTCCAGCCGGGTCCCGAAGTGCCGAAGGACTTCTACGCAGAAAAGCCGATTACCTTGCGCAGGGTCGGTACCTACCACCAGTTCGGTACCTTCATCAGCGGTGTGGCCTCGTTGCCGCGGGTGGTGATTCTGACCTTGCACGATGTGTCGCTGACACCGAAGAACGCGACTCCCGGCAAAGCTGAAGCGGCTAGCGGTGGCCAGCTGGTGCTGCAGGGCACGGTAAAAACCTATCGCTATCTGGAAGATGACGAAAGCAGCGACGGCAAGTCGGCGGCTGCTGCCGCTGCAGGAAACAAGACACCGGCTGCAGCGAAGGCGGGAGGGCAGAAATGAGTAAGCCCATCGCCATCTCATCCCTTCTTCAGCCGAGAGCCTATGCCGTGCGCGCTTTGTTGGTATTGAGTGCCGTCGTGATGCTGGGCGGTTGCAGCGGCCAGGCCGATTTGCACGACTGGGTTGCGCAGGAGAAAGCCAAGAAAGGCGTGCCGATCCAACCGCTGCCGGTGATCAAGACCTTCGAAACCTTCCAGTACAACGATCAGGGGCGACGCGACCCGTTCAGCCCCAGCACGGCCGAGCTGCAGCCCAGTGGCAGTAACGCCGGGCCGCGGCCCGATGAAAATCGGGCCAAGCAGCCGCTGGAAATGTTCGCCTTGGACAGCCTGCGAATGGTCGGCACCGTTGGTGCCGGCGCCTCCACCGAGGTGCTGATCAAGGATCCGGGTGGGGTGATTCACCGCGTCCACCGCAATGAATTCATGGGCCAGAACTACGGTCGCGTCACCGCTATCAGCGATGACCATATCGACGTGGCGGAACTGGTTTCCAACGGTAATGGTGGCTGGATGGAACGTTCGGCCAGCATCGCGCTTGGCGAGAAATAGAGATTCAGGGGCTGATGCAATGACCAAACAAATCAAACCTGTCCAGGATTGTGTGATGCGCCGAGCGAGTCGTTGTCTGGCCGTGGGCCTGCTGCTTGTCGGCACTGCCTGGGCAAGTACCGCAGCCGCGGCTGCCAATACATTGAAAGAAATCAGCTATGACGCGCTGCCTGGTGGCCGGGTCGAGCTGCATATGAATTTCACCGGCCCAGTGCCGGAGCCGAAAATCTTCAGCACCGGCAACCCGCCGCGCATTGCGGTCGATTTCGCCGATACCGACAACGCGGTTGCGCGCCATATCGGCATTAGCCAAGGTGCGACCACGGGCGTATCGACAATATCCGCGGCTGGCCGCACGCGTGTCGTGGTGGAGTTGATGCGTGAGTCGTCCTATCGCTCGCGCGTCGACGGAAATAGCCTGGTCCTGACGGTTAGCAATGGTTCCGAGTCGCAGGCGACAACCACGGCGTCGGCCGTCGATCCCTCCAAGGCCCTGCCTTCCATGGCTAACGGCCCGGCGATATCGGGCGTGGATTTCCGTCGTGGCCCGAATGGCGAAGGCCGAATCTTGATCGGCTTTAGCGGTGCCGGCGCAAATGCCGACATGCATCGTGACGGCGACAAGCTGATTGTCAGCGTCACCCACGCCAACCTGCCGACGAATCTTGCGCAGCGGCTGGACGTATTGGACTTCGCTACCCCGGTGCAGTCGATCAGCACCAAGGCGGCCGCCGGTGGCGGTGCGCGCATGGAGATTGCGATCAAGGGTAATGTCGATACGTCGGCCTACCAGACGGCCGATCAGTACGTGGTTGAAGTCGCACCGAAAAAGAAAGATGCCAAAGGTGGGGAAATCGACGGCAAGCTGAGCAAGGGGCAGGACCCGGTCTACAACGGCAGCCGCGTCACCTTCAACTTCCAGGACATTCCCGTACGTTCGGCGCTGCAGTTGCTTGCCGATATTTCCGGGCTCAACCTGGTTGCTTCGGACACGGTTGGCGGCAGCGTGACCCTGCGCCTGGTCAATGTGCCGTGGGATCAGGCACTCGACGTGGTGCTGCGTGCGAAAAGCCTGGACAAGCGCCGTAACGGCAATGTGATCTGGATTGCGCCGCAGGAAGAACTGGCCAAGTACGAAGAGAACATTGCCACCGCACGCATGAAGGCTGAGGACAATGCCGAGCTGGTGACGGACTATGTGCCGATCAATTACGGCAAGGCCAAAGATATCGCCAAGCTGTTGACCCAGGGTGCGCAGGGTTCATCCGGTGGTGGCGGTGGTGGTGGCGCTGGTGGTGCTGCTAACTCCAGCCGAGGATTCCTCTCGTCACGTGGCAGTGTCTCCTTCGATGAACGCACCAATACACTGCTGATTAATGACAACCCGCAGAAGTTGAAAGAACTGCGCGATCTGATTGCAGTGCTGGATAAGCCGGTGCAGCAGGTCTTGATCGAATCGCGTATCGTTATCGCTACCGATCAATTTACACGGGCTCTTGGTGCAAAATTTGGCGTGCAGGGCAAGATCCACAATCCGAATACCGGCAGTGCGCCGCCGAATGGCAATGGCAGCGGTAACGTGATTTCGACAGGCGGTACGGATAATGGCGACGGCAAGGGCGCCAATGGGCTCAACGTCAATCTGCCAGTCACCAGCCCGGCAGGCAGCTTCGGTCTGGCCATTCTGGGCGCCAACTACTCGCTGGACCTGGAGCTGTCGGCCGCGCAGACCGAAGGCCGTGGTGAGGTGATCTCCAGCCCACGAGTGATTACTGCCAATCAGCAAGAAGCGGTGATCCGTCAAGGTCAGGAAATCGGCTATGTGACCTTCCAGAGCGGTGCCGCGGGCGCCGCGCCTACGGCCTCGGTGCAGTTCAAGGATGCGGTGCTGGAGCTGAAGGTGACGCCAACGATTACGGCCGATAACCGCGTCTATCTGATGATTAACGTCAAGAAAGATGCGCTGAACAAGCTGGTTTCCACGCCGAATGGTCAGGTGCCGCTGATCGATACTCGGGAGATCAATACGTCGGTGCTGGTGGATAACGGACAGACCGTCGTACTTGGTGGCATCTATGAAATCACCAAGCAGAATACGGTAACCAAGGTGCCTGGCCTCGGCGATATCCCTGGCATTGGTGTGCTGTTCCGCAACACCTCAAGGCAGAATGATAAGGCTGAGTTGCTGATCTTCGTGACGCCACGCATTCTCAGCGACACCTTGCAATAAACTGAGCACGGGCATGATTGAAAAGGCGGCTTTGGCCGCCTTTTCTTTGCCTGCGATACGATTCGGCTGGGGATGGCGGGCGGAACCGCTAAACTTCCATACAGAGCTGCGGTCTGACGCCGCAAGCCACGCTATGGAACTACTGATGGATATGCCCGAGGTCCAGTCACCGAGCCGCCTGCAACAGGCGTTCGCCCAGCTGCGCGATGACATGCAGCGCAGCATCATCGGCCAGCCGCATTTAATCGAGTGCCTGCTGGTGGCGTTGCTGGCCGACGGGCATTTATTGGTCGAAGGGGCGCCGGGATTAGCCAAAACCACCGCGGTCAAGGCGCTTGCCGCCTGCATCGAGGCGGATTTTCACCGGGTGCAGTTCACCCCGGATCTATTGCCTGCCGATCTCACCGGCACCGATATATTTCGCCCGCAGACCGGTAGTTTCGAATTCGAGCGGGGGCCACTGTTTCATAGCATCGTGCTGGCGGACGAGATCAATCGGGCGCCGGCCAAGGTCCAGTCGGCCCTGCTGGAGGCCATGGGCGAGCGGCAGATCACGGTGGGGCGTAGTACATGGAAGCTACCCGAACTGTTCATGGTGATGGCGACGCAAAACCCGATCGAGCAAGAGGGTACCTTTGCCTTGCCCGAGGCCCAGCTTGACCGCTTTATCATGCATGTCACCATCGGCTACCCCGATGCCGCCTCCGAATTGGCGATTCTTCGATTGGCGCGCGAGCAGGCGCGCCGCAGTCTGCATCCGCAAGCTCCGCTGCGGGCGACGCTGAGCCAGGCGGATGTCTTCGCAGCGCGTGAAGCCGCCTTGTCGGTGCATATGGCACCGGCGCTGGAGGAGTATCTGACCCAGCTGGTCTTGGCCTCTCGCGACGCAGCTCATTACGGGCCTCAATTGAAGCGCTGGATTGCCTGGGGCGCTAGCCCGCGCGCCACTATTGCGCTGGATCGCTGCGCACGTGCGCGGGCCTGGCTGGCGGGGCGTGACTTCGTGCTGCCGGAGGACATTCACGCCATTGCGCATGAAGTGCTGCGTCATCGTGTCTTGCTTAGTTATGAGGCAGAGGCCGAGGGTGTGCGCAGCGATCAAGTGATCGCCCGGTTGCTGGATCTCGTGCCGCTGCCGTGAGCATGCTTGGATCGCCTCAAGTGAAGCCGCCTCAACACATGGGTGACGGACGAGTGTCGGTGTCGCTGGCCGAGTTGATGGCGCAACGCGCGCGCGTGGTGAAGGCCGCCATGCCCACTATCGAAAGCCATGCGCTACGGCATGGTCAGCAGGCCAGCCGTCTATACGGCCGCGGCATGGACTATGCCGAGTCGCGTGCTTATCAGCCTGGCGATGACGTGCGCCGTCTTGATTGGCGGCTGACGGCACGCAGCGGAAAGCTGCACACCAAGTTGTTTCAAGAAGAGCGCGAAGGACGTTTGCTTATTCTGCTGGACACCCATGCCAGCATGCGTTTCGGCACCCGCGTGCGGTTCAAATCGGTGCAGGCGGCGCGAGCCGCGGCGATAGCCGCGTGGTATGCCGTGCGTGCGGGCGAGCGCGTCGGTGTGATGGCCTTTGGTGAAGGTGAGCGACTGTTACGGCCCAAAGCAGGCCCTCGCGGCGCGCTGGCAGTTTGCGGGGCTTTGGCCGAATGGGATGCCATACCCCTGCAAGGGCGTGACGAAGCGCTGTCCGAAGCGCTGATGCGAGCCAATCGCTTGTTACATGGCGCAAGCCGGGTGTTGCTTATCAGCGATGGCCTGAGTTGCGACGAGCCGGCCGCGAAAGGACGCTTGCTCGATCTGGCCCGGCGTGCGCGTGTCAGTGTGCTGATCGTGGCCGACGCGCTGGAGCTGGCGTTGGCGCCTGCGGGTAGCTATCCGTTGGAGCATGATGGTGAGCGGCGGGAGGTCGTCTTGCAGGCTGAGCGCCAGCGCAGTGAATTTCAACGCAGTCTCGGCGCGGGGCAGGTCCGTTTGAGCGCTATGGCGCAGGGGTTGGGTCTAGCCTGCCGTAGCATCGATACGGTGGCCGACCCCCTGGATGCGATCACGGCACTGCTGGGTGCGAACAAGTCCGCTCTCAGCAGGGCGGCGCGATGAAGGGGGCCAGCGCAAACCCGCCGTTGGCGCCGGCCCATGTGGGGCCTGTCCTGCGCGATATCCATTTGCCGCCGGAACCCTCCTGGTGGCCGCCTGCGCCGGGCTGGTGGATGCTGGCGGTATTGCTGTTGCTGCTGTTGGGTCTTGCCGCATGGCAAATGCGCAAGCGACGTCAATGGCAGGCGCAGCTCGCTTCGGTGCTGGCTGAGGTCGATGCACTGGTGCTTCATGCGGCCGATGATGCCGCCGCACTTGCCGCAGGTTTGCATCAGCTGCTTCGGCGCGTGGCGCGTCAGTACGATCCAGGCGCAACGCAGAAACATGGCGAGGCATGGCGCCAGGCGCTGGCAGTCATACCGGTGCCAGCGGCGACGCTGGATCGGTTGATGGTGCTGGAAAGCGTCATGTATCGGCCACAGGCATCATTCGATCAGGATGCGGTCATCGCCGCGAGCCGGCAGTGGCTGACTCGCGCGTTGCGTCGTCCGCGCCAGTCGGTGCGCGCCGCAGCACCGGCCGGTCGGTTGGCGCAGACGGAGTCGGATCATGCTTGAGTACTTCCGATCCGCCTTTGTCTGGCCTGAATTTGCCTGGCCGTGGATGGCTTTCTTGTTGCCCCTGCCATGGCTGCTCTGGCGCTGGGTACGTCCAGCATCGCCGGGGCAGGCGTTGCATCTGCCGCACCCCGGGCTGCGCTTAGCCGCGGTGGCGGCCAAGACGTCGAGCCCTACGGCGCTGATCTTGATCCTGGCATGGCTTTGTCTATTGCTTGCAGCGACCCGTCCGCAATGGGTCGGCCCACCGCAGGCACAGCAGCGCAGCGGGCGTGCCTTGATGCTGGCGGTCGATTTGTCGGGCAGCATGGAAACCGATGACATGCAGCTGGCCGGGCGCTCGATCAGCCGGTTTGGTGCGGTCGAGACGATTGCCGGCGACTTCATTACGCGCCGTAGCGGTGACGAACTTGGCTTAATCCTTTTTGGCAGCCGTGCTTTTCTGGTGACGCCGTTGACCTACGATTTGTCTGCGGTGCAAGCGCAGCTCAAAGGCGCAGCGGTAGGGCTGGCCGGTACCGAGACGGCGATTGGCGACGCCATCGCGGTTGCGGTCAAACGCTTGTCGGCGCTGCCGCAACAGGCGCGGGTGCTGGTGTTGTTGACCGATGGCGTCAACAACGCCGGCAATATTTCACCGCTGGATGCTGCGCGTGCGGCCAAGGCCGCTGGGGTGCGCATTTATACGATTGGTATTGGCGCTACCGCCATGCGTGTGGCCGACCTGTTCGGTAGCGAAATAGTCAATCCATCGGCCGATCTGGATGAAGGCATGCTGCGCTCGCTTGCCGAACAGACCGGCGGCCACTATTTCCGTGCCACCGATACCAATGAATTAGCCGGCGCCTATCGGGCCGTCGACGCCCTTGAGCCCATCGTGCAGCAAGGGCCCATGTTGCGGCCACGGCATGAGTTGTTCCGCTGGCCCTTGCTGGCTGCGGTGGTGCTTTTGTTGTTGCCGATGCTGCGCCGGGTGTTGCCACAGGTCATCAACCGTGGCGCGAGGGTGGCCGAATGAGCCCGGCCTGGAGTGAGGCTTTGCAGCAATTTCATTTTCTGCAGCCAGGATGGTTGCTGGGGCTGCTGATACTGCCTTTGTTGCTGCTGCTGGCAGTGAAACGCAGTCCGGCGCAGCAGGCCTTATCGCGTCTGGTCGATGCCGAGCTGCTGCCGTATTTGCTGCAAGGGCGGGCCAGTCGCCGCTCGGTACCGCTGACCTTGTTTGCCCTGAGTTGGTGCCTGTGTGTGCTGGCGCTAGCCGGGCCGACCTGGAGCCGCAGCATGCAGCCCATGTATGCCAGCCGGGCAGCGCAGGTGGTGGCGCTCTCGCTATCGCAGCATATGTTGGCGCGCGATATCACACCGAGCAGGCTGGATCGGGCGCGCTACAAAGTGCGCGACCTGTTTGCCGCCAATCACGACGGTCTCAATGCGCTGGTCGCCTATGCCGACGAGGCCTTTGTGGTCGCGCCATTGACCAGCGATGCCAACAGCTTGAGTGATTTGCTCAACGCGTTGGCGCCGGACACCATGCCGGTCGATGGCAATAACGCCGCGCAAGCGATCGAGCGCGGCATGGCATTGATCGATCACGCCAAGACGGGCGGCGGCTCTATTGTGCTGGTGGCCGATCAGGTGGGCGATGACGCTCAGGCAGCGGCACGCAAGGCGCGAGCCGCCGGCATCCGTGTTTCCGTGCTTGGCGTAGGCACGACTCAGGGTGGCCAGATAGCGTTGGGGGATGACCAGTTTTTGCACGCGGCAAATGGTGGCCTGGAGATGGCCAAACGCGATGACGGCGCACTCGCCGCGCTGGCTGAAGCCGGTGGTGGTCGTTATGTCTTGATGAGCGACGATCGTCGCGACATCGATGCATTGCAGGCCGAGTTACGGGTGCAGCAAGCACCTATCCAGGCAAGCGCGCAGCGTGGTGACGAGTGGCAGGATCGCGGGCCCTGGTTGCTGTTGCCGTTGTTGCCGCTGGCAGCGTTGGCGTTCCGCCGCGGCTGGTTGTTGCTGGTGCCGTTGCTGTTGTTGCCGTTGGCGCCGAATCAGGCATTCGCAAGCAGCTGGTCCGATCTGTGGCGGCGCCCGGATCAACAAGCGGCGCGTGCACTACGCGATGGCAAGCCACAGCAAGCGGAGCAACTGGCCAGCGATCCTGCACTGCGCGGCGCGGCAGCTTATCGGGCGGGTGATTACGCCGCCGCCGCGGCGGCGCTCAAGCAGGCGACGAGTGCCGACGCGGAGTACAACCTGGGCAATACGTTGGCCAAGCAAGGCGAGTACGACAAGGCGCTTAAGGCCTACGATGAAGCCTTGAAGCGCAACCCCGCCGATGCCGATGCCAAGGCCAATCGACAGGCCGTCGCCGATTGGTTGCGCAAGCAACAAGAGCAGCAGAAGCAAGACCAGCAAAAGCAGGACAAACCAGAATCGAAGTCATCGTCAGGCGATAACAAGGGTGCATCGTCATCGGCGAAATCCGGTTCGTCATCCGAATCAAAATCGGGTGAGCCGCCGAGTACGTCGCAGGATGGTCAGGGCAACGCGTCCAGCGATGCAGATCAATCGGAGCAGGACAAAGAGCGCAAGCAAAGTCAGTCACTCGACGGTAGTGCGGGAGTCAAGCCGCCTACCGCTCAGGAGCAGGCCGAGCAGCAGGCACGTGCCGAGCAAGCGCGGCAAGCCTTGCAGCAGCAGATGGATCAAAAGCTGGCGGAGCAAGCCGCGAAGAGTGCGGTAAGCACCCAGAAAGGCGCCGCGCCAAGCGGGCCGAAACAGGCCAAGCAGCCAGCCGGTCATGAATTGAGCACCGTCGACGCCGATGACCCGCAAGCCAAGCTTCCGGCCGACGTACGCCAGGCATTGCAGCGTGTGCCCGACGATCCCGGTGCGCTATTGCGGCGCAAATTCATACTCGAATACCGGCAGCGTCATGCGGCTGCGGAGGGTGAGCAACCGTGATGTGGCGTCGCTTGCTTATGTTGCTTTGCTTGCTGCTGTTGTCGCCGTTGTCGGCCAGAGCCATCGAGGTCCAGGCCACGCTGGATCGCAGCCGCGTGTCCCTGGGTGAAACGGTCACGCTCAATCTACGCTTGCAGGGCAGCAACAGCATTAGCCGCCCTGATCTAAGCGCCCTGGCGCAAGACTTCTTCGTGCTGGGGAGTTCTTCGAGCAGCAGCCTGCGCATCGTCAACGGCAGCAGCAGCGCAGAGTTTACCTTCGATGTGGCCCTGCGGCCCAAGCGTGTCGGCACCTTGCAGATTCCCGCGCTGAGCTTTGCCGGGAGCATGACCCAGCCGTTGCAGCTTGAAGTCATTCCCGCCGGTGCCGGCACAGCGTCGAATAGCCCGAATGCCAAGGGAAATGAAGACGTCTTTCTGGAAGCATCCGCTGAGCCTGCCAGTGGCTATGTCGGGCAGCAGCTGCAATACATCGTACGGATGTATTACGCGGTAAATTTGAATGCGGGGTCGCTGATCGAGCCCAGGCTCGATGGCGTGAGTTTGTATCGCATCGGCGACGAGGTCGATTACCAGGCCGAGCGCAACGGCCGCCGCTATAACGTGGTCGAGCAACACTATGCGCTGATCCCGCAAAAGCCAGGACATATCGAGATCCCTCCGATAGCGTTTCAGGGAGAGACGATGGATATGTCCGATCCCAATGCCTTCTTTGCCAGCTCCAAACCGCTGTCGGCGGCATCGTCGCCGGTGTCGATCGAGGTGCGCGCGATACCGACAGCGGCGAGCGGCATGAGCTGGTTGCCGGCGCAGCAGCTGAAACTGTCGCTGGATGGCGCGCCGGTGCAGGGCGATCTGCATGTGGGTGAGCCGCTCAATCTGACCATGAGCCTTGAAGCCACCGGCTTGCCCTACGAAGTACTGCCGGCGCTTAGCCTGCCGACGTTGGACGGCGCCACGGTTTATCCAGGCAAGAAAGTCACCGGCACTCGGCGCGATGCTCCGTTGATTGTGGGCCAGTATCAGCAGAGTTTCGCGGTGGTGCCCAATCGGCCCGGCACCTTGACGATTCCCGAGACCACCCTGACCTGGTGGAACCTGCATAACGATCATCTCGAAGTGGCGCGGTTGCCCGCGCGCAGCTTTACGGTGCTGCCAGCGGCAGGCGCGCCGGCACAGGTCGCGCCGGCCACTTCGGTTGCTGCCGCAAGCAGCAGCGTAGCTACACCGGTGACCGCGACAGCTGCGCCAGCCTTGGGTTTGCCATGGCACTGGATAGCGTTGGGCAGCCTCGGTCTATCGCTGTTGAGCTTGCTGGCTTGGTGGGCATGGCGCCGGGGCCAGGGCGCCGTCGAGGTTGGCGATGTCGGGGCGGTGGACGGCGCGGGTCGCCTGCGCGCTGGCTTTCTGCTGGCAGCCCGGGCTGAGGATTCGGCCGAGCAAGTGCGCAGCTTGTTGGCATGGGCCCGTGCTGAGCGGCCCGCTTTGCAGAATCTTGGCGAGCTGGCATCGATGCTGGCGCCCGAGGCGCAGCGTGCGGCCATCGCCAGTCTGCAGCGCAAGCACTACGGGAACCAGGGCGAGGCTCCGTTGGGGGACATGCTGGCGGCGGCATTCCGGCATGGCTTTGTTTGGCGCGACGCGAGTGAAACGATGGTGACCTCCGCCTTGCCGCCGCTGTATCCGTTCAATACCAAGAAAACCTGAGCGTGGCCCGGGCTGCTCTCGACGGCATGCAGGGTAGGGCCTCTCCCTGGCGGCGTTTAGAGCGACTCGATCAGCCTTCTCTGAGCGTGCCAGACAGCCGTCATCGCCGCATCGAAGCAGCAGATTTGCAGTTGCATGTCGAGGCCGTGGCGCCGTGCATCGAGCAAGTAGTTCAAGGCCACCGAAGCGGCGCGCTCGGGCGGATAGCCGTAAACGCCGCAACTGATCGCCGGAAAGGCCATCGAGCGGATGCCGTGGGCCAGGGCAAGCTCGATGCAATGGCGATAACAGCGGGCCAGCAACATGGCTTCATCGTGTTCGCCACCTCGCCAGATCGGGCCTACGGTATGAATCACCCAATCCGCTGGCAGGCCGAAGCCGGCGGTCAAGCGCGCTTCACCGGTGGGGCAGCGCACGCCGATAGCGACTTCGGGCAGGGCGCGGCAAGCCTTGAGCAAGGCCGGCCCGGCCGCGCGGTGGATGGCTGCATCGACGCCGCCACCGCCCAGCAGGCTGGGGTTGGCCGCGTTGACGATGGCGTCGACGGCTAGCCGTGTGATATCGCCGGTGATGATCTCGAGGGGCAAGTGTCGGTCCTTATGGTCCGCGTGGCCGGTATGGACTGCGCGCCAGCTGGTTTGCGCGGTGCTGCATGGCGATGCACGAGATGCCTGTCGAACTCCACTCCAGTTATGCAGTCACAGTCAACACGTACCTGGTTGCGCTTGCGCCCGCGCAAGCCATACCGCACTCTCAAGGCTTAGAAATCATACGAACTCCAGCTGACGCGTGATAACGCAGCGATCACCACCGACGTATCACCGCCATGATGGAGAGGGACGGACAGTAATGAAAAAAACGGAAGATATCTCCTTCGGCTACCTGCTTAGCGATGTCACCATGTTGTTTCGCAAGCACTTTGATCGGCGCGCCGTGAAGTTTGGCTTGACCCGCGCACAGTGGCGCGCCACCAAGATGCTTTGCTATCGCGAAGGCTTGCGGCAAACCGAGCTTGCCGAGTTTCTGGAAATGGAAGCGATCGCTGTCGGGCGAGTGATCGACCGCCTGCAAGCCTCGGGTTTTGTCGAGCGTCGCCCCGATCCCAAAGATCGTCGTGCCTGGCGCTTGTACGTCACCGACCAGGCGCGCGACGTCGTTGCCGATATGGAAGTCATTGCGAACGGCCTGCGTAAAGATGCCACTCGCGGTATTGAATATGCCGAGCTGGAGCAGGCTCTGGGTGTTATCAGCCGGATGAAGGAAAACCTGCAGGCTTTGGAGCAACTCGGTCCTGATCAGACGGCTTGATCGGCGAGTCATCCAGCGCCGCGGCGATCGGTCCGGCGTTTTTTTAGCTGCCGCAGATCATCTGCGTCGCGGCATGCATTAAGCGCCAAAACATTAAATCGAGTTAATGAAGATGCGCTAACGGCGCATGCCGAATTCGTTACCGATGAATGCAATTTGTAACATCCAACGACGGCTTATCGTTATAAGCTTCACATCGCCATTTTTGCCCAATGCCGTTAGTCATAGCAGCATCGCGTTCGTCAGCGGGCACAATATGCAGCGATAGCCGACACGCGGCAGCGCGCCTGCATCGCGCGCTCGCGGTGTCTGGACATTTACCACATCAAGCACGTACCTGGCGCCGCTGCGCCTGCTACTCATAGCCGGAGATCTCATGCAGCGCATGTCCTGGAAAAAGCCCGTCGTCATCATCGTCGTGCTCGCAGCATTGGCTTTAGGCGTGCAGTATTACCGCGCCGGAAAAAATGCCGCGGCCAACAATCACGCGGCAGCGGTGCCATCCGTGCCGGTCAAAGTCGCCAATGCAAAGCGTGGCGACCTGGATCTTTCATTGAAAGTCATCGGCCGCGCCGAGGCCTTCTCGACCGTCAACGTGCAAGCGCGAGTAGATGGCCAATTGCAATCGCTGCTGTTTACTCCTGGCGGCCATGTCAACCAGGGCTCGACCATTATTCGCATCGATCCAAGCTTGTTGCAGGCGCAGTTGAATGGCGCGCTGGGCAATCTGGCCAAAGACCAGGCACAGCTGACCAATGCGCAAGCCGTGTTGAAACGTTATGTACCGTTGTTGCCCAAAGGCTATGTCTCACAGGCGGACTACGACACCTATAAAGCCAACGTGGGCATCTACGAGGCTTCTGTGAAGGCTGACAAGGCGTCAGTGGACCTGGCCCGTACGCAGTTGAGCTACACGCAGATCCAGGCGCCGTTCGAGAGCATTGCAGGTGCGCCGCTGGTTTATCCGGGTGCGCAAGTCGTGGCAAACAACACGACGATGGTCGTGCTCAATCAGATACGCCCGATCCACATCACCTTTTCCATTCCGGAAAGCAGCCTGGCTGGCATCAAGGCGGCGACCGGTCGCGGCACCGTACCGGTGGCAGCGAATATCCCGGGAGCGACAACGCCGCCCTTGCAGGCAGCGGTGGACTTCATCAATAACGCGGTGGACACCACCACCGGCACCATCCAGATCAAGGCGCGCTACGACAATGGCGACGATCGGTTGACGCCAGGGCAATTCGTCGAGGTGGTGTTGCCCACGGCGCGGCTGCCCGATGTGGTGACCGTGCCGGTGGTGGCGTTGCAAAACTCGCCACTGGGCAGTTTTGTGTTTGTCGTCGATGTTGATGGCAATGTGCAGCAACGCATGGTCACGGTGGGGGCCAGTAGCGGCGATCAAATAGTTATCGCCAAAGGCTTGAATGGCGGTGAGCGGGTCGTCACCGACGGCCAGATGCTGCTGATCAATGGCAGCCATGTCCGCATCGTCACGAGCAATGGTTAAGCCATGACGATGATCGGTTTCTATCTTCCAACCCCAAGCTCTGGCGTGAGCATTCACGGCCGGGAACACGCAGTGAGTATGGGCGAGCAGGCCACGGTGGCGGGGTATAGCGCATGAATCTGCCCGCGCTATGTATTCGTCGTCCGGTCATGGCCACCCTGTTGATGGTGGCATTGCTGGTTTTCGGCGTCGTCGCTTATCCCAAGCTGCCGGTGAACGAGTTACCGAATGTCGACTTTCCCACCATTACGATAAGTGCCAGCTTGCCGGGTGCCGCGCCGGAGACCATGGCGACCGCGGTGGCCACGCCGCTGGAAGGTCAGTTGTCGACCATTGCCGGTATCCAGGCGATGACCTCGACCAGCGCGCTGGGCTCGACCTCGATCACCCTGACCTTTGAGCTGGATCGCAGCATCGATGGTGCCGCCCAAGATGTGCAGGCGGCTATCTCGGCCGCCTTGCGGCAGCTGCCGACGACCATGCCGACGCCGCCGACCTTTCGCAAGGTCAACCCGGCGGACGCGCCCATCATCTACCTCACCATGCGCTCGCAAACGCAGCCGTTGTCGACGGTGGACGACTACGCCGAGACCCAGCTCGCTCAGCGCCTGTCGACGATTGACGGCGTGGCGCAGGTGAATGTGTACGGCTCGCAGAAGTACGCGGTGCGCATCAGTGTCGATCCGCAAAAACTGGCTGCCAGCGGCATAGGCTTTGATGTATTGCAGTCAGCGATCGCGAAAGCCAATGTCAACCTGGCCACCGGTTCGCTCAATGGCAATCGCCAGTTGCTGTCGATTCGTTCGGATGGCCAATTGCAACGCGCCAATCTGTATAACGATGTGATCGTGGCCTATCGCAATGGGGCACCGATTCGTCTGGCTGATCTAGGTGTGGCGCAAGACAGCGTGCAGAACGACCAAGTAGCGAGCTGGTACAACAGCGACCGCGCCATTGTGCTGGCGATTCAACGCCAGCCCGGCTCCAATACCGTGGCCACCATCGATCGGATTCGTGCGGTACTGCCGCAGTTCGAGGCATCGTTGCCGCCGTCGATCAAGCTGGCGGTGCTATACGACCGCTCGGAATCGATTCGCGCCTCGGTGGACGACGTACAGTTCACCCTGCTGCTGGCCGGTGTGCTGGTGGTGCTGGTGATTTATCTGTTTCTCGGCAATGCCTCGGCCACCTTGATTCCGGCGCTGGCCTTGCCGGTGTCCATCGTGGGTACCTTTGGCGCGATGTTTGCGTTGGGCTACAGCCTGGATAACCTGTCCTTGTTGGCGCTGACCCTGGTTGTCGGCTTTGTCGTCGACGATGCCATCGTGATGCTGGAGAACATCGTTCGCCATATCGAGGATGGCATGGACCCGTTCGAGGCATCGCTTAAAGGTGCTACCGAAATCGGCTTCACTATTTTCTCGATGACCTTGTCGCTGGTGGCGGTATTTTTACCGGTGATGTTCATGGGCGGCATCGTGGGGCGGCTGTTCCACGAATTCGCGGTCACCTTGAGCGTGGCGATCCTGATTTCGGGCTTTGTCTCGATCACCCTGACCCCCATGCTGTGCAGCCGTTTTCTGCGGCATGCCGAGCATGAGAAAAAGACTCGTATCGTGTTGCTGTTCGATCGTGGCTTTGAGCATGTGAGGCAAGGCTATGCCCGCTCGCTGGATTGGGCAGTCAGGCATTCGCGTTTCACCCTGGGGGTGTTTTTTGTCAGCTTGCTGGTGACCGCTTTGCTGTTCGTTGTGGTCGCCAAGGATTTCATCCCCGCCGGTGATAGCGGCCAGCTCAATGTCAACGTGGAAGGCCCGGACGATATTTCGGTCACCGGCATGGCCGCGCGGCAGCAGCAGCTGGCGGCTATCGTCGCCAAGGATCCCAACATCCAGGCCTTCATGTCGTCGGTAGGCAGTGGCGGCGCGCGTACCACCACCAACAACGGCTCGATTCTATTGCGTCTGAAGCCGGCCAGTGAACGCGCACTCGACCCTAACGGCATCATCCAGGAGCTGCGAAAAAAGTTTGCCCAGATACCGGGTATTCGTACCTATATTCAAAACCCGCCATCGATCCAGGTGGGTGGCCGGCAATCCAAGGCGCAGTATCAATACACCTTGCAATCGATTGATCTGAATTCGCTTTACGCCTGGTCGGGCAAGGTGATCGACGCCTTCGCCAAGTTGCCGGGCTTCCAGGACGTTACCAGCGACCTCAATCTCAATGGGCCGTCCATTGTGATCAGTGTCGATCGCGACAAGCTGGCACCGCTCGGCTTGACCATGGATCAAGTGCAGACGGCGCTGGGTTCGGCCTTTGGCGCCAATCAGATCTCGACCATCTACGGAGCGTCCACCCAGTACTGGGTCATTCTGCAAGTGGGGTACGCCTTGCAGAACGATCCCGATGTGCTGGCGCAGCTTTACGTCACCTCGGGCACTGGCGCCTTGGTGCCGCTCAATGCGGTAGCCAGTTTCCAGCGACGGCCGCAGGCATTGACGGTGAATCATCAGGGTCAGCTGCCGGCGGTGACGATCTCGTTCAACCTGGCCCCGGGCGTCAGCCTTAGCCAGGCGGTGACCAGTATCGGCGGCGCGATGAAGCAGCTGAATCTGCCGGTGTCGATTACCGGCAGCGTGCAAGGCACGGCACAGGCCTTCCAGGACTCGATGCAAGGCATGGGTTTGCTGCTGGTCATGGCACTGTTCGTGATTTACCTGGTGCTGGGCATTCTCTACGAGAGCTTTATTCATCCACTGACGATTCTGTCCGGCTTGCCGGCAGCGGGCGTGGGTGCGTTGCTGACATTGATGATTTTCCACGCGCCACTGGATTTGTTCTCTTTCGTCGGCATCGTCATGTTGATCGGCATCGTGAAAAAGAACGCGATCATGATGATCGACTTCGCCCTCGAACGTCAGCGCAATGCGCAGCTGACCCCGGCACAGGCCATTCTCGAAGCCTGCCATGTGCGTTTTCGCCCGATCATGATGACCACGATGGCGGCCTTTGCCGGTACCTTGCCGATCGCGCTGGGTATTGGCGCCGGCGCGGAGACGCGCCGGCCGCTGGGCCTGGCGGTGGTGGGCGGCTTGTTGGTGTCGCAGGTGTTGACGCTGTATTTGACGCCGGTGATCTATCTTTACCTGGACCGCATACAACAACGCTTTTCACGCAAATCCAAGCGGGTCGATACAGCGCACGCGGGGTGATTCAGTGCCGGCATAGGCCGGTTTGATGGCCAATAAAAAGGCGACCTCAAGGGTCGCCTTTTTATTTTCCTAAGCTTATTTGCTCAAGCTTATTTCGCTGAGCTTATTTCCTTGGGCGGGTCGCTTCAGTCGTTGGCGCCGTCGTTCTTGAAGGCGTCCGGGGCAGAGCCGAAATCGCCCTCGGCTTGTGCCGCCATATACGAGAAGGCCGCATAGACGGCTACATTCTGGGCCAGCTCGTTCGGCTTGATCTTATCCAGCGTGTCGTTGGCGGTGTGGTGGTAATCAAAGTAATCGGTGCCGTCCTGGGTCAGCGTCAATGCGGCCATGCCCTTGCCATGCATTTGCGACAAGTCAGAGCCACCGCCGCCGGGGCGCTTGGTGTCATAGGCCACGCCGATCGGCGTCAACACCTTGGCGATCTGGTCGATGGCGCCGCGTGCCGACGGTTTGACACTGGCCGTCATGCGCCAGACCTTGCCGGCGCCGAAGTCGGACTCGGTGCCCAGCTGATGCTTGCCAACATCCGCAGCATGCTTCTCGGCATAGGCGCGGCCGCCCCATAGGCCCATTTCCTCATTGGCAAAGGCGATCACGCGGATGGTGCGGTCGGGGCGTTGCGGCAGGTCGCCGATCAGCTTGCCTGCGGCCATGGCAATCGCCACGCCGGCGCCGTCGTCGATCGCGCCGGTGCCGGGATCCCATGAATCCAGATGACCACCGATGGCGACAACCTGGTCGGGATACTTCTTGCCGGTGATTTCGCCGATGACATTGGCGCCGGTGTAGCTGCCGTTGAAGCCGCAGTCCAGATCCAGCTTCACGCTGACCGGCTTGCCGTAGCCCAGTACGCGTTCGAGCTGGTCGGCGTCAGGGTTGGATAGTGCCGCTGCAGGGATGGCGTCTTTGGGGTCGCGGAAGCCGGTTACGCCGGTATGCGGCGTGCGGCTGTTGGCATCGGTGCCCGCCGAGCGCAGCAGAAAACCCGCGGCGCCCTTGGCTGCGGCGATCACCGGGCCCTGCGTGCGCGCGGGCGAGCCGATGGCGTAGTCATGGCCATCTTTCGCACGCTGCATATGAAAGGTGATATAGACGATCTTGCCCTTTACCGACGCCGGGTCGGCTGCTTTGAGGGCGGCGAGGCCGTCGAATTTCACCACTTCGGCGGTGAGGCCACCCTTGGGCGTACCGGCCGAATAGCCAAGCGCCAGCAGGGTCAGCGGCTGCGGGAACGGGGCGACGATTTCGGCGTGCTCACTGCGGCGCTCCCATAGGGGGTAGGTCACCGGCTCGAGGTAGACCTTGTCAAAGCCCAGTGCCTTGAACTTGGCGACAGCCCAGTCGCGGGCACGCTGGTCGTTCGGGCCGCCGGCGATGCGCGCGCCGATTTCGGTGGTCAGTGACTCGACAATCTTGTAGCCGGTGTTATCGGTCATCGCTTTGTCGCGCAGCTGCTCCGCGGTCTGCACGGCTTGCTGGGGAATGACGGTGCCTTTATCGGCAGCGGTAGCGGCACTGGCGATGCCGGAAGCCAATAGCAGGCTGGCGGCAAGCAGGTTCAAGCGGAGATGGCGCATCGGGGACCCCTCGGTGGAAACCCCGATTATCGCGCGGTGTTGCGCCGCCGCTTAGGCCATAAGTCATGTTTGGATAACGTGAAGCGCAAACGGCGTCCGGCAACAGCGCCGCGGCTTGTTCGGGGACAATCTGTTCGACCTGCGCGTGCGCGTGTCGCAGGAAGCTGCGGCAGGGCTGGCTCGCCCCGCCGCGCTGGCGTGGCGATTACTTGTTCTGCTTCAGCAAATCGCGGATTTCGGTCAACAGCACGACATCGGCAGGCGTCGGCGCGGGCGCGGCGGCCTCTGGGCGGTTGATCTTGTTGATCGCCTTGACCACCAGAAAGATCGCGAAGGCGATGATGACGAACTGGATCAGCGTATTGATGAACGAGCCGTACTGGATCGCCACCTCGGCAATTTTATGTGCCGGATTGCTGTTGTCCGCTGGCTTGAGCACCCATTTCATTTCGGAAAAATCGACGCCGCCAGTGAGCACACCGATCGGCGGCATGATGATTTGATCGACCAAGGACGTGACGATTTTGCCGAATGCGCCGCCGATGACGACGCCCACGGCCAGATCGACCACATTGCCGCGCATGGCGAAGGTTTTGAATTCTTGAAGCATACCCATGCTGCTCTCCACGGATTGGCTGATGACGCATGGACTGTAGCGCAGGCTGGCGAGACGGGAAACCGGGACTTAGTGAAGGCGTTTCAGCGCTCTAGCCGGGTTGCCGCGCCCGGCGCCGCTTTAAACGATCGTGCCCTCAAGGCTGGCCACGCCAACCAGCTCGGCATGAAAGCGGTCGCCACGTTGCAACGCGGCCACCCCGGCAGGCGTGCCGGTAAAGATCAGGTCGCCGGCCTGGAGTTCGAACAAGGTGGAGAGTGCTGCGATGATCTCCGGCACGCTATGCACCATGTCGCTCAAATGCGCTTGCTGGCGCAGTGCGCCGTTGACGCTTAGCCGCAGCACGGTATCGCCCTGCGGCATGCCAGCGCTTACTGGACGCAGCGCGGATACCGGTGCCGAATGGTCGAAGCCCTTGGCGATATCCCAGGGATGGCCTTTGGCCTTGACCGCGGCTTGCAGGTCGCGCCGGGTCAGGTCCAGGCCGACCCCGCAGCCCCAGACCAGGGCTTGTGCATGGGCCACGGCAATATCGCGGCCACCGGAACCCAGCGCGATCACCCATTCCACCTCATGGTGTAGCTCGGTGGTAGCCTGCGGATAAGGCACATCGGCACCGTCGGTAACTACCGCATCGGCTGGTTTACAGAAGAACATCGGGGTGTCTTTGTCTACCGTGGCACCCATCTCTTTGGCGTGGTCGGCGTAGTTGCGGCCGACGCAGAACACCCGCCGAACGGGAAAGCGTTGCTCACTACCGATGATCGGCAGACTCGGTATCGAAGGCGGTGCGATGGCGTATGACATAGGGCAAAAGAGTAGCAGCTCAAGCGTGGCTGGGCCGAATGTTGTGGTAGCAACACCGGGGCTGCCACGGTGTTATCAACCATGCTTGCGAAACATGATGTCGAATTCGGGTGCCCATGTTTTGCCGCCATCGCTTGAGGCGGTGGCGGTTTCACGAACACCTTCGGCGGTCGGCTCCCAACTCACCTTATGCAACGTTTCGCCTTTGGCGTCGTAGGTACTGCCGGTCAGGACGATCTGCTTGCCTTGCTGGGTGCCTTCGGCCACCAGCAGCTCGCCTTCATTGGTCACCCAGCTTTGATGCCAGCGCTTTCGGGCGGCGTCGTAGATGGTATAGCTCTCGCCGGTATAGCCGTCTGTACGCTGATAGACCTCATGCAGTACGCAACCGCCGAGAATGGCGGTGACCCGGTTTCGCGCGACCGAGGACGGATTGGCGGCGCCGATGCGATAGGTATCCCAGTCGCCTAGCCAGAAGTCGAATTGTCGATAGGCGCTATCCTGGCAATGCGCCGGGGCTACGGCCGGAGTGTTGGCAAGCGTGGGCAGCGATAGCGCGGCGCAGCATATGATCCATGCGCTAAAGGCAGTGCGATGCAGGGACGTCATGGCGTACTCCATGGAGGCGGTGGCGGCATCTTGGCAGGCCTATTGAGCGTGGCATAGCGCGGGCTTGCGCGAATCTTTCGTTGGTGGGAGCGACTGCACGGTTCGGCTATTCGTTGGCTTTCTTCCAGTAACGCATGCGAGTAAAAACGGCAGGTCTAAATCGGGTTGTCTCGTTCGTCTTATATATGACAGCTGTCATCGGCAATGGCTGATGGCGGCTTCTGGCTGTAGGTCGTCGAATCCATCATGTTGCTGTCCATTGTGTAACCGGTAGATACCGGCGGGGGAAGAGGGTGAATAACGCGGATTTGTTGAAGGAGCTGCGCATTGATCACAGCCAGCGGGAGGACCAGCACTCCGGTCCATCGCGTTGGCCGTGGATGGTTGCCGGGGGAGCGTTAATCGTGTTGCTGCTCGCTGGCGCGGGCTGGTTTTTGTTGGGTCGGCAGGTGCTCGAAGTGCAAGCAGTCGCGGCGATATCGCCGACCTCCCATGGCAGCAGCGGTGCCGTGCTGCAGGCGACCGGCTATGTCACGGCACGGCGCCGGGCGACGGTGTCGGCGCAGATTACCGGCACCTTGACCGAGGTGTTGATCGAGGAGGGCGATCGTGTAGAGAAAGACCAGGTCCTGGCCAGGCTCGATGACAGCGGCTACAAGGCCAGCCTGGATGCGGCCAAGGCACAAGCGGCAGCGGCGCACGCGCTGGTGACCCAGTTGAATGTACAGCTGGATCAAGACCTGCGCGACGCCACGCGCCAGGAAGGCCTGGCGACCCGCGGGCTGGTGTCGACGCAATCGGCCGAGCAGGCGCGTACGCTGGCGAATAATTTCCGGGCGCAACTGGTTTCGCAACAGCGACAGGCGCTCGCGGCGGATGCCGGGGTCGAGGTCGCCAGGGTCAATTTCGACTACACCGTGGTGCACGCTCCGTTCAGCGGTGTGATTACGACGAAAGACGCCCAGGTCGGCGAAATCATCTCGCCGCTGTCGGCGGGCGGCGGCTTTACCCGCACCGGCGTGGGCACCATCGTCGATATGAACTCGCTGGAAATCGATGTGGACGTCAACGAGGCCTATATCGGACGAGTAAAGCCGGAGATGCACGCCGAGGCCGTGTTGGATGCCTACCCGGACTGGAAAATTCCCGCGCATGTGATTGCCATCGTGCCGTCTGCCGATCGCGGCAAGGCCACGGTGAAAGTGCGCGTCGCGATGGAACAGAAGGACGGGCGCATCGTGCCGGATATGGGCGTGCGTGTGTCCTTTCTGGAGGAGGCGCCGAAGGCTGTCGCGCAAGGGCCGCAAGGCGTCTTGGTGCCGGCAACGGCGATTACCCAGCGTGACGGACATAGCGTGGTGTTTGCGCTCGTCGGCGACACCGTGCAGCAGCGGGTCGTGACACCGGCCGCACAAAGTTACGGCGATCTGCGTTTGTTACCCGCGGCCGTACAGGCGGGTGAAAGCGTGGTGTTGTCGCCTGCCGCCGAGCTGAAAGACGGCATGCGGGTAAAGCAAGCCGGCAAACCATAGACATGTACGCAGCGGCGCGACGATATGTACCGCTGCGTAGTCATCACATCGTGACCAAGTTAAGCAACGTATCAGGAGCAATCGTATGAGCACGCTGATCGAAATTCGCGACCTTTCCAAAGTGTATGTGCGCGGCAAACAGAAAGTTGAAGTACTGCATCACATCAATCTGAATATCGCCGAGGGCGATTTCCTTGCGCTGATGGGGCCGTCCGGTTCCGGCAAAACCACCTTGTTGAATCTGATCGGTGGCCTGGATGCCGCCAGCGGTGGCAGCATCAGTGTGGGCGGTCAGCGCATTGACCAGTTCGGTGCCGGTGCCTTGGCCAAATGGCGCGCGTCCAACGTCGGTTTTGTGTTCCAGTTTTATAACCTGATGCCGATGCTTTCCGCGCAGCGCAATGTCGAACTGCCGCTGCTGTTGACCAAGCTGTCCGCGGCACAGCGGCGCAAGAATGCGGCGATTGCCTTGAAGCTGGTCGGCCTGGAAGATCGCGGTTCGCACAAACCCAATGAGTTGTCGGGCGGTCAGCAGCAACGCGTGGCGATTGCCCGCGCCATTGTGTCCGATCCGAACCTGCTGGTTTGCGATGAGCCGACCGGCGATCTTGACCGGCAATCGGCCGAGGACGTACTCGGCCTGCTACGTCAGCTCAATCGCGAACACGGCAAGACCATTGTGATGGTGACCCACGATCCCAAGGCGGCCGAGTACGCCAACCAGACCCTGCATCTGGATAAGGGCACCCTGGTCGAGCAGGCGCTGGCGTGATGAACGTGACCATAGCGGAGTGCTTCACATGAAATATCTCCATCTCATCTGGGCAGCGCTGTTTCGGCGCAAGACCCGGACCATTTTGACCTTGGTATCGATCGTCACGGCCTTTCTGTTGTTTGGCATGCTCGATGCCGTGCGCAGCGGTTTCGACGACGCAGGCAAGAGTGCCAATGGCGCGCAGCGGCTGCAGACCGGATCGAAGCTGTCGTTTATCGATACCTTGCCGCAAGGCCTGGGGGCCCAGCTGGAGCAGGTGCCAGGGGTGAAGTCGGTGGCTTATGTCAACTGGTTCGGCGGTGCGTATCAAGACCCGCACAATCAGATCTTCAGTTTTGCGGTCAGCGATAACTACCTCGATCAGTATCCAGAAATCGAAGTCAGCCCTGAAGCTCGCCAAGCTTTTAATAGCACGCGTACCGGGGTGATCGTCGGTGCCGAGCTGGCGAAAAAATATAACTGGAAGGTGGGCGATAAAATTCCTTTCCAGTCGACTATTTTTGCGCAGCGCGACGGCAGTAAAAACTGGAGCTTCGATATCGTTGGCGTGATGCGCGCCAAAGAGAAAAGCGCCAGCTGGTACGACCAGATGGTGCTGCTGCACTGGAAATATTTCGACGAAAGCACGACCTATAACCGCGGCATGGTGGGCTGGTATGTCAGCCGGGTCAACGACATAAGCCAGTCCGATCGCGTGGCCAAGGCGATCGATGCGATATCGGCCAATTCCGATCACGAGACCCGCACGCAGACCGAGCAAGCGGCGTCGGCATCGTGGATGAAACAACTGGCGGATATCGGCCTCATCGTCGGCTCGATCATGGGTGCGGTGTTCTTCACCCTGCTCTTGCTGTCGGGTAACACCATGATGCAGGCCGTGCGCGAGCGCACCAGCGAACTCGCCGTGTTGAAGACGCTTGGTTTTTCAAGTCGCGCAGTCATGGCCATGGTGCTGGCCGAGTCGGTGCTACTGCTGTTGATCGGCGGTGTGCTGGGTTTGTTGCTTGCGATGTTTATGGTCGGCGGTATGCGCGCGCAGATGGGCAATATGCCGATATCGTCGGTCGATGGCGGTATCTGGATGCGCGGATTGTTACTGATGTTGGTCGTCGGATTGTTGGTGGGTGCCTTGCCCGCCCTACGTGCGATGCGCTTGAACATCGTCGATGCACTGGCTGGCCGTTGAGGAGACGATGATATGAATTTTCTACGAAACTTAGGCTGGTGCGTCGGCCTGGCCATCATCTTGTACATCTGGATCCAGCTGCCATGGTGGGGCCTGCTGGTGTTGCTTGGGGTGTTCGCGTTGTGGATGCTGTTGACCCGGCGCGGACAGCAAGCGGCCTCGATCACCGCGGTCGGCATCAGTACGTTGAAACAACGCCTGGGCTCGTCGGCGGTGGTGGTGATCGGCATCGCCGGCGTGGTCGGCGTGCTGGTGGCCTTGCTGGCCATGAGCGAGGGCTATGCGGATACCTTGCGCAGAACCGGCAGCGATGACACTGCCATCGTGATGCGTGGCGGCTCTGCCAGCGAGGTGATGTCGGTACTCGATCACGACAGCACCGTGGTGATTCCACAAGCGGCTGGGATTGCTCGCGATGCCCAGGGCAAGCCGCTGGCTTCGCCAGAAATTGTGGTGGCAGCGAACTTGCCGGTTCGCGGCGGCGGCCCGGATGAAGAGGGCAGTGTGCAAGTGCGTGGCGTCGGCGAGCAGGCGTGGGGCGTGCGGCCGGAATTGAAGATTGTCGCCGGGCGCAAGTTTCAGCCGGGTATGCGCGAGTTGGTGGTCGGTACCGGTGCGCAGCGGCAATTTGCCAATCTGCAGCCGGGGCGTCAGGTCAAGCTCGGTAGCCAGGTCTGGACGGTCGTGGGGGTATTCGCCGCCGGCAACGCCTTCGACTCCGAGGTATGGGGTGACGCCGATACCGTGGCCGATACGTATCGCCATGGCGGCAGCCGCTCGGCAGTAACGGTGAAGCTGAGCGATCCAAAAGCGTTCAGCAGTTTCAATGCGGCGCTGGCGGCCGACCCGCGCCTGGCGGTCGAGGCCGATACCACGGGCAATTACTTCAGCAAGCAATCCGAAGGCACCAGCAAAATCATTCGGGTGATAGGTATCTCGGTGGGTTTGATCATGGCGATCGGGGCCATGTTCGGTGCGCTCAACACCATGTTCGCCGCGGTGGCCGCGCGTGCCCGCGAAATCGCTACCTTGCGTGCGATCGGGTTCCGTGGCTTGCCTGTGGTTGTGGCGATTCTGTTGGAAACCATGTTGCTGGCCTTGTTAGGCGGCCTGCTCGGCGGCTTGCTGGCGTGGCTGATCTTCAATGGCTACACCGCATCGACGATGGCGGCGGGCTCGGTCGGGCAATTGAGCTTTGCCTTCAAGGTATCGCCCGAGCTGCTGCTCAGCGGGCTGAAGTGGGCGTTGGCGATTGGCTTTGTCGGTGGCTTTTTTCCGGCCATTCGCGCGGCACAATTGCCGGTGACGACAGCGTTGCGCGAGTCGTAAACGCCCGCGCTGTTGACGTGTCTCGGCGCCTGGCATATGGTTAGGATTCCTAACTAAATGTCAGGCGCCTTGCTTTGTCCGTTCCCGCTGTCCCCGAACGCATTACACACGGTCTGCACAAGATCGGTATCGCCATGCGTGCACAGGAATGGAGCGCGGCCACGCCCCAGGGACTGACGCCGACGCAGGCACAAATCATGGTTCTGCTGGCGCGGCGTGGCGAGGGCTTGCGCGTGCAGGAAGTCGCCGAGCAGCTGGCGGTCACCGTGGCAACGGTGAGCGACGCGGTATCCACCTTGGTCAGCAAAAAGCTGGCACGCAAGATCGCTGATCCTGAGGATGGCAGGGCACGACGAATTCAGCTCAGCAAAGCGGGTTCGCTGCTGGCAGGCTCGCTGAGCGATTGGCCGCGCGCCTTCACCGAGGTAGCCGCCACGTTGCCGATGGAAGAGCAGCAAATACTGCTGCGCTCGCTGATTAGCATGATTGCGCTGCTGCAGCGTAAAGGCGCGGTGCCGACCGCGCGGATGTGCGTCAACTGTCAGTACTTTCGTGCCTGGCGGCATGACAGTGCGACTGCGCCGCATCATTGCGCTTATATCGATGCGCCATTGGCCGAGACTGAGTTGCGGCTGGATTGCGCCGAGCATGCAGCGGCATCCAACGAGCAAGAAACCGAACTTTGGCTGCATGGGCCGCTGAGCCCTGCCAACCCGATCGATGATCACGCCCTAGCACCGGCGCGATCAGCACCGTCAGGTCGACGGTAACGAAAGCGGCTCGCTGGTGACAGCCAGCGAGCCGCAAGGTGCGCCTTCCCAAACCTAAGAAAAGGAGCAATTCATCATGACACAGAACGTCCCGCTCAATAAGGCAACCTTCTATCACGCAGGCTGCCCGGTCTGCCTTGATGCCGAGCGCGAGCTGGCATTTTCGCTGGACCCCCAGCGCTTTGAGGTGGAAGTTGTCCACTTGGGCGAGCAGAAAGATCGCCTCGCTGAAGCGCAGCGCGCAGGTGTCGTCTCAGTACCTGCCTTAGTGATCGGTAGCCAGCCTTATCACATCAATTTCGGCGCTGCATTGGCTGATCTGAAGTAATGAGCTGATCGCCGGGGCATGACATGTTCATGCCCCTTGCCATGTCGATATAGACGGCTAAGGCAGCACCGGCGGTACATATGCCAAGGTCAGCCCAAGCAGCCAGAGCAAGCCCAGGACCAGCGGGGTGTGTACGACCAGCTGGATAAAGGTAAAGCCGACTATATCGCGCGCTTTCAGGCCGAGCACGCCAAGCAAGGGCAGCATCCAGAAAGGGTTGATCAGATTCGGCAACGCTTCGGCCGCGTTGTACACCTGCACCGCCCAGCCCAGATGCACATGTAGATCGTTCGCCGCCTGCATCACGTAAGGCGCCTCGACCAGCCACTTGCCGCCGCCCGAAGGCACGAAGAAGCCCAGCACCGCCGAATAGACGCCCATCACCAGAGCGAAGGTTTCGCCGGACGCGACCTGGACGAACAGGCCCGAAAGCCGGTGCGCCAGGGTTTCGCCGCCAAGGCCCGGCGCGTGAGTGAGCAATGCCGCGATGCCTCCATACAACGGAAACTGGATCAACACCCCGGCCGTACTCGGCACCGCGCGCGATACTGCGTTGAGAAAACTGCGTGGCCGCCAGTGCAGCAACAGCCCCAGCGTGAGAAACAAAAAATTGTACGTATTGAGATTGGCAATCGCTGATATGGCGGGCTTGGAGGCAAATTCATAGCCAAGCCAGCCCAGCCCGAGCAGGCCGATCAGCAGCGATAGCAGCGGGCTGTACTCCAGCCATTCGCCGGGGCGAGTGCGTGGTGGCAGCGCCGCTGTCGTGGTCTCGGTGATGCCGAAATCCTGGGCCGTGCGGGCATGCTCTTTCGATGGCGCGGTAAGCCAGCAGATCAACAACGAGACCGAGATCAGCACGCTCGTCAGCAATAGCGATTGCCATAAGAAAATGGTCTGGCTGAACGGCAATACGCCAGTGATCTTCAGCAAGCCAGGCGGCATGCTGGCCGGATTCGCCTGCAATTGCGCCGCCGACGAAGACAGCCCCATCGCCCACACCGCACCCAGGCCAAGATATGCCGCCGCACCGGCAGCGCGGTAATCCATGCGCAGCTGCTCACGACGAGCCAGCGCACGCACCAGCAGGCCGGCAAAAACCAGCGAAAACCCCCACGACAACAACGACGCCAGCATGCTGACCAGACCGATATAACAGACCGCTCCGCGTCCACTTTGCGGCACCCGCGCAAGTAACTCGATAAAACGCGCCACCACCGGTGCCGTAGCCAGCACATAGCCGCCGATGACCACGAACGTCATCTGCATGGTGAAAGGAATCAGACTCCAGAAACCATCGCCAAAAGCCGTAACCGTCGCCGTCGGCGTCGCCCCAAAACCCAGCGCGGCCAGCGCGACAAGCAACACCCCCAATGCCGCAAACACCCAGGCATCCGGAAACCACCGCTCCGCCCAGCCAGCGCTACGCAACGCAGCGCGCGCCCATAACCCTTCATCCGCTTTGCTCTGATTCGGCTTGCTCATGATGCCCCCACTCAGCGATTCCGCATGGTGGCCCGTGGCTTGACCGCGAGGCAAGACGACCAAGGTCTTGGCGCCAGGTCTTCCAGCTATCGAAAAGCCGTGCCATGCCGATGCGATCCATGCGCCTGAGTGCTGATGACTGCTGCGCAGAAAAGAACGAAAACCACTGCAAGCCAGGGAGAGACTAAAGCGGCGAAGCTGGCAATGGACGTGAACACCACAGTCCATGTCTGCTGCCGCATCAGCATCGCTGTCTTAACTCCAGCTCCAGCTCCAGCTCTTGCCTTTGATCTTGATCTTGATCTTGGCTCTTGACCTTCAAGTCCCCTGTGCGTCGGTGAGGGCTGGACGACAAGGCCCACCGGGGCATGGGCAGGGACGCCCATGCCTTTTCGCCAGGGCAGGAGCCCTGTCGAAAAGCCCGGCCAGTCCTCACGCACCCGAAGGGCGACGCACCGGGGTGGCCTTCTCTTTGGTTACTTTCTCTTGGCCACTCAAGAGAAAGTGACTCGGGCTCCGGCAGGGGCCCGAAAGCCCGCCGCAGGCGAGCCAGATCGCGCTATCACATCAAACAAGCGAGCCCGCCGCAGGCGAACCCACAATGCAGTCACCAACAAACAAACCTAATGCGCCACAAACATCGGCAAATCGCTATGCATAAACAAATGCCGAGTAGTCCCACCCAACACCATCTGCGCCAACCGCGACCGACTCCAAGCCCCCATCACAATCATATCCGCCCGATGCGCATGCGCCGGCCCCGCATCGATCGGCTTGATCCTGGCCTGAACACCGCGCCGCTGCAGCCAGTCGGCGAGACCTGGCGGCGGCAATACCGCAATGCTTTCCTGGTTCATCTCGCTACCATCAAGTACCAGCACATCCTCGCAGTGCTGCAATAAAGGCACTGCGGCGGCCAGTGCGAGGATGGATTCGCGGCTGCCATTCCATGCCACCAGAATGCGTGCGCCGATGCTGCTGATGGTCTCGATATCGCCGGGTACGACCAGTACCGGCCGACCGGTGCCAAACACGCTGCGCGATACCGTACCGAAGCCTACCGGCGCATCGCTGCGCTGCTGGCTGCGCTCCATGATCAGCAAATCGTAGCCAGAGGCGGCCTGGCATACGGTTTGGACAGTATCGCCCTGGGCCACGCGCCAGCTGCCATGGAGGCCGTGGGCGGTAAGCAGGCTTTGCCAGCTGCCGGCGTGCGCCTCGGCGTCGAGACAACGGCGGCGGGTTTCCTCCAGTTGCACGGGTACCGACTCTGGCAGGCTGAAGGCGGCCGCCGGGAGATCGGCGACGTAGAGGGCATCCAGGCGTGATCCCATCCGCCTGGCCAGGGCTAGGGCGGCGCGAGGGCCCGCGGCATCGAAGTCCAGATGATCCAGGTATAGCAACAAGTCGGTGTTGGGCATGGGGTTTCTCCATCGCTGGACTTGCACCCAGCTTAACTCGCCAACGCCAGGGATGTGCTCTAGCCGCGCCACTTGAGGCATGGTTTGACAGGCTTGCCAGGCGGTCTTGGGCTCGGGGTCTGGCCGGCTTGGCCGCCGGATTTGCCCGATTGCAGGCAAAAAAAACCCCGCACAGGGAGCGGGGCAGGAAGGTCCGGGCATCGGGGGGAGTAAAAGACGCCCGGCGCCAACAATGTGTCTGAGCCGGTGTGCAAGTGAGGTGAAGGATAGATTCACGATGGGTTCTCGCTCGCCGCTTGGTGTTTAAAACCATGGCGGCGGCTAATGTGCAGCGGAAATCCGCAAGCGGTTTGCAAGCGCTGCCGCCCCGGCTAAGGTGGCGCATTGTCAGCTCGACGTTTTTGTTTTCAAGGAACTCCTTATGTCCGCAGTATCTCGCGCAACGGTGCCGAGTTACGCCTTTGGCGATGAACTTGCCAGCAGCATTATTCATGGCATCGGCATCTTGCTCAGCATTGCCGGGCTGGTCTGGCTGGTGGCGCTTTCGTCGATGCTTGGCGATGCGCGTGCGGTGGTGGCCAGTGCGGTATTCGGCAGCACGCTGATTCTGCTTTATACGGCCTCCACGCTGTATCACTCGATTCCCGGGGTGGCGGCAAAAAAGCTGTTGCGCACGTTCGATCACATCGCCATCTTTTTGTTGATCGCAGGCACCTACACCCCCTTCACCCTGATTGCCTTGCCTGGCGTGTGGGGATGGAGTCTATTCAGTGCGGTCTGGTTGTTGGCGGTGCTCGGTAGCGCGCTAGAGCTTGGCTGGTTGAAGCGCTATCGCAAATTCGCGGTGCTTTTGTATATCGCCATGGGCTGGGTGGGTATGGTGGCATTCAAGCCGCTTAGTGCGCATTTGCAAACCGGCGGCATGGTGTTGCTGATTGCCGGTGGCCTGACTTACACCCTGGGCGTGCCGTTTTATTTGTGGCGACGCTTGCCCTATCACCACGCGGTCTGGCACTTTTTTGTGCTGGCCGGCAGCGTGCTGCACTACCTCGCGGTGCTGCTCTATGTGATTCCCGACGGCAAGGCATGAAGCCCGAATTGGCTCGCCTGCGGTCCGATTTGCAAGATGCCGCCACGCATCTGGGCCAACCGCAGGAGTTGCGCTTCAAATCGATGTTCGGCGGCCTGATGGCCTATTTCCACGAACAACCCTGCGCATGGCTTACTGTC
>NZ_JAPDPE010000189.1 GCF_026283955.1 Dyella silvatica | reverse complement strand
AGTAGCCGCCATGCGACAGCGCGCGGCTTGGCCTGGCAGCCAGCCAGGCCGGCGCCACGCACTACCACCTGGCAGCTACTCAACGACAACGCGGGCTACGCGAATAGCGTGAACAGGCCCTAGGTTGTGGCAAGCTTCTTGGCTCTTTTGTCGGATCATTTGAACTATGCGCCCAGCCTATCGCTTCGCCACCACCCTGTTCGCATTTTTGGCGGTTACGCCGATCGCTCAGGCTTGGGGGCCGGTCGGCCATAGCGTGGTTGCCGAATTGGCGCAGCGTCATCTCAGCCCGGCTGCCGAGGCCGAGGTGGAGCGTTTGCTGGCGCCTGAGCACACTGGCAAGCTCGCGGATATCGCCAGCTGGGCCGATGAGGTGCGCAACGATCCGGCGCAGCAGACCCTGTGGAACGACACGCGCGGCTTGCACTACATCAACTTTCGTGACGCCTCATGCAACTACGTGCCGCCACGTGATTGCCCGGATGATCGCTGCGTGGTGGGTGGGGTCGCGCACTATGTGGCCATACTGGCGGACAAGACCCAGTCCGATGCAAGCCGCCGCGATGCCTTGAAGTTCGTCGTGCATTTCATCGGCGATATGCATCAGCCGCTGCATGCGGGTTTCCGCGATGACAAGGGTGGCAACGATTACCAGGTGCAATTTGCCGGCAAAGGCAGCAATTTGCACAAAGTTTGGGACTCCGGCCTGCTGGGGACGCACGGTCTGGCCTGGGGGGCTTATGCCCAGGAGCTGGATGCGCGCGGGCCGACGGCGTTGCCTGCATCTGTCGCCCCGCTGGACAACGACTATGCGCAATGGGCTGAAGAGTCTTGCCGTGCCACTGGCGAAGCCGGTTTTTACCCCACCGGTCACGTGATCGACCAGGCCTATATCGATGCCGAGCTGCCGCTTGCCGAGAAACGCTTGCGCGAGGCCGGACGCCGTCTCGCCGAGGTGCTGAATCAGGCTCTGGCGTCGTCGTAATTGCCAGCGCCACGGCAACCGGACATGATGCTCGGGCTGGCGCCATCGATATGGTCGGCAGACAGTTCTGTCGGTCGCGATAAAGTATCCAAGTCGTCGCTTCGTCGGGGATGAGATAACCATTCGCTCATTCGCTACCCAGCTATGCTGATGAGTGGTGTGACCTGGACCGACGAGCAGAGCTTTCAAAGGTTTAGCCGTCTTGCCATCCAGGAGAGGCTGGTGGTTTTTGTGAGGCGCTGTTGCGCTGAGCCCCACACACTGGGATCAGCCTTCGGCCGCCAGCGGGCATTTGCGATGAATCAGTCGTCCTCTCGTGGAGAGGGATATCAACTATGGATAAAGGGATGAAGGGATGAGCATTCGGGGATTACTTGCGACCAGTGCGCTATTTTTAGCTCTGCAGTTCGGTGTGGTCTGCAATGCGTTCGCCGGGGACCCCGGGCCCTATCGGTTGGTCTTTCTGGATATCTCCGAAGAGCCTTATCAAGACGGGCAGCAGTTGATGATCGATCTGCGCGAGATCGATCAGCTTTCCGCGGACTGGAAAGAATGTTTCATCTGTACTGGAGAGTCGAAGGAAGTCGGCAACCTCTATCTCTATACCGTGCCAGTTGGGCTGTCGGTTGAGGCGCTGCGCAAGGCGGTCGCCGGAGACGATGCGGCTCTGCAAAAAATGCAGAAGGTATTGAATCAATTTGCCGATGCCGATGGCCTCACGGTCAACGGCTTACTTATTTATCAACACGTTGAAGGCAAAGTCACGGTGTATAGCCTGGGTGCTGTTCCCGGAGACAAGCTTCATTCGGTCAGCAAGGCAGTGAAGGTCAAGTTATTGCTCAGCAGCCTGGATAAATTGCTGGAGCAAGTGGCGGCCAAGATTCGCCGCCCGGTTTGACATTGCGGCGACTCGTCGGCGGCAAGCGCCTGATGCGATTCGGTGAGGCATAAGGCCGGATTAACCTTCAGATAGGCGTCTGTTGGGGTGTTGTGCGAGAGACATGTCTTCTGCCCCCTAGCACATAAATACAATTCTGCTAGCCTCGGCGGATGACTACCGATACCCACTCTCGCCGTACCAAGATCGTCGCCACTCTGGGCCCTGCCACCGATGCGCCGGGTATGCTTGAACGCATCATTGCCGAGGGCGTGAACGTAGCTCGTCTCAATTTGTCGCACGGCCAGCCGGATGACCACCGCGCTCGCGCCGTTGCGGTACGCGCGGCGGCAGCCAAGGTCGGTTGCGAGGTTGGCATCCTCGCCGATTTGCAGGGGCCGAAGATTCGTATCGAGCGCTTCGCCCATGGGCCGGTGGAGCTGCACGTCGGCGATACCTTTGTGCTTGAGTGCAGTCCCGGGGCAGCTCCCGGCGACGCCACACGTATCGGTGTGAGCTATTACGGTTTGCCCAATGACGTCCATACGGGCGACGTGCTGTTGCTGGACGATGGCTTGATCGCCCTGACCGTGGAAGATGTGGTGGGTGCCGAAGTGCGTTGCCGAGTGTTGATCGGCGGCAAGTTGTCTGACCGCAAAGGGCTTAATCGCCAGGGCGGCGGTTTGTCGGTCGAGGCCTTGTCTGACAAGGATCGTGCCGATATCAAGCTGGCTGCGGAAATCGGTGCGGATTTTCTCGCGGTGTCCTTTGTGCGCTCGGCGGCCGATATGCAGCAGGCGCGCCGGTTATTGCATGAGGCCGGTGGCAACGCCGCGCTGGTCGCCAAGATCGAGCGTGCGGATGCCATCCCGGTGCTGGGCGAAATCATCGATGCATCCGATGTGGTGATGGTGGCTCGTGGCGACCTGGGTGTGGAAATCGGTGATGCTGAGCTGCCCGGCTTGCAGAAAAAGATTATTCGCGAGTCGGTGCAGCGCAACCGTGCGGTGATCACGGCCACGCAAATGCTGCAATCGATGGTGCGCTCGCCGATCCCGACCCGGGCCGAGGTGCTCGATGTCGCCAATGCGGTGATTGACGGCACCGACGCGGTGATGTTGTCCGAAGAGACCGCCGCTGGCGCGCATCCGGATGTGGTGGTCGCAGCACTGCGTCGCATCTGCCTGGGTGCCGAACGCCAGTTCGAGCCGAAAGAAGATTTGAATACGGCCGATCATCGTTTGGATCGCACCGACCAGGCGATTGCCTTGGCCGCCATGCTGCTGGCGAACCAGTTGCGTGTGCGGGCGATTATCGCCCTGACCGAATCGGGTGCGACCGCGCAGTGGTTGTCACGTTATCGCAGCGCGGTGCCTATCTATGCACTGTCGCCATTCGACGATGCCCGCCGCCGCATGCTGATGTTGCGCGATGTGCAGCCGGTGGCGTTCAACCACGCTGGTCAGACGATGGCTTCGTCGTCGCGTCAGGCGGTGCAGCAGTTGTTTGCCTCGGGCAAGCTCAGCGAGGGGGATCGCGTGGTGCTGACGCATGGCGATCACGTAGGCCGCGGTGGCGGCACCAATACCTTGAAGCTGCTTTCGGTCGGAGCCGACGGTGAGGTGGAAAGCCTGCGCGAGTTGTAAGGCGCCGGTCTTTCAGCACTTGGCGCGGCGAGAAGTTTGGATTCGATCTGTCTATCTGGCCAGAGCGATTTGTCGCCGAGGACAGGCTCCGAGCTCTGCGATTACACTGCGATTCCATCCCCATTGTTTGCGCTGGAGGCACTATGAACACCATGTCGAGCTGTATTCGCCGGAGTCTGCTACTGGCTGTGGCCTTGGTTTGTAGCGTGCCTGCTTTGGCGCAAGCGCAGGCTAAGACGGTCGGCCCGCAGCGGTTGCAAAGCTATTGGATTCTGCTCAATACCCAGGTCAGTGCAGACATTCCCAACAGCGGTCGCAACATGGATAAGCCAGGGTGCGCGGCGGTCAGCTATACCATCAATGCCGATGGTGTTCCAAAGGATATTCAAGTAGTTAAGGTTGTGCCGGAGAGCGATCTTGGCACGGTGGCGAAAAGCGTGATCAGCAACTTCAGCTACGGCCCATCGCTAGCCAATGCGAGCAAGAAAGAGCCTGTCACCACTTATTACATCGTTCCGTTCAACCTGCCTGCCGATAAGGCTGAACGCCAAAAGATCACCGACGCCTGCAAGTTGCCGGGTTACGACAGCTCCCATTGACCCCTGAGAGCCTGCTCAAGCTCTCCCTGTGGCGGCCGGCTTAACGGCAACGTTCTGCTGCGGGGAGAGACCTCGGACAGGCTCTTCTCGGGGCAGGGCGACCGCTACGGCGGTTCCGGCTATAATCGCGCTCTTTGAACCTTGCTGCCCTGTCCGGGGCGGTACTCACTATTGTGCGGTTTAACCGCCCTCGTTTCACGGAGTCGTCATGAGCATCGAAGATCTCGAAAGCATCGCCCTGGCGATGGTCGCGCCTGGCAAGGGCATCATCGCCATCGACGAATCGACCAACACCATCAAGAAGCGTTTCGAGGCCGTCGGCATCGAGAACACCGAAGAAAACCGTCGTGCCTACCGTGAGCTTCTGCTCACCGCGCCAGGTGTGAACGAGCATATTTCCGGTGCGATTCTTTATGACGAGACGATTCGTCAGTCGACCAAGGACGGCGTGCCGTTCACCCAGTTGATGAAGAAGAACGGGATCATCCCGGGTATCAAAGTCGACAAGGGTCCGGTGGCGCTGGCTGGTTTCCCGGGCGACGTCGTCACCGAGGGCCTCGATGGCCTGCGTGAGCGTTTGCAGGAGTACGCCAAGCTCGGCGCGCAGTTCGCCAAGTGGCGCGCAGTGATCAACATCACTGAAGACAATCCCAGCTCCACCGCCATCGAAGCGAACTGCCACGCGCTGGCCCGTTACGCCGCGCTGTGCCAGGAAGCTGGTCTGGTGCCGATGGTCGAGCCCGAAGTCATCATGGACGGCGACCACAGCATCGACGTCAGCTACGAAGTGCACGAAGCCGTGCTGCGCAGCTTGTTCAATGCCTTGTACGAACAGAACGTGATGCTCGAAGGCACCATTCTGAAAGTCAGCATGGTCATCCCGGGCAAAGACGCCGAGGAGCAGGCTGAAGTCGAAGAAGTGGCCGACGCCACCGTGCGCGTGCTGAAGACCACCGTGCCGGCGACCTTGCCGGGTATCGTGTTCCTCTCTGGCGGTCAGACCGATGAGCAGTCCACTGCGCATTTGAATGC
>NZ_JAPDPE010000188.1 GCF_026283955.1 Dyella silvatica | reverse complement strand
CGTGGCGCGACCATGCGGCGAAATACATTGCTTCGATCCATCCAGATATCGTCATCGTCGGCTCATCGCCGACTTATAGCTTTAGCGAGGCTGATTGGACCGATGGCAGTAAAAAGCTACTGAGCGTGCTCAGTCCCGCTGCCGGACATATCTATGTTGTGCGTGGCACGCCTGCCCTGGCTTTCGACGGGCCTGATTGTCTTTTGGCCCAGGCGGACCTGCCGAAAATGTTTTCTCGCGGCGATCGTTGCCATAGCCCTTCGGTCAGTCCGCAGAACGATCTCGTTTATCGCAGCCTGCAGCATGCTGCCAGCGCGTTCGATAACGTCAGCCTGGTCGATATGAACGATGCGCTATGCCCGGATGGGCAGTGCCATGCCGAACTGAATGGGCACGTGGTGTTTCGGGACTCACAACATGTGACGGCAAGCTTTGTTGCCAGTCTGAGCGATGCTTTCGCGAAGCGCCTTGGCGCGCTGGAATCGGCCGGGCAACCCAGCGCTGGGAGCCCTGGCTCAGCAGCGGTCCAGCATTGAGACATGAAAAAGCCCGCCGAAGCGGGCTTTTTGTTTTACTAAATCCGGTCAGCCTTAGGCGACCTGGACTTCTTCAGCTTGCAGACCCTTCTGGCCCTTGGCAACAACGAAGGTGACGCGCTGGCCTTCCTGCAGGGATTTGAAGCCCGAGCCCTGGATCGCGCGGAAATGCACGAACAGGTCATCACCGCTTTCCGGGGTGATAAAGCCAAAGCCCTTGGCATCATTGAACCACTTGACGGTACCGCTACTACGATTCGACATAAAACTTACCTTTGACACATGAATGATTTGCGGCTTGGAGGGGAAATGCTGCGTTTGGCCACAAAATAGAAGCAGCGTATTTGAGTTATCTCAAATCCCCAACTGGCTAGCATACTCCCTAAATTCGCCAGATGTGGTATCGCGTGGTTCAGGTTGGCCAGACGGGGGTGAAAAAGGCCAAGGAATGAGCACGGGCGGCCTCTCGCATCCCCTACAATGCGCCGATGAAAATCGCCTCCTGGAACGTGAATTCGCTGAAAGTGCGGTTGCCGCAGCTGACCGAATGGGCCGCGGACGCTCAGCCAGACATCATTGCCCTGCAAGAAACCAAGCTGGAAGACGCCAAGTTTCCGGTCGACGAGCTGGCCGCGGCAGGCTATCGCACGGTGTACTCCGGGCAGAAAACCTATAACGGCGTGGCGATTCTGGCGCGGCAGGCTACCCAGCCTGAGTTCAAGGATGTCGTCACCGACATCCCGGGCCTGGAGGATCCGCAGCGGCGCATTCTGGCGGCGACCATCGGCGGGCTCCGCGTGGTCGACTTGTATGTCGTCAACGGCAAGGCCGTGGGCGATGAGAAATATGCCTACAAGCTGGACTGGCTGGCCAAAGTACAGGCCTTTCTGGCGCAAGAAATCACGCGATATCCAAACCTGGTGGTGCTGGGCGATTTCAATATCGCGCCGGATGACCGCGATGTTTACGATCCGGCCGCCTGGGGTGAAGAGGTGCTGTGCTCACCGCCCGAGCGCGCCGCGCTGAAATCGATCACTGACCTTGGGTTGCACGACAGCTTCCGCTTGTTCGAGCAGGCTGGCGAGCACTACAGCTGGTGGGACTACCGTCAGGCTGCGTTCCGGCGCAACATGGGCGTGCGCATCGACTTGATCCTAATCAGCGAGGCGCTGAAGTCTGCCGCGAAAGCCGCCGCGATCGACCGCACCCCACGACGCTGGGAACGCCCCTCCGACCACACGCCGGTAACGCTGGATCTGGAAATATAAGCGCCTGTCCACGATCTCTGGGTGGCTTGCGCCGCCAGCCGTTTGCCTGCACACACAGAGAAGAACAGGCTCTATGATCCTCTCGTCTATGGACGACTTGCTTGCACAGGCTGCTGATGAATACCCCCAAGACCGACTGGCCCAGCTCGCTGGACGACAACGAACTCGATGAACTGGATCGTTACCTGCGTGGTCACGCAGGCGATGGCGATCTGCTGCTGGACGGCGTGCATGGCATGCTTTCCGGGCTGGCCGTCGGGCCGTTGCATGTACTGCCGGAGGAGTGGCTGCCCGAGGTGCTGCACGAGCCGTTTGCCGATGAGGAAGAAGGCAACCGCGTGCTCGCCCTGCTGGCCAAGCTCAACGACTCGATCAGCGCCGAGCTCGATGTGGATGCCTATGAGCCGATTCTCGGTGAAGTAGACACCGCGACCGGCCCGATGCTGACCGCGGCGGGCTGGTGCGAAGGTTTCAGCCGGGCCATCGATCTGCGCGCCACGTTGTGGGAGAAGCGTCTGGCCGACGACCCGCATTTGATGGAGTTGCTGGGCCCGGTGATGGCCTTGGCGGTGGACGAAGGCGTGCTCAGCGCGGAAGCCGATTTCGCCAAACTTAGCGACGATGAATACGACGAGTGCCTGGCCCAGGTACCGATGGTGCTGGGTGCGGTCAATCAGTATTGGCACGAACATCCGGCCACCGAGGCAGAACTCGAGATCGAGGCCAAACCGAGCAGCGTGGAAGAGGAAAGCGGCCCGCCGCGTCAGCGCAGCGGGCATTGGGTGCATTGATAGAGAGGTCCGGCATGTCGGCGATATGCCGGCATGTCGCCTGGGTCGGCAGCGCGGAGTCGCATCCGCGAAACAATCTGTTCCTGCAGGGCCCCTTGGCGACGCGCGCGTGTACCTCCATCGTTGCATGCAGTTCTCTAGCTGGAGCAAGCGATGACTGAGCGGCATATTTTCCGTCGCATCCGCGGTACCGACACCGCTGACGGCGCTGGCGTCAAACTCAAACGCATCATTGGTCAGCCCGGCTTGGATATGCTGGATCCGTTTCTGCTGTTGGACGAATTTCGCTCCGACCAGGCCGGTGACTACATCGCGGGCTTTCCCGAGCATCCGCATCGCGGTTTCGAGACCGTCACCTACATGCTTGCCGGCCATATGCGGCACATCGACAACCACGGCAACAGCGGCGATCTCACTTCGGGCAGCGTGCAATGGATGACCGCCGGTCGCGGCATCCAGCATTCGGAAATGCCCGAGCAGGAAGACGGCCTGATGTGGGGTTTTCAGTTGTGGGTGAACTTGCCCGCCAAAGACAAAATGATCGAGCCGCGCTATCAAGACATCAGCCCCGAACGCATCCCCACCGTGCAACCGGCCGATGGTGTGACGGTCAAGGTCATTGCGGGCGAGCTGGCTGGAGTCTCCGGCCCGGTGGCTGGCATTGCGACCGCGCCGATTTATCTGGATATCGCACTACAAGCCGGTGCCGAGATCGACATTCCCCTGCCCGAGGGGCACAGCGCGTTTGCCTATGTCTTCGATGGCAGTGATGCACAAGTCGCCGGTGAGCCGCTCGCGCGCAGTGAACTGGCGGTGTTGAGCAAGGGCCGCAGTGTACGAGTGGCCGGTCGCGACGCCCCGGCCCGGGTGCTGCTGGTTGCCGGCAAGCCGTTAAAGGAGCCGGTGGCACGTTACGGCCCGTTCGTGATGAATACGACAGAGCAGATCCATGAGGCGATTGCGGATTTTCGTAGCGGCAAGTTCTGAGTGCCTATTCGCCGTTTGCCGTGGAAGGCCGACGAAGTCGCGGTTATCGTTCGATACGTAGCGTTGCCGGCACGCTGCGTATGATGATCTGCCCGGCTCGCCACGCAACCGGTGCCCCATTTAAATAAGCCTTGCCCACCGGGTTGCCGGCATACGGCCACGGCACCACCAAACCGCCTGGTGGCATGGCTAGCCCGGTATTGATGTGCAGCTCAAGCTTTCCATCCACTTCACGCAGTGAATAACTCAGCTCGCCATAGGCGGTGCGCAACTTCTCGATGCCCACGCCCTCCCCTTGCAGCCACGTCGATGGAATGCCCGCGGCAAGTACCAGCGCTTGATCAGCTGGGCGCTCATAGGCAAACAAGTCGTAGGCCGAGCGCAGATAGTCCGAGGCAATCCACGCATGTGGCATGTCACCGACAAAGCGCGGCTTGCGCGGATCGCGACCGACCACCTCGGCCCACTGATTCCACGCTGCAGGACGGCGGTCGGCAAAAAAGAACCTAAGCTGCGACTCCACTCGATCGCGCCAGCCGAGCCGAACAAAGCTGGCGACCGTACGCAGTTCATAAGGGGTGTAGTCGTCCCAGTCCCTGTGGCCATCGCGGCGTTGCAGAAAGCCCTGCCAATAGCGCTCGAACGTGCGTTGCAGCAGGCCTGGCGGCAGCCAGGTCTGACCATCCCCAGGCGATAACGCCATGGTGGTCGAGGTGGCATCGAAATCGCCCAGCTCAGCAGCCCCCGGCAAGAAATCGATATCGTGTTGCTTGGTCGACAGCTCGATAGACTGGCGAAAATCAGCGCGAAAAGTATCGCGCGAGGCGGCGATGCGGGCAGCCTCATCGGCTTTGCCCAAAGCATTGGCAAGCATTACCGCATCGTCATAGCCTTGCAGTGCCCAGAAATCATCCCAGTACGAATGCATCGGTTTGGCCGAGTAACCCTCATGGCTGATCGACGCCGGCATCAAGCCGTACAACGCACGTTGTTCCGCCGTTTGATGGGCTGGCATGCGTTGGCTTTCACGCAGCGTGTCCATATAGGCAATGGCGCGTGCCACCGTAGGCCACAGCGCCTCAAGCTCGGCGCGGTCATGGGCGTAACGCCACAGCTCGGCAATGGCGAAAATCATTTCTCCGTGGCTATCGTTTTCCGGCACCGGATCGGAGCCACGCGCATCGACACAGCAGGGCACTTTGCCGTTGCTGAACTGGTGCGGCGCATACCAGCGCACGAACTCAGCGGCAGTCTCCGCATGGCCGCTGCGCACCAGGCTCTCCGTCATCATGGCACCGTCGCGTACCCAGCTGCGCGCGTAAGAGCGGGTGCCTGGCTGCAAGGCTGGGCCGTCGCGCGAAAGCAGTATCTGCGCCAGCGCGCTACGCGCGGTATCGGCCATCGCCTGTTGTGCTGGCGGCACGTGCAGCGTGACGCGATTGAGTTTTTCTCGCCACACACTGGCCGTGCCATCGAGTGCTTGCTGAAGCATTACCGCCGCATCGCCAGCGCTGACATCGGCTATCGCAGCTTCATGCCAGGGCACCAGCAAACCGACGGTGCGACTGCCATG
>NZ_JAPDPE010000187.1 GCF_026283955.1 Dyella silvatica | reverse complement strand
GCGTCGAGGCAATGCGTACCCCATGCATCGGCACCGAGTTTGCCGTGGAAGGTGACCTGATTGCCGAGCCGGGCCAGACCCATCGCGCAAATCATCGACGAGCTGCCCGGCGTCATGATGAAGTCGTCGGCCAGCACTTCTTTGCCTGGCATCGGCAAGCCATGGCAGCCCTTGAAGACCAGGTCGAGATTGATCTCGCCGACCACCAGGATGCGTTTCGTCGTGCGGCCAGACTTCACAGGCGTCATCGGCGTCACACCTGCGCTGGCTGGGCAGCGGTCTGGTGAATCACGAAATCCTCGACCACCCGGGTCAGCACCCCTTGTGCCGGTGCATCCGGCTTGCCGCCCAAGTGCAGGCAGCGGAAGAAAGCCAACAACTGCCCCACGGCGACGTGGGCCAGCAAGGCGGCCAGTTCACCGTCCTGGGGTAAGCCGGGCACTTCGACGGCGAGATCGTCGGGGCCAAGCAGATCGGCGGGAATAGCCTCGCCGACCAATACTTTGGCCAGACCCAGACCCTTGCGCGACAGCTCGCGCAGCAAGTCGATTTCGTAGGCGCGCACCGCGGGGTCCGGCGACAACAAGGCCACGATCAAGGTCGACGCGTTGATGCTGGACATCGGCCCATGACGCAGGCCCAGATAGGTTTCGGCCATGGTGACGACGCGGCCGCCGGTCATCTCCAGCATTTTCAGCGCGCAGTCGTGCGCCGCGCCTATCGCACCGCCATCACCTAAATAGACGGCTGAAGTGAAATCGCCGCGGGCGATCTGCGCCAGCGCATCGGACTGCTCGTCGAACACCTGCTGCACGCCAGCGGACACTCGCTCGACCGCAGCGGCAGACAGCCCATCGCGCAACAAACCGGTACCGGCCAGCAGCAGATTGGTAAAGCTGCTGGTCATCACCAGGCTGCGGTCGTTGGTGCGCTCATCGAGCACCAGCACGCTGACGCGCGGGTCGTCCTGATACTGCGTGGCGAGCTTGCCGCGGGCGTTGCAGGTAATCACCAGATGGCGATACGCCGGCGCCTCGGCCAGCAAACGGCTGACCACGCCGCAGCTTTCCGGGCTATCGCCCGAACGTGCCAGCGAGATCAACAGTCCCGGCCCCGGCGGCAACACACTGCGCCAGTGCGTGAGCAAGGTGCCCGCGGCAATTGCCTGCGCAGGCAGGCCCAAGCCCAGCTGCAGGGTGGGCGCCAGACCTTCGCCGATATACATCGAGCTGCCCGAGCCAGTCAGCACGATATGGCTGGGCAGCGGGGTCAGTGCCTGGGCCAGCCGCTCGCGAATCAGCGGGATGCGCAGCAATTCGGCGGTGCGCCGCCAGGTGGCCGGCTGCTGCAGGATTTCGCGCAGGGTATCGGCATACCCGGCCTCCTGTTGCAGCGCCGGGGAGCGGGCTGACAGGCCTGCGATTTCTTTCGTTTGCTTATCAAGTGTTGACATTTGGCTCGATTCACTCGAATGTGAAACCATCCGATTGCGGATTTCAGGGTATTCGAAATGAAACAAAGCTTACAAGCCCTTTCGAAAGCTTCCGAAAAGTTTTCGCAGCTTTCGCTCTCTCACGGCAAGCGCACGCGCCTATGGCGCCTGCTGTACGGCCACGGCCCGCGTAACGGCAGCCTGCTGGTACTGCCGCTGGATCAAGGGTTGGAACATGGCCCCACCGACTTTTTCCCCAATCCACCGGCACTCGATCCGGAATACCAGTTCCGGCTCGCGGTCGAAGGCAACTTCTCGGCCATCGCGCTGGGTATCGGCCTGGCCGAGAAATACATGGCCGAGTACTGCGGGCGGATTCCGTTAATCCTCAAGCTCAACGGCAAAACCAATATCCCCAGCGATGCGGATGCCACCTCACCGCTGTTCGCCTCGGTCGAAGATGCCGTGCGCATCGGCGCCGATGCGGTCGGCTACACCATGTATGTCGGCTCGCCGCGCCAGCACGACGAAATTCGCCAGTTCGAAAAAGTGCGCCAGGATTGCGAACGCTTTGGCATGCCGTTGGTGCTGTGGTCGTATCCGCGTGGCTCGGCAATCGATGCCAAGGGCGGCAAAAACAGCCTGTATGCACAGGATTACGCCGCCCGCGTCGCGCTGGAACTAGGTGCCGACATCGTCAAGTTGCACGAACCCAATGACGAGCGCACCCACGCACCGGCGCCCTACGACAAGCTGCAAGAAGATGCCGGCGCGCGCAGCGAGCGGGTCGTACGCTCAGCCGGCCGCACCATGGTGCTGTTCTCCGGCGGCGAGAAAAACGACGATGATGCGGCGGTGTTGCGCAAGGTCGAGTTCTATATGGCTTCGGGCGCCAGCGGCGTGATGTTTGGCCGCAACATGTGGTTGCGTCCGCTGGATCAGGCGATCGCCCTGACCAAGGCGGTGCACGAGATCATGGCCAAGTACCCACGCTGATGGCTCCCCCCCTTCTCCTCCGCGTGGGGGGAAGGGGTAAAGCCACAAGCATTCACCGCAGAGCCCGTTCGATGAACCGACCTCCTTCCTGTCTCTGTTGCGCGCCGCCCACCGGGGTAGGCACCGTCCGCGTCGAAAGCGACAAGAACCCGCTGAAAACCGCGACGAACGCAGGCCATAGCGAGCTACGCCTGCGTGACTTCCAGCCGCGCAGCATGCTGCATGTGCCGAAGACCCCGATCATGCATCCGCGCTTTCCGGTGATCGACGTGCATACGCATCTGACCTGGTCGAGCCAGACCCGCAACGGCGTGTCGATCGGCGAAGAAATCACCGTGTTCGCCCGCCCGGAAGATTTACTGCCGGTGATGGATCGCAAGCACATCCGCACCGTGGTGAACCTGACCGGCGGTATCGGCAAAGGCCTGGAACAAAGCATTCGCAGCTTCGACCATGTCGCGCCCGGACGCTTTCTGACCATGACCGAGCCGTCTTACGCTTATTTTCCCGAGGCGAATTACGCGCAGTTGCAAGGCGATGCGATCGAGCAGGCCAAGCGCATCGGCGCACGTGGGCTCAAGCTGCTGAAGACGCTGGGGCTGTATTTACGCGAGCAGATCGACAGCGGCCCACTGGTCGCGGTGGACGACCGCCGTTTCGATCCGATGTGGGAAGCCTGTGCCGCCCACAACATGCCAGTGTTTCTGCACGTCTCCGATCCGGAGGCTTTTTTCCTACCGGCCGATGCATATAACGAGCGCTACGAAGAGCTCAGCCAGCATCCCGACTGGTCGTTCTATGGGCCGGAGTTCCCCAGTAACGACGAGCTGATCGCGGCACGCAACCGAATGATTGCGCGTCACCCGAACACCACCTTTGCGCTGATGCACGTCGGCAACGGTGCCGAAAACCTGGCGGCGGTGGCCGATTGCCTGGACCGTTTCCCCAACACCATGGTCGATATCAGCGCACGAATCGGCGAACTGGGCCGGCAGCCGCGCACTGCGCAGCGCTTTTTCGACCGCTATCAGGACCGCAGTCTGTTCGGCACCGATGCGGTGCCCTCGCCGTATGGCGACGACGTTCCGCAGCAGCTGTTCGGCGACGAGCTGTACGAAATCTATTACCGCTTTCTGGAAACCGAGGACGAATACTTCGATTACGCGCCGGCGGCGACACCGCCCCAGGGGCGCTGGTCGATTTATGGCCTGGGCCTGCCTGACGCTATCCTTCGCAAGATATACCATGACAACGCCGCCCGGCTTTTGCAGATCGCCTGAGTAGATCCGCCTAAGCGCGGTCGGCCAACCCCGTCCTCAGCGAAGCCTGCGCGCCATGAGTGAAAACCTCGCCTCCACGCCTTCACGCCGACTGCTGGTCGAAGAACGCCGGCGCCTGATCGTCGAATTTGTGGAACAACACGGCCGCGCCACGGTGGAAGAGCTGGCGACCAAGTTCGATACCTCCACCGTAACCATTCGTACCGACCTGGAGGTACTGGCGCGCAACGCGGCGATTGCCCGCTCGCATGGCGGCGCCTTGCCGGTGATGCCGCCCTCCAGCAACGACACCCCGCTGAATATCAAAGAGACTCGCTGGCACGCGCAAAAACTGCGCATCGGCCTGGCCGCCGCCAAGCTGATCCGCGATGGCGAAACCATCATTCTCGACTCTGGCTCGACCACGGTGGAGATAGCGCGGCAGATCCGGCAGATGAAATTCGAAGCGCTGACCGTCATTACCAATGCGCTCAATATCGCGCTTGAGCTATCCGGCATTCCGCATATTCGGGTGATGATGCTGGGCGGTTTGCTGCGGCAAACCTCGTACTCCCTGGTGGGCCCCGATGCCGAACAGGCCTTGTCCAAGCTTTCCGCCGATCGCCTGTTTCTAGGCGTGGACGGCCTCGATCCGGTCGTCGGAGTGACCACCCCCGATCCGCTGGAGGCCTCGCTCAATGCGCTGATGATCCGCGTCTCGCGCGAAACCATCGGCGTATTCGATGCCAGCAAGCTGGGGCAGCGCAGCCTGTCGGTGATCACCCCGGTGCAAAGCCTGCACATGGTGATTACCGATACCAGCGCCGCGCCGGAGATGGTCAAGACCTTGCGCAGTGCCGGCGTCGACGTGGTGCTGGTCTAAACGCCAGCGCAAGGCGGCAAGCGCTACTCAGGCAGGCAACTGCGCCCGCTCCAGCGCGGCGATATGGCGCTCCAGCCGCGGTCCGAGATAGCACTGCGAACCACACGGCAGCAGGCCGACCTGGTGGAATTCACGCAAATACCAGTTCGGCGAACGTGCGTTGAAACCATCGTGGTCGCCGGCGACATCATCGCGTTGGGTAAACACCTCGAGAAAGGCGACCCCTTCCAGCATCTCGCCGATACCGATCAAACCGGCGCGGATCTCGGCTGGCTTCAGATAATGCAGTACATCGGTGCAGACGATCAGATCGAAGCGATGATCGAAACGCAGCTCGGCCAACTGGCCAAAACGGGCCAGCCCGATATTACGGCTACGCCCATAGCGCAGCACCGCATACTCGCTGGCATCCAGCCCGCGGTAGTGGATATCCGGCCGCAATGCGCGCAGCGGCGCCCGCCAGGTACCTTCGCCGCAACCGACATCCAGCACATTGCGAATCGGCCGCCCCAGGTAGTACTCCGCCTGCGCCACCACCATCGCCACCTTGCGCTTGAGTTCGGCCTGGGAACCCACCGCATGCTGCGGGTCG
>NZ_JAPDPE010000186.1 GCF_026283955.1 Dyella silvatica | reverse complement strand
CGGCCAGCACCGATGCGGTGAATGGTTCGCAGTTGTACGCGACCAACCAGAACGTCACCAACGTGACCAACACCGTCAACAACATCAACAACGGCGCGGGCATCAAGTATTTCCACACCAACTCGGCTTTGGCCGACGCCAACGCGGCCGGCACGAACTCCACAGCGATCGGCCCAGCGGCCAATGCCTATGGCAATGGCTCGATCGCTCAGGGCAACGGTGCAATCGCCGGTGTCAGCGGCACGCCAGCGACGGCGAACGATGTGGCTGTAGGCAGTGGCAGCAAAGCCATTGGCGGTAACTCTTTCGCTGGCGGTAACGCCGCCAGCGCGGCAGGTGCCTCGTCGGTAGCCTTAGGCAATACCGCCAACGCCAAGGCAGCGAATGCCATCGCTCTGGGCGCGAACGCCGTCGCCAATAACGCGAACGACCTGGCGCTGGGTGCCGGTTCGACCACCGCGGCGCCGAATGCCGGCACCACGGCACTGTACGGCGGCACGGCGGCGGGTATCGCCAAGGCGGCCAGCGGTGTGGTGTCGGTCGGTTCGGCGGGTAACGAGCGGCAGATTCAGAACGTGGCGGCCGGCGTGATCTCGGCGAGCAGCACCGATGCCATCAACGGCTCGCAGTTGAGCGCGGTAGCGACCGGCGTCAATAACCTGGGCAGCTCGACGGCAAGCACGCTGGGCGGTGGCGCCAGCTACAACGCAGCCACTGGCACCATCAGCGGCTTCAGCCAGCCGATCAACGGTGTCAGCGCCAGCGGTGCGGTGAGTGCGCCGACCGCGCAGACCAGCGTGGCCGGCGCGCTGACGGCACTGAACAACAACGTCAACAACACCGCCAATATCGCGGTGAAATACGATGCCGCCGGTGGCAACACCATCACGCTCGGCGCCACGGGCGGCGCCGGTGCGCCCCCAGGCGGGGTGAAAATCACCAATCTCACGGCAGGCACGTTGAGTGCGAGCAGTACCGATGCGGTGAACGGCTCGCAGCTGTTTGCCACCAATCAGCAAGTCACCAGCAACACCACCAACATCGCCAATAACACGACCGCGATCGCTGGCAACACCACGTCGATCAACAACATCAACAACGGCACCAGCGGCATCGTGCAGCAAGTGGGCGGCATCAGCCCCAGCAACACCAACTCGATCACGGTGGGTGCGGCCACCGGCGGCACCGTGGTGAATTTTGCCAATGCCAGTGGCGGCACGCGCACCTTGACCAAGGTATCGGCAGGTACCTTGAGCTCGACCAGCACCGATGCGGTGAACGGTTCGCAGTTGAATGCGACCAATACCAACGTCACCAACAACACGACGGCGATTGCGGGCAACACCACCTCGATCACCAACCTGGGCGGCCAGGTCAACAACATCTACGCCACCGGCACCAAGTACTTCCATGCCAACTCGACCGGTGCGGATTCCACCGCCACGGGTGCCAACAGCGTAGCGATCGGTCAGGGCGCAGTGGCGACCAAGGCCAACGACGTAGCGCTGGGTCAAGGTTCGACCACGGCAGCTACTGTCGCTACGCCCAGTGGCACCATCAACGGCAGCAGCTACAACTATGCCGGTAACGCGCCGACCTCGACGGTTAGCGTGGGCAGCTTGGGTAACGAACGCACCATCACCAACGTCGCGGCGGGCCGGGTCATGGCAAGCAGCACGGATGCGGTGAACGGCAGCCAGTTGTTTGCGACTAACAATGCATTGGCCGATCTCGACACCACGGTTACGGCCAACAAGACGCACTACTACAGCGTTAACGACAATGGCACGGCGGGCGGTAACTACAACAACCACGGTGCCACGGGTCTCAACGCCATCGCCGCCGGCGTCGGTGCGAGTGCGGCGGGCGCGAACAGTGTTGCCATGGGCAACGGCGCTCAGGTCTTTGGTGCTAACTCACTGGCCGTCGGCAACGCAGCGGGTAGCGGGGGTGTCGCAAGCAATCAAGATAACTCGGCCTATGGCGCAAATGCTGGCAAAAACGTGGCTGGTAGCTTTAATACAGCCACCGGCAGCGGTGCTGGGCAGGGCGTGACCGGCGGCAATAACACCGCCAGCGGCGTCTCTGCCGGAATAAACGTGCTCGGCTCAAACAACACGACTTCCGGCGCTTTCGCTGGGCAGAATGTGACGGGCAGCAATAACACTTCCTCGGGCGCGAATGCCGGTGCGTCAGTCACTGGTGATAACAACATTGCCAGCGGTTCTGGCGCGGGTGCGTCAATCAACGGTAACGACAATGTTGCCATCGGCAGCAATGCTGGCCAGGGCTTGAGCGTTAGCAACACGGTCGCCATTGGCAACACCGCTTCAGCCGGCAAAGATGGTGCAGTCGCACTGGGACAGGGTGCTACGGCAGGCCATGCCAATGATGTCGCCTTGGGTGCAAGTTCGACCACGGCGGCGGCGGTAGCGACGGCCAGTAGCACCATCAACGGCGTCAGCTACAACTATGCCGGCACGGCGCCGACCTCCACCGTCAGCGTAGGTAGCGTGGGTAACGAGCGCACCATCACCAACGTTGCCGCGGGCCGGGTCGCGGCAAGCAGCACGGATGCGGTGAACGGTAGTCAATTGTTTGCGACCAACAGCGCAGTGACCAGCCTGGGCACGACGGTCAACAACATCAACACCGGCGCTGGCATTAAATATTTCCACGCCAATTCAAGCGCGGCCGATTCAAGTGCGATAGGTACCGATAGCGTGGCTGCCGGTCCGCTGGCGGTTGCCACCGGCGCCGCTTCGACGGCGGTTGGTAACGGTGCCAACGCGGCCGCCGCGGGCAGCTCGGCGTTTGGCGCCAGTGCGTCGGCGACGGGAGTGCGCTCGGTCTCGGTGGGCAATACATCCGCTGCCGGCGACGGCAGTATCGCGATCGGTGGCACAGGGTCGCAGAACAGCGCTTTCAAGCCCACGGCGACCGGTCAGGATGCGATTGCCATCGGTGCCAGCAATACGCAGGCCGCTGGACTGCGAGCGGTTTCAGTGGGCCGTGATGCCTGGGCCAATGGCGATAACTCGGCGACCTTGGGTTTTAACGCCGAGGCGACCGCCACCAACGCCGTCGCACTCGGTACAAGCGGCAAGGCCAGCGCCATCAATGCGATCGCGCTAGGCAACAGCGCCAATGCAAACGTCGTCAACAGTGTCGCGCTAGGCAACGGCGCAACCACGGTGGCTGCGGTAGCGACGACCGGTGCGACGATTAATGGCGATGCCTATAGCTTTGCCGGTACCGCGCCCACGGGTGTCGTGAGCGTGGGCACGGCGGGCGCCGAGCGACAATTGCAAAATGTCGCTGCCGGTCAGTTGAGCGCCACCAGCACGGACGGGGTCAACGGCAGCCAGTTGTTCGCCACCAATACCGAAGTCGGCAAGATCGGTACCACGGTAAACAACATCAACAACGGCGCAGGCATCAAGTACTTCCATGCCAACTCGACCGGTGCGGATTCTGTCGCCACCGGCGCGGACAGCGTGGCGATCGGCCAGGGTGCGGTAGCGAGCAACGCCAACGACGTAGCCCTGGGTGCAAACAGCAGCACCAGTGCTACGACCGCGGTAAGCGGGGCGACGATTGGCGGTACCGCGTATACGTTCGCTGGTGCGACCCCAACGGCCGCGTTGAGCGTGGGCGGTCGGCAGATTCAAAACGTGGCGGCCGGTCAGTTGAGCGGCAGCAGCACCGATGCGGTGAACGGCTCGCAGTTGTTCGCCACCAATCAGCAAGTCACCGCCAATTCGACCAGCATCACCAACTTGAACAATGAGGTGGGTTCGATCGACGCGCTGAATTGGGACCCCGCCGCCAACGGTGGCACCGGTGCATGGAACGCGAACCACAAGGGTAGCGGCCCGAACAAGATCACTAACGTGGCGGCAGGCACCTTGAGCCCGACCAGCACCGAAGCGGTGAATGGCTCGCAGCTCAATACGACCAACACCAATGTGACGAACAACACCACGGCCATCGCGGGCAACACCACCTCGATCACCAATCTGGGCGATCAGGTCAACAACATCTACGCCACCGGCACCAAGTACTTCCATGCCAACTCGACCGGTGCGGATTCCGTCGCGACGGGCGCGGACAGCGTGGCGATTGGCCAGGGCGCGGTGGCGAGCAACGCCAACGACGTCGCGCTGGGTGCAAACAGCAGCACCAGCGCTACGACCGCGGTAAGTGGGGCGACCATCGGCGGTACCGCGTATACGTTCGCCGGTGCGACGCCGACGGCCGCGTTGAGCGTGGGTGGCCGGCAGATCCAAAACGTGGCGGCCGGTCAGTTGAACGGCAGCAGCACCGATGCGGTGAACGGCTCGCAGCTGTTCGCCACCAATCAGCAAGTCACCGCCAATTCGACCAGCATCACCAACTTGAACAACCAAGTGGGTTCGATCGACGCGCTGAACTGGGACCCGGCCGCCAACGGTGGCACCGGTGCATGGAACGCGAACCACAAGGGTAGCGGCCCGAACAAGATCACTAACGTGGCGGCAGGCACCTTGAGCCCGACCAGCACTGAAGCGGTGAATGGTTCGCAGCTCAATACGACCAACACCAATGTGACCAACCTGGGCGATCAGGTGAGCAACATCTACGCCACCGGTACCAAGTATTTCCATGCCAACTCGACCGGTGCGGATTCCACCGCCACCGGCGCGGACAGCGTGGCGATCGGTCAAAGCGCAGTGGCCACGAACGCCAACGACGTCGCACTCGGTGCGGGCTCGGTGACTGCGGCGGCGATAGCGACGGCCAGTGGCAGCATCAATGGCAGCAGCTATAACTATGCCGGGGGTTCGCCGACGTCGACGGTGAGCGTGGGCAGCGTGGGTAACGAACGCACCCTCACCAACGTCGCGGCGGGCCGCGTCACGGCAAGCAGCACCGATGCGGTGAACGGTAGCCAGTTGTTTGCCACCAATAGTGCGGTGACCAGTCTGGGCAGCACCGTCAACACCATTAACAACGGCGGCGGCATCAAGTATTTCCATGCCAATTCGACCCTGGCTGACTCCGCGGCGACCGGCACGGATTCGACCGCGGCCGGTCCGCTGGCGATCGCTTCGGCAACCGGCGCTTCGGCCTACGGCAAGGGTGCCAAGGCCTCGGGCAACAGCTCCGTAGCCATGGGCGATACGGCGGAGGCGGCGACCGATGACGCGGTGGCCATTGGTCACAATGCCACGGCCAACGGCGGCAAGTCGGTATCGATCGGTTCGGGCAATACGGCGACCGGTGATGGCGCGGTGGCGATCGGTGACCCGAACACCGCGATCGGTACCGGTGCGGTGGCGATGGGCGCCAACAACACGGCC
>NZ_JAPDPE010000185.1 GCF_026283955.1 Dyella silvatica | reverse complement strand
ATGGCCGATCCCAATTCCAAGGGCCAACACGTCGATGAGATCTGCTGGTTGCAGCTCGATGGTGTCACCCTTACTGCGAATGGCTCGACGCCGCTGACATTCGCTTTGCCAGACGGCTCCACCATGACCTTTACGGCGGTGGTCGGCAATGTGGGCGCCAGCGCCGGACTCGGCGGCGTGCAGGCGCCGAGCTGGAGCGGCTCGCAGTTCAGCGGCAGCAGCGGCTATTACACGGTCTACAAGCCGAACAAGGCGGTGCTTTACACGAATAACGGCTCGGTGGGCAACGACACATCGGTCACGCTGCAAGACATCCATTTGTTCAATCCCAACGGGGTCGAGGCGACCAATAATTTCGAAGTGGTGATTGCCGACGGCGAAAGCACCAACAGCGGCGAACTGCTCGATTTCGGCGTGGTATCCGGCGGTAGTCCCTTGCGGCTAGTGGAATGGTTGGGCGCGACCCAGCCCGGCAATAACGTCGCCTACGGCGCGCCTGGCAGCAGCGGGATTCCGGCCACGCCGACCTCTGCATGCGACGGCATGATCGACTGCCAGCGCCTGGTCGGCAAAAGCGGCACGGCGAATGCCGCGGTGTTTTCCACCACCAAGACCGGCAATCCATTCACCGTGGTCGGTCAGGTGCATACCAATGGCAGCAGCCTGCAAGGCTTCGCCTTCGGTGTGCGCTGGGGCGGCGCGCGCCTGCGCAAGGCATTGCCATCGGGGCGCATGGATCCGGCTGACCAGATCACCTATCGCGTCTTCAACGTCCAGAATCAGGAAATCATCAACACCTCCACCAGTGGTGCCGCAAGCGGAAATTATCCGTACATCAGCGGCCAGGCGGTGATGCCGGGCAATCTGCTTACCTTCAAGGAAGAGATGGCGCCCGGCAGCAAATCCACGCTGGCGCAGTACGACAAAAGCATCGTCTGCAGCAACGGCAATGCGGGTTCGAACACGGCATTGCCCAACGGCGCGTACGATCCCAACAGTCTGCCGACGCTGAATCTGCAGCAGCTCGGCGATCACGTCGATTGCACGCTGACCAATATCCCGCGCGTGGTCGATCTGAATCTGCTCAAGTCGGGGCCGGCCACGGTGCTGGCGGGCCAGCCGCTCAGCTATACGCTGACGATCCGCAACAACGGCAGCTACCCGGCCACCGGGCCGACCTTCTCCGATACCTTGCCGGTTGGCATTACCGGTGTAAGCGCTGCCGGTGTCAGTTGCGGCAGCGCCACGGGCGGTGCGGTGTGCGGCGCCAGCGCCGTGGCGGTAAGCGGCAGCGCCGCCAGCGGCTATACCGTGACCGGCGCCGTGCAAAGCCTGCCCGCCAACGGCAGTGTGGTGATCACCATCAACGCCACCGCGCCCGCCAGTGCGGCCGGCGTCATCACCAACACGGCCACGGTGCAGCTCGCCGCGACCGATACGACGGTGGGCGAGCCAGCCAGCAAGTTGGCCGACAACACCTCGTCATGGCAGACCACCGTGCAAGGCACGCCGTCACTGCAAGTCAGCAAGACGGCCAACCTCGCCGATAGCAATGGCAACGGCAAGGCCGATGTCGGCGAAGTGATTACCTACGCCATTACCGCGACCAATAATGGCAGCATCGCGTTGAGTGGCTTGACCGTGTCCGACCCGATGGCCGGTTCCACGGCGCTGGCCTGTACGCCGACGGCCATCGACCCAGGCAAGAGCGCCAACTGCGGCAGCTTTGCCTACACGGTGACGCAAGCCGACGTGGATGCAGGCAATCCGATTCACAACGTCGCCACCGTCAACGGCAGCGTGGCGGGCGGTGGCACCACCACCTCGACAGGCACGGCCGATACGCCAGTCGGTACGCCCGTCATCATCGCCAACAACGACAGCTATCCGGGCATCGGCGGAGCCACGGGCGGCGTCACCGGCAACGTCGTGGCGAACGATCTGCTGGGTGCCGTCACCGGCCCGTCGATCGGCGCCGCCAAGGGCGATGTCACGTTGAGCTGGGGCAGCATCGCCGCGCCGCCTGCGGCGGGCGGCCTCACGCTCAATGCCGATGGCAGCATCACCGTGAAGCCGGGTACGACGGCAGGCACTTACAACGTGCCGTACACGATTTGCGATGCGATCCGACCGACAGACTGCGCCCATGCGACGGCGATCGTCACGGTGACTGCCGGTGCGATTGCCGCGACCAACGACAGCTATACCGGCATCGACGGCGGCGCGGGCAATCCCAGCGCAGGCAATGTGCTGAGCAACGACACACTCAACGGCGCAGCGGCGACACCGGCGACGGTGACGACCACGGTCACCACACCGGCCAGCAATCCGAATGTGAGCCTGAATCCAGCGACCGGCGAAGTCTCGGTCGCGCCGGGCACGCCGGCGGGCACGTACACCATCGGTTATCAGATCTGCGAAAAGCTCAACCCGGCCAACTGCGCGAGCGCCACCGCGACGGTCGTTGTCGTGGCCGGCAAGATCGTGGCCGGCAATGACAATTACACCGGCATCGACGGCGGCAGCGGCAATCCCCCTGCGGGCAACGTGCTGAGCAACGACACGCTCAACGGTGCGCCGGCGACACCGGCGACGGTGACGACAACCGTCACCACACCGGCGAGTAATCCGAATGTCAGCCTGAATCCGGCGACCGGCGAAGTCTCCGTGGCGCCGGGCACGCCGGCAGGCACCTACACCATTGGTTATCAGATTTGCGAAAAGCTCAATCCGACTAACTGCACCACGGCGACCGTGACGGTGACGGTAGCGGCCGGCAAGATCGTGGCCGATAACGACAGCTACACCGGCATCAACGGTGGCGTGGGCAATCCCAGTGCGGGCAACGTGCTGGGCAACGACACGTTGAACGGCGCGCCGGCGACACCGGCCACGGTGACGACGACGGTCGTGACACCGGCGAGCAATCCGAATGTGAGCCTGAATCCGGCGACCGGCGAAGTATCCGTCGCACCGGGCACGCCGGCAGGCACGTACACCATCGGTTACCAGATCTGCGAAAAGCTCAATCCGGCCAACTGCGCGACAGCGACGGCGACCATCACCACGGTCGTCGGCGCCATCACCGCAGGCAGCGACAACTACACCGGCATCAACGGCGGTGTGGGCAATCCCAATGCCGGCAATGTGCTGGGCAACGACACCTTGAACGGCGCACCCGCAACGACAGCCACCGTGACCATGACGGTGACCGCACCGGCCAGCAATCCGAACGTCAGTCTCAATCCCGCCAATGGACAGGTCTCGGTGGCGCCGGGCACGCCGGCAGGCACGTACACCATCGGTTATCAGATCTGCGAGAAGCTCAACCCGACCAACTGCGCGACGACTACGGTCACGGTGACTGTCGATGTCGGCAAGATCGTGGCCGACAACGACAGCTACACCGGCATCGACGGCGGCGCAGGCAATCCCGCCGTGGGCAATGTGCTGGGCAACGACACGTTGAACGGCGCGCCGGCGACACCGGCCACGGTGACGACGACCGTCACCACGCCGGCCAGCAATCCGAACGTAAGCCTGAATCCGGCGACCGGCGAAGTCTCCGTCGCAGCGGGTACGCCCGCAGGCACGTACAGCATCGGTTACCAGATCTGCGAAAAGCTCAATCCGACCAACTGCAGCACGGCGACGGCCACCGTCACGGTGATCGCCGGCAAGATCGTCGCGACCAACGACAGCTACACCGGTATCGATGGCAGCGCGGGCAATCCGAATGCGGGCAATGCGCTGGATAACGACACGCTCAATGGCGCGAAGGTCACGCCGGCGACCGTGACGGCGACGGTCACCACACCGGCCAGCAATCCAAATGTGAGCCTGAATCCGGCGACCGGCGAAGTCTCCGTCGCGCCGGGCACGCCGGCAGGCACGTACAGCATCGGTTACCAGATCTGCGAAAAGCTCAATCCGAGCAACTGCGCGACCGCCACCATCACGGTGACGGTGATGGCCGGGAAAATCGCCGCCGGTAACGACAACTACACGGGCATCGATGGCGGCGCCGGAAACCCGAGTGCGGGCAACGTGCTGAGCAACGACACGCTCAACGGTGCGCCGGCGACTCCGGCCACGGTGACGATGACGGTCACCACACCGGCCAGTAATCCGAATGTCAGCCTGAATCCGGCAACGGGCGAAGTCTCCGTCGCGCCGGGCACGCCCGCAGGCACGTACACCATCGGCTACCAGATCTGCGAAAAGCTCAATCCGACCAACTGCGTCACCGCCGCGGTGACGGTTACGGTGGTGGCCGGCAAGATCGTCGCGACTAACGACAGCTACACCGGCATCGATGGCAGTGCAGGCAATCCGAATGTCGGCAATGCACTGGATAACGACACGCTCAACGGCGTCAAGGCCACGCCAGCCACGGTGACGATGAGCGTCACCGCACCGGCCAGCCATCCGAATGTGAGCGTGAACCCGGCGACGGGTCAGGTCTCGGTGGCACCGGGCACGCCCGCGGGCACCTACACCATCGGCTACCAGATCTGCGACAAGCTCAATCCGGGCCACTGCGCTGCCGCGACCATCAGCGTCGTTGTCACCTCACTGCCGTTGCAAGCGGTGCCGGACGACTATCAACAGACGCCGGTGAATACGGCAACCGGCGGTTCGCCGGGCAATGTGCTCGGCAACGATACCGCGGGCGGCAAGATCATTACTGATCCGCACAGCGTGATCATCACCCTGGTCAGTAGCGGCGGCATGCCCAACGTGACGATCAATCCGGATGGCAGCATCGTCGTGCCGGCGGGCACGCCTACCGGCAATTACACGCTGTCGTATCGCATCTGCGATGTGCTCGACCCGAGCAATTGCAGTACCGCGCAGGTCAAGCTCGCGGTCAGCGATGCCCAGCTATTGCGCCTGAGCAAGCAGGCCACGCCACAAACGGCGAATGTCGGCGATATCGTGCGCTACACGCTGACGGTCGAGAATGTCGGCCCGACCGACGTGCACAGCGCGGTACTCGCCGATACGCCGCCGGTGGGATTCACCCTGGTCGCCAATTCGCTGACGGTGAGCGACAGCGACGGCAAGAGCCATCTGGCCGGCAGCAGCCCGATCCGCGTCGAAGGCGTCGGTATCGGTGCCGGTAAGCGCGTCACCCTGGTCTATCTGTTGCGCGTGGGGCCGGGCGCTTCGGCGCGCGGCACTTACGTCAATACCGCGCAGATGCTGCTCAACGGCGTGAAGACCAGCAACGTCGCGCAGGCGACGGTGCAACGCGTTGCCGATCCCTTGTTCGAAGACAGCCGTGTCTTCGGCACGGTGTTCGACGACCGCAACGGCGATGGTTGGCAAGCCAGTGCCAAGGCCACTCATCTGCAGGTGCAGGGTGGCTTCAGTCCGGCGGCTTATGTGGCCGGCTCCACCACGGTCGATCGCGGTGCCGGACCCAAGCCGGAGGCCGATGCCAGCGCACCGATGCTGCATGGCATCGCGCTGGGTGAGTTGACGGGTCGCATGACGGTTGCGC
>NZ_JAPDPE010000184.1 GCF_026283955.1 Dyella silvatica | reverse complement strand
CAAGGCCACGGAGGTGAGCGTTGGCGGGAGTTGTTGTACGAGTTGTAGGAGCCCGTAAAAAGAACAACCCCCGTAGCATTCGCTACGGGGGTTGGGGATAAAGCCCCTGGCGGTGACCTACTCTTGCATGGAATAAACCACACTACCATCGGCGCAGCTGCGTTTCACTTCCGAGTTCGGGATGGGATCGGGTGGTACCACAGCGCTATAGCCGCCAGGGAAAGGGTGCGAACAGCGCTAGTAAGCGCCGGTTCGGCATAAGGTGTAAACGAGTGACAAGCGTCGAGGTGAAATTGGGTCGAAACGTGTTCGCGGAGTAATCGTTGCGAAGCGTCTTGGGGTTATATGGTCAAGCCTCACGGCTCATTAGTACGCGTAAGCTCAATGCATTGCTGCACTTCCACACCGCGCCTATCAACCACCTAGTCTTGATGGTGCCTTAAGGAGACTCGAAGTCTCGGGAGATCTCATCTTGGGGCGTGCTTCCCGCTTAGATGCTTTCAGCGGTTATCACTTCCGTTCATAGCTACCGGGCAATGCCATGGGCATGACAACCCGAACACCAGCGGAACGTCCACTCCGGTCCTCTCGTACTAGGAGCAGCCCCCCTCAAATCTCCAACGCCCACGACAGATAGGGACCGAACTGTCTCACGACGTTCTGAACCCAGCTCGCGTACCACTTTAAATGGCGAACAGCCATACCCTTGGGACCGGCTACAGCCCCAGGATGTGATGAGCCGACATCGAGGTGCCAAACACCGCCGTCGATATGAACTCTTGGGCGGTATCAGCCTGTTATCCCCGGAGTACCTTTTATCCGTTGAGCGATGGCCCTTCCATACAGAACCACCGGATCACTATGACCTACTTTCGTACCTGCTTGATCCGTCGATCTCGCAGTCAAGCACGCTTATGCCATTGCACACAGTGCGCGATGTCCGACCGCGCTGAGCGTACCTTCGTACTCCTCCGTTACTCTTTAGGAGGAGACCGCCCCAGTCAAACTACCCACCATACATGGTCCCTGATCCGGATTACGGACCTAGGTTAGAACGTCAAGCACTTCAGGGTGGTATTTCAAGGATGGCTCCACCGAAACTAGCGTCTCGGTTTCATAGCCTCCCACCTATCCTACACAGAAGAACTCAACGTTCAATGTAAAGCTATAGTAAAGGTTCACGGGGTCTTTCCGTCTTGCCGCGGGAACGCTGCATCTTCACAGCGATTTCAATTTCACTGAGTCTCGGGTGGAGACAGCGCCGCTGTCGTTACGCCATTCGTGCAGGTCGGAACTTACCCGACAAGGAATTTCGCTACCTTAGGACCGTTATAGTTACGGCCGCCGTTTACTGGGGCTTCGATCAAGAGCTTCGCCTTGCGGCTGACCCCATCAATTAACCTTCCAGCACCGGGCAGGCGTCACACCCTATACGTCCACTTTCGTGTTTGCAGAGTGCTGTGTTTTTGATAAACAGTCGCAGCGGCCAGGTTACTGCGACCCATCGATGCTCAGTCACGCACGTGACCACACCAATGGGCGCACCTTCTCCCGAAGTTACGGTGCCATTTTGCCTAGTTCCTTCACCCGAGTTCTCTCAAGCGCCTTGGGATTCTCACCCTGCCTACCAGTGTCGGTTTACGGTACGGTTTCTCTGTAGCTGAAGCTTAGTGGCTTTTCCTGGAAGCGTAGTATCAGTCACTTCGTCCAATAGGACTCGTCTCGGTGCTCGGCATAAAGATTCCCGGATTTGCCTAAGAATCATGCCTACCGCCTTTCCCCGGGACAACCAACGCCCGGTAGACCTAACTTTCTCCGTCCCCACATCGCACTACAGACAAGTGCAGGAATATTAACCTGCTTCCCATCGACTACGCATTTCTGCCTCGCCTTAGGGGCCGACTCACCCTGCGCCGATGAACGTTGCGCGAGGAAACCTTGGGCTTTCGGCGTGGGGGCTTTTCACCCCCATTATCGTTACTCATGTCAGCATTCGCACTTCCGATACCTCCAGCAGACTTTACAATCCACCTTCACAGGCTTACGGAACGCTCCTCTACCGCGTACACATAAATGTGCACACCCCGAGCTTCGGTGCATAGCTTAGCCCCGTTAAATCTTCCGCGCAGGCCGACTCGACCAGTGAGCTATTACGCTTTCTTTAAAGGATGGCTGCTTCTAAGCCAACCTCCTGGCTGTCTATGCCTTCCCACATCGTTTTCCACTTAGCTATGACTTTGGGACCTTAGCTGCGGGTCTGGGTTGTTTCCCTTTTCACGACGGACGTTAGCACCCGCCGTGTGTCTCCCGTGTAGTACGTGTTGGTATTCGGAGTTTGCCATGGTTTGCTAAGTCTCGATGACCCGCTAGCCATAACAGTGCTCTACCCCCAACAGTATTCGCACGAGGCGCTACCTAAATAGCTTTCGAGGAGAACCAGCTATCTCCGAGTTTGTTTAGCCTTTCACTCCTATCCTCAGCTCATCCCCATCTATTGCAACAGATGTGGGTTCGGTCCTCCAGTGCGTGTTACCGCACCTTCAACCTGGCCAAGGATAGATCACTCGGTTTCGGGTCTACTGCCAGAGACTATGCGCCCTATTCAGACTCGGTTTCCCTTCGCCTCCCCTATACGGTTAAGCTTGCCACTGACAGTAAGTCGCTGACCCATTATACAAAAGGTACGCAGTCACCCTTGCGGGCTTCCACTGCTTGTACGTATACGGTTTCAGGGTCTATTTCACTCCCCTCTCCGGGGTTCTTTTCGCCTTTCCCTCACGGTACTTGTTCGCTATCGGTCAGTCAGGAGTATTTAGCCTTGGAGGATGGTCCCCCCATGTTCAGACAAGGTTTCACGTGCCCCGCCTTACTCAATTTCACGCACAGTGCCCTTTCGCCTACGGGGCTATCACCCGCTATGGCCGGCCTTTCCAAACCGTTTGGCTAGAACATCATGCGCTTTTGGGCTGCTCCCCGTTCGCTCGTCGCTACTCAGGGAATCTCGGTTGATTTCTTTTCCTCCGGGTACTTAGATATTTCAGTTCCCCAGGTTCGCTTCGCATAGCTATGTATTCACTATGCGATACCGCTTACGCGGTGGGTTTCCCCATTCGGACATTGCCGGATCAAAGCTTGTTGCCAGCTCCCCGACACTTTTCGCAGGCTGCCACGTCCTTCATCGCCTCTGACTGCCAAGGCATCCACCGTATACGCTTAGTCGCTTGACCATATAACCCCAAGTCGCCTCAGGGCCTACGATCCAAGCCACTTCGTTATTACTCGCCTTAACACTTGTCTCGGTTTGGTTTCAAACCAAGACGCTTGTCACTCGTTTACATTTTCAAAGAACGTAATACCGGCCTCAACGCCGGATCACTTCAAAATCTTTTGTATGCGCTACACATCCGTCTCATGCTTTCAGGCGTCTAAACTGGTGGAGCCAGTCGGGATCGAACCGACGACCCCCTGCTTGCAAAGCAGGTGCTCTCCCAGCTGAGCTATGGCCCCAGGTGCTTAGTGGTGGGTCCAGGTGGACTCGAACCACCGGCCTCACCCTTATCAGGGGTGCGCTCTAACCACCTGAGCTACGGACCCATAAAGCTATAGGCCCATGGGCCTGTCACGCCTTAAGCGCGCGGATGTGCAGGTGTCTTGTGTGGACGTCTTGCGGGAACGTTCTGTCGTTCTCGAAAGGAGGTGATCCAGCCGCACCTTCCGATACGGCTACCTTGTTACGACTTCACCCCAGTCATGAACCACTCCGTGGTCGTCGTCCCCCTTGCGGTTAGACTAACGGCTTCTGGAGCAACTCACTCCCATGGTGTGACGGGCGGTGTGTACAAGGCCCGGGAACGTATTCACCGCGGCATAGCTGATCCGCGATTACTAGCGATTCCGACTTCACGTAGTCGAGTTGCAGACTACGATCCGGACTGGGATCGGCTTTCTGGGATTGGCTCCACCTCGCGGTATTGCAACCCTCTGTACCGACCATTGTAGTACGTGTGTAGCCCTGGCCGTAAGGGCCATGATGACTTGACGTCATCCCCACCTTCCTCCGGTTTGTCACCGGCAGTCTCCTTAGAGTTCCCACCATTACGTGCTGGCAACTAAGGACAAGGGTTGCGCTCGTTGCGGGACTTAACCCAACATCTCACGACACGAGCTGACGACAGCCATGCAGCACCTGTGTTCTGATTCCCGAAGGCACTCCCGCATCTCTGCAGGATTCCAGACATGTCAAGGCCAGGTAAGGTTCTTCGCGTTGCATCGAATTAAACCACATACTCCACCGCTTGTGCGGGCCCCCGTCAATTCCTTTGAGTTTCAGTCTTGCGACCGTACTCCCCAGGCGGCGAACTTAACGCGTTAGCTTCGACACTGATCTCCGAGTTGAGACCAACATCCAGTTCGCATCGTTTAGGGCGTGGACTACCAGGGTATCTAATCCTGTTTGCTCCCCACGCTTTCGTGCCTCAGCGTCAGTGTTGATCCAGATGGCCGCCTTCGCCACTGATGTTCCTCCCGATCTCTACGCATTTCACCGCTACACCGGGAATTCCACCATCCTCTATCACACTCTAGCTCGCCAGTATCCATCGCCATTCCCAGGTTGAGCCCGGGGATTTCACGACAGACTTAACGAACCGCCTACGCACGCTTTACGCCCAGTAATTCCGATTAACGCTTGCACCCTTCGTATTACCGCGGCTGCTGGCACGAAGTTAGCCGGTGCTTATTCCTCAGGTACCGTCAGCCCCACCGGGTATTAACCGGTAGTATTTCGCTCCTGATAAAAGTGCTTTACAACCCGAAGGCCTTCTTCACACACGCGGCATTGCTGGATCAGGCTTGCGCCCATTGTCCAATATTCCCCACTGCTGCCTCCCGTAGGAGTCTGGACCGTGTCTCAGTTCCAGTGTGGCTGATCATCCTCTCAGACCAGCTATCGATCGTCGCCTTGGTAGGCCATTACCCTACCAACTAGCTAATCGAACATCGGTCCGTCTAACCGCGCAAGGTCCGAAGATCCCCTGCTTTCTCCCGTAGGACGTATGCGGTATTAGCGTAAGTTTCCCTACGTTATCCCCCACGTCTAGGTAGGTCCCGATGCATTACTCACCCGTCCGCCACTCGCCACCCATAGAGCAAGCTCTACTGTGCTGCCGTTCGACTTGCATGTGTTAGGCATGCCGCCAGCGTTCAATCTGAGCCAGGATCAAACTCTTCACTTAAGTTTTCGACCAACTCATCACCCGAAGGCAACTCGTCAATCTATCTTTCCGAAGCGTTAACCCTAACCTTAAAACGTCAAGCTTTTACGTTTGACTTTAATGTTAGGCGCTTGCATTTATTGGACATGAATCATCCACCGCAAGACGCCCACACAAGTCACCTGCGCATACTGTCAAAGATCTTCCGCTTGCGAGACCGTTTCCGGTTTTCGCCCTAAGACGTTTCGTCCTAGGTGAGCCGCCCATTCTACATCGCTTTCTAAGTCCGTCAACACCTGCGTGAATCTTTTTTTCTGC
>NZ_JAPDPE010000183.1 GCF_026283955.1 Dyella silvatica | reverse complement strand
AACTGGAAGCCCTGGGTGCGGTGGTGCGTTACCACGCGGTCGATGTCGCCGATGCCGCGGCCTTGACGCAACTGGTGCACAGCATCCCGGAAGAGTTCGAAAGCCTCGACGGCATCATCCATAGCGCCGGTGTGGTGCGCGACAGCTTTATCGTCAAGAAGACGCGCCAGCAGTTGCACGAGGTGTTCAGCGCCAAAGTCGCCGGCACGCTGAATCTGGACCAGGCCAGTCGCGAGATGGCGTTGGACTGCTTTATCTGCTTCTCCTCGATTGCCGGAGCGATCGGCAATATCGGCCAGGCCGACTATGCGGCGGCGAACGCCTTCATGGATGCGTTTGCGCAGCATCGCGCCGAGCAGGTGGCACAAGGTCAGCGTCACGGGCGCACGCTGTCGGTGAACTGGCCGTTGTGGGACGAAGGCGGCATGCGGGTGGATGCCGCCACGCGCAGCATGTTGGTGCAGCAACTAGGCATGCATGCCTTAAGCACCGACAGCGGTGTGCTGGCCTTGCGCCAGGCGCTGGCGAGTGGGGCGAATCAGTTGCTGGTGGTGGCGGGCGACGCAGCACGGATTCGCCACGTAATATTGGGCAAGCCGCAAGAGAAGACCGTTGCATTGCCGACGGCGATCAGCCGCGACGAGCTTGCCAAGGTCAGGCCAGACGATCAGGCCTTGTCCGGGCATCATTCGCCCGAGCAGGATTTACCGGCGAAGGTGAAGCGGACGCTGGTCGGCCTGGTGTCGTCGCTGATCAAGGTCAAGCCAGAGGACATCGACGGCGAAACCGCGTTGAGCGAATACGGTTTCGATTCGATTTCGCTGACCGAATTCGGCAACGCGCTGAACCAGCAATACCGGCTCGAACTGAAGCCGACCATCTTCTTCGAATATTCGACACTCGATGGTCTTGCCGATTATCTCGCGCGCGAACATCACGCCGCCCTGGCACCACGTTTTGCGGTGGCCGACCGCGCCGTGGCCGCGCCGCTGGTCGCCGCTGTCACGGCGCCAGCGCCGGCCTTCGAACGTATCCGCTCGCGCCGTCGCAGCCGCTTCGGCGCCGCCATCACGGCGCCGCTTGCCAGCCGCAGCCCGCCGAGTGGCGAACCGGTCGCCATCATCGGCATCAGCGGTCAGTTTCCACAGGCACGCGACCTCGAAACCTTCTGGCGCAACCTGCTCGACGGTAAGGATTGCATCACCGAGGTACCGGCCGAGCGGCAAGATTGGCGCGCCTGGCATGGCGACCGCGCGCATGCCGAGGACAGGGCCAAGACCACCTGGGGCGGTTTTATCGACGGCGTCGATGAATTCGACCCGATGTTCTTCGGCATCTCGCCGAAAGAAGCCGAACTGATGGATCCGCAGCAGCGCTTGATGATGCTGCATGTGTGGAAGGCGTTGGAAGATGCCGGCTATGCCGGCCCGGCGCTGTCGGGCAGCGATACGGCCATCTATGTCGGCACCATGGCCAGTGGCTATAGCGCCTTGATCAGCCGTGCGCGGATGGCCATCGAAGGCTATTCCTCGACCGGGGCGGTCGCCTCGGTGGGGCCGAACCGGATGAGTTACTTCCTCAATTTCCACGGCCCCAGCGAGCCGGTGGAAACCGCCTGTTCCAGCTCGCTGGTGGCGCTGCGGCGGGCGGTACTCGCGATCGAACGGGGCGATTGCGGCATGGCGATTGCCGGTGGCGTGAACACCATCGTCAACCCCGAGCTGCATATCAGCTTCAGCAAGGCCGGCATGCTGAGCGAGGACGGCCGTTGCAAGACCTTCTCCAGCGAGGCCAATGGTTATGTGCGCGGCGAGGGCGCCGCCATGCTGGTGCTGAAGAAATTGTCCGATGCCGAACGCGACGGCGACCATATCTATGGCCTGGTCCGCGGCACCGCGGAAAACCATGGTGGCCGCGCCAATTCGCTGACCGCGCCCAATCCGAAAGCGCAGGCGGCGGTGATCCGGCAGGCTCACCAGCACGCCGGCATCGATCCGCGCAGCGTGACCTATATCGAGGCGCACGGCACCGGCACGCCGCTGGGCGATCCGGTCGAAATCAATGGACTGAAGGCAGCATTCAAAGAGCTATACGCCGCCAGCGGCGATAGCGCGGTGGCCGAGCAGCACTGCGGCCTGGGCTCGGTCAAGACCAATATCGGCCATCTGGAACTGGCCGCCGGTGTGGCGGGGGTGATCAAGGTCTTACTGCAGATGAAGCACAAGACCCTGGTGAAAAGCCTGCATAGCGACAGCCTTAATTCGTATATCGACTTGAACGACAGTCCGTTCTATGTGGTGCAGCAGGCACGCGAATGGACGGCCGTACGCGACGCCAACGGCCAGCCGCTGCCGCGTCGTGCCGGGGTGAGTTCGTTTGGCTTCGGTGGCGTGACTGCGCATGTGGTGCTGGAGGAATACATCCCGGCGGCAGTGTCGGACCCGCTCGCCGATGGCCCGGGCCTGATCGTATTGTCGGCGCGCAATGAAGAACGATTGCACGAGCAGGTGCAACAGCTGCTGGCCTTTATCGGTACACCGCAAGCGGCGTCGGAGATCAGCTTGGCCGATCTGGCTTATACCTTGCAGGTCGGGCGCGAGGCGATGGAAGAACGCTTGGGCCTGGTGGCCAGTTCGCTGGCCGAACTGCGCGACAAGCTGACGCGCTTCCTCGCTGACAACGGCGACACCGACGAGCTGTATCGCGGGCAAGTCCGGCGCCACAAGGATGCCATGGCCGCATTCAGCGCCGATGAAGATATGGCGCACACCGTTCGAAGCTGGGTCGACAAAGGCAAGTTCGGCAAGCTGCTGGAACTGTGGGTGAAGGGGTACGGGCTTGACTGGAACAGCCTCTACGGCGAGCGCAAGCCGCGCCGCATCAGCTTGCCGACGTACTCTTTCGCCAGGGAACGCTATTGGGTGCCGGCGGCGCAGGCCGAGCTGCCAGCCGCGTCGGCACGGGGCGCCATGCTGCATCCGTTGATGCAGCGCAATTCATCGAACTTGTCAGGGCCGCGTTTCAGCAGCCGCTTTGACGGCAGCGAATTTTTCCTGGCCGATCACGTGGTGCTGGATAGCCCGGTATTGCCTGGCGTGGCGCAGTTGGAAATGGCGCGTTTCGCGGCCAGCGAAGCGATGGACGGTGCCGGCAAGCTGCATCTGAAGGACATCGTGTGGGCGCGTCCTGCCGTCGTCGGCAACCAGGGGCTGGAACTGCATCTTTCGTTGTATCCGGAAAACAACGGCGAGCTCAGCTACGAGATTTATGCGGACCTTGCCGATGGCGAGGTGGTCTTTGGCCGTGGCGTGGTGACCGATGCGATCGAGCATGCCGCTGTCGTGGCGCACGATCTGCCGGCCCTGCGTCAACAGTGCATCCAGGCACACCTGAGCGCCGCGCAATGCTATGCCGTGTTCGACCAATTGGGTTTGCGCTACGGCGTCGGCTTTCAGGGTTTAAGCGAGTTATTCGTCGGCACGCAACAGGTGTTGGCGCGGATAACGCTGCCGCCTTCGCTGCAGGCGTCGATGGATAGTTACCTGCTGCATCCCAGCCTGCTCGACGCCGCCTTGCAGGCATCGATCGGCTTGCAGATGAGCAGCGGCGCCGACGATTTGACCCTGATGCTGCCGTTCGCCCTGGGTGCCTTGGATGTGCTTGCCCCTTGTACCTCCAGCATGTGGGCGGTGGTTCGCCCCAGCGCCGGCCGCGCAAGCGGCGATGCCGTGCACACCGTCGACATCGACTTGTGCGACGACAGCGGCATGCCCTGCCTGCGCTTCAAGCAGCTAGGCCTGCGGATGCTGACTACCCCGCCCATCGGTGGCCGCAGCCGCGATACGAAGGCCAACGACACGGAAAGCCATGCGCAGGGTGATCAAGTGAGTGATTCAGTGACACAGCCCTTGCCGATGGAGCTGGAGCAAGCGGCCGCCGTGGCCAGCGCGAGCGATGCCGCAGACGATATCCTGGAACGGGCGGCTCGCTATTTCGTGCGCTTTTTGTCGGCGACATTGAAGCTGCCGACCCATCGAATCGATCCGCGGGCGCCGATGGAAACCTATGGCATCGATTCGCTGCTGGTGCTGGATTTGACGCGGGCGCTGGAAAAGCAATTTGGCCCGCTACCCAAAACACTGTTCTTCGAATATCAAACCATTGCCGCCTTGAGCGGGTATTTTGTGCAGCATCATCAAGCCGCGATGGCCGCGCTGCTGGGTGAAAACCGCGCCGTTGCAGCGCTGGTCTCGACGCCGTCGGCGAGCAAGCTCGATAAGCCGGTCGCTGGGCCGACAGGCCGCCGCTCGCGCTATGAGACCCGCAACCGGGTCAGCAGGGAGGCCCGCGCTGAGGTCGGCGAGATCGCCATCATCGGCGTCGCCGGACGCTATCCGCAGGCCGGCAATCTGCAACAGTTCTGGGCCAATCTGAGCCAGGGCAAAGACAGCATTACCGAGATACCCGCCGAGCGTTGGGATCACGCCTTGTATTTCGACGAAGACCGCAGCAAGCCCGGCAAGACCTATGGTCGCTGGGGCGGCTTTATCGACGGCGTCGATTTGTTCGATCCGCTGTTCTTTAATATCTCGCCGCGCGAAGCGGAGTTGATGGACCCGCAGGAGCGGCTGTTTCTGGAGTGCGTGCATGCCACGCTGGAAGATGCCGGTTACACCCGTGACAACGTCGCCGAAGACAGTAGCGTCGGCGTCTTCGTCGGGGTGATGTACGAGGAGTATCAGCTGTACGGTGCGCAGGAGCAGGCCCGCGGAAGGCCGATAGCCGTGCCTGGCCATCCCGCGTCGATTGCCAATCGCATTTCGTACTTCTGCAATTTCAACGGCCCCAGCATGGCGTTGGACACCATGTGCTCGTCGTCGCTGACGGCGATTCACCTGGCCTGCCAAAGCCTGCAACGCGGCGGTTGCGCGGTGGCGATTGCCGGTGGCGTCAATGTGTCGGTGCACCCGAACAAATACCTGATGCTGGCGCAGGGCAAGTTTATTTCCGGCAAGGGCCGTTGCGAGAGTTTTGGCGAAGGCGGCGAAGGCTATGTGCCGGGTGAGGGCGTCGGCGCGGTACTGCTCAAGCCATTGGCGCAGGCCCAGGCCGATGGCGATCACATTTATGGCGTGATCAAGGCCACCGCGATCAACCACGGTGGCAAGACCAATGGCTATACCGTGCCCAATCCCAACGCGCAGGCCAAGGTGATTGAGCGCGCGCTGCGCGAAGGCGGCATCGATGCGCGTGCGGTGAGTTATATCGAAGCGCACGGCACCGGTACCAGCCTGGGCGATCCGATCGAGATCGCGGGGCTGTCGAAAGCATTTCGCCACTGGACCCAGGACACCCAGTTCTGCGCGATCGGTTCGGCGAAGTCGAATATCGGTCACTGCGAAAGCGCGGCCGGTATTGCCGGCGTGACCAAGGTCTTGCTCCAGCTAAAGCATCAGCAGCTGGTGCCCAGCCTGCATTCGAGCGTGTTGAATCCGAACATCGATTTCGATGGCACGCCATTCGTGGTGCAGCAGCAACTCGCTCCGTGGCCGCGGCCGATGCTGGATGTGGGTGGGGTGCAGCGGGAAGGCGCGCGCATTGCCGGTATCT
>NZ_JAPDPE010000182.1 GCF_026283955.1 Dyella silvatica | reverse complement strand
TCTCCCGAGCAATGCGCACGATGGAACGAAAGCGATCGCTTGTTCCATCACCGGCTTGCCGCCATGACTGGCGATCCGCTGCTGCTGAAAGTCGCCGACGTGGTCGCCAAGAGCATGGACCAACCGCTATGGAAGCGCCTTAAAGACGAGGGGATCTATGAAGCGAAGCGAATACAACTTTATGCATCCGAGCATCGCATGATCTACGAGGCCATTGTCTGCGGCGACGTCGACGCGGCGGTCATGTATGTAGAACAGCACATCAAGCGGGTGGGTCGAGATCTTGTGCCGCGCTGACTTACCGCGATGAGCCAAGCTCGAAATGTCGGCTATCGACCCGCAGAAGACATTATGCGCACATAAATTTGAGGGGCTTTGGATGAACTCGGTTGGGGGTCCTGATGCTTGCGGAGGTGAAACCTAGCGAAGCCCTTCGCCAGCTCTATGGCGACGCCAGTAGCAGCGTTTTGATCACCAAAGTGGATGACGAATTCAACGGCATACCGTCCCCGGTTCTCATTGCAATAGCGAGCTGGAATCGCGGAATGATTCCAGGGCGGGAAGGCACGGGTCTGAGCGACACCCAGTTCGACGAAGCGGTCACACCGCTGCTCGCCCCACTGATCGAATCTGGGCGACAATCCAGGAATGTCCGTTTCCAACCCGAAGCGGACATTTTTCTTTTTGGGGGGAGAGGTGAATGAGCAGCGTTGGAATCATCGTGCGAGCTGATGTAAGTGTCGTGTCGTTGGGCAAGGATTGGGTGCCCGTCACGCTGGGGGCAAGGCAGGCCGTGGAAACCCTCGTTACGGAGCTTTTGTCAGGTAGCGGGCACCTGATGCTTACAGCCAATATCGAAGGCCTTGAGGAGAGTCTCGACCCGCGCACCGTCACAGTAAACGGCGTATGGGGGGACGAAGAACGAGCCGTTCTGCGGCAATTGTGCAGTCGATTGGGTGCGCGCTTTTATGTCGCTGAAACTGGGGATTTTGAAGAGCTTTAGCCGTTGGCGCTAAGGTCCGATTTCGACCCGAAGCAGGCATTACTTCCACCCAGTGGCTTAAAGGACATGCACTCAATGAAAATCTGGCAGGTTCTAGGTCGAGGAGAAGGATTTGTCCGTGACGGAAGGTTGTCGGGGTTCGAGTTGAACGGCGTTGTCTCAGCCGACGGCCCCAACGAAGCGTTCGAAAAGGCCATCTCGCTTGCTAAGCTTGAGTGGCCGGAGCTCGCTCAATCCGACGAGAAACGACTTCCGTGGGCAGTCATCAATGCCGACGAAGTGGAAGACATCACGGCGAGGTTGTCCGTTGATGTAGACATGATCGAGCTGTTTTGGGATGAGCAAGCGAGCACCTAATTAGTTTTTTTAGGCCCGCTTCTGACCCATAGCGGACTTATCATAAGGAGGACGCATGGCAGGCAATGACATCTGGGACTATCACATGGCCTCGGGGCTCCCGGTGGGCCGAGCAAAGGAATTGCTGTCTGCGATGTCGCCCGAGATACGAGAGCGTGTTCTGTTGGCAGTCAAGCAAAAAGGCGACCGGAAGCTGCTGGTCGACCCCACCGAGACGGATTCGGTCTTGGCGGAAAGGGTTCGCGAAGCCGCAGACGAGGCAAATCGTGCGGCTGACTTAGCGGACCGTCACGGCATAGGCCGCTGCCACTTTGTTTGGACGACGCAGAAGAAACACTTGGCAGAGCGCCACGGCATTGCCTGGCTCTCACCCGCGGACATGAATCCTGGGATCGTCTTCGATTAGGGTAGCCAAGGTCCGCTTCCGACCCAAAGCAGACCCATGCCGTGTCGCTCATGTCACACCAGTGAAGGTCTGTTCCTACGCGCTCGATAGATAACGTGGGCCGCGCTACGTCAACGGCGAGCGGTATAGGTCGGATTGGACGACAGGAACATCTAGTCCATATCTCTTGACGCACCGTTTAACGAGGTCAACGAACCAAGGTTGTGCAGTCGGTGAGATTTGGACGGATTCGATCAAGGTCGGAAGATCTACATCGATCAATACATGTGGAGCATTCGCTTCGATGAGCGGCTGATTCTGCTCTTCTATTCCCCAAACGACGGCCCGCACTTCCATTTCATGTCGAAAGCTTAAGCGCTTGTATACATAGTGATGGAAAATGTTGCCCCAATTGTAGGCGTGCCTTTCATAGTCTACATATCTCACCTCGGTGAGCCCAACGGAGATTGGCGTGGGGTCCAGCACCGCTGCAAGTCTGGCTGAGGTGGAGCGGATCGCAACGCCTTCGGTCGTTTGGAGGTAAAGCCCCCACATTGCTGCAGATTCATGTTCGCTTTTGCACCAGCAATTGACGTACATCTGTTGCCGCCAAACCTTGGTTGATTCGATGTACGACTCGATGTCTTGTTCGGTTTTGCCGTTGTCACACATCAGGTGAGTCGTTCCCTGAGTGACCGTGCCCTCATAGGGATCATCGAAATGGTCGCAACGATTGAAATAGAGCTGGTTGGTCTCGAGCAGACTGATGAACTTGGTGAAGTCCATGTAACGCCACAACGAGCTCTTCGGTTCTGGGTAGTGAAATGCCTCGTGCCCGGTGTGCAGCATGATGATTCTCTGCTCAATGAAGATGGGAAATGCTATCGGATTGGGTTCAGGCGGGCGGCGCCGACTGTTCCTTCCTTGCGAGATCTCGTTCCTAAGGGCTGGGTGGACCCTTCGGGTAGAGTGCGCTCTCGGCGTTCTGGAAATATCCGCTTCCGACCCATAGCGGACCACATTGAAAGTAGGAGAGATCGAATGGAAGATCCAGTGGAAATACACTCTTGGAAGGGCGTGCCAGTACAAGATTCGGCTAGGTGGAACGCCGCCTTTTCTCACAATCCGTCAAAGATCAAGGTCGGGGTTCCGTGCCCCCTCTGCGGGCGCATCGAGCTATTCCGTTGGCGTGACGGCGGGCGTGGCCTTTGGGAGTGGTGCAACGGTTGTGGCGCCGTTGAACACTCCACTGCAATACCGCTGATGGAATGGCTTCCCGAGGTTTCAGTCAGGCCAAGGCAACTGACTGCGCTTCCATCTTCCATTGTGGAAGCTCTGCGTGAAGTTCGTTTTCTGTAGGGCAGCATGTCCGCTTTCGACTGCGACTTCAGTCAGTCAACGCAACCCAAAGCGGACATGAGCATCTACCGGCAGCTGAAGTGGCGCGAGCCTGCGAACCGGCTCGACATTAGGCCAGACTGAATCCAATCGATGGGCTTGTTGCATCTAACGGACCAGGACCGCCATGTCGGCGGTTAATCCATACAGAGCGTGCTCTATGATTGATCGCTTCCCTGCCGTTCGGACCGTGACTTACGCATTCCGGCGCCTCCCCTTATGGGCATCCCTGTCGCTGTTTTGTGCCGTGCCCCCTTGCATGGCCACTACGACTCCAAGCGCACAGCTGCCCGACACGCCGGTTGGCCACCTTGCCGGAGAGCTGATCCGCCATGCCAATGTCGACGTCCCTGTAAAGATCGCGCGATGGGTGCCAGGTGTTCTGTCGGCATCAATGGCCGCCGACGACAAAGCAGCCTTTGTCACCGACTTGGTTTCAGCGGCGCGCGACAGCGGCGGGCTGGAGGTGTTCGATGTACGCACCGACCCACACCAGCCGGGGCTGCTCGAAGTTGCCGTCAAGGGGCGTCGCAACGCGCAGTCGGCCCTGTTCTGGTTAACCGCGGACCCGACGCATCCAGACCAGCTTGGGAGTGCGCAGCTGGTCCCAATGGACAATCCGCTTTATGCCGACTGGCCCAAGGGCACGGTGTCGCAGGAGGAGCTTGGAAAGCAGATACATACCGTACTGGATCGACTGGTAAGCGTGTCTGACTTCTCCGGTTGCGTGACCGTGTTCGATGGCGGTGAGATTGTATTCGACGAGTGCCGTGGCCTTGCCGAACGCAGCTTCAAGGTGCCGGTCGATCACCAGACGAAGTTCCGCATCGCTTCGATCGGCAAGATGTTCACCGCGGTCGCCATCGGGCAACTGGTCGAGGCCGGCAAGCTGTCTTGGAACGACACGCTGGCGAAACTGGTTCCGGAATATCCAGACCAGGCGACAGCGAAGAAGACCACGGTATGGGAGCTGCTGCACCATACCGGGGGCCTGGGCGATTTCATGGTGCCGGAATACTTCGAGCACTCCGAGCGCTACGTCAACCCGGTGGACTATCTGGCGCTGATCGCCCGCCAGCCCAAGGCGGGCGAGCCGGGCAAGGGGCTGAGCTATAGCAACGCTGGCTATGTCCTGCTCGGTCGCATCATCGAAAACGTCTCCGGCGAAAGCTACTTCGACTATATCCAGAACCATGTTTTCGAATCGGCGAAAATGACATCCAGCGGCTTCGAAAGCGTGGATGAGGTCGTGCCCGGACTCGCTGTCGGCTACTTCCACGACGATGGGGTGTTCTCAAGAAAATGGAAGGCAAACTGGATACAAGGCATCTACAAGGGCAGTCCTGCCGGCGGTGGCTATTCCACCAATACCGACCTGTTGCGTTTCGCCAAAGCCTTGCATGGAGGCGAACTGGTCAAGCCCGCCACGCTGGCTAAGATGTTCGATGGCGGAGTGCTGCTCGGTCCCGGTGTCATTGGCGCCGGCATCGACGAACGGCTTTCGCACGGCCGCCACATTCGTGGTCACCAGGGCGGCATCGAAGGCACCACGGCAAACCTGGCGATGATCTGGGAAACCGGTGCGGCCGTGGCCCTGACCAGCAATGAAGGGCCATCGCAACATTGGTTGCTAGCCGAGCAGATTGCCGACCTGCTTGCCGCCGAAGGGGCCAAGAACTGAGTTCCCGAAACGGAAAGCGCGCCCCTCATCTGTTACTAAAGCCTTCTGGCTCGACACATCATCTGGAGCAAGACCGTGGATTACTTTTTGATTCCCCTCGTAGTGATGTCCGCCCCTGTGCTCATCATTCTGATCGTGCTGCGCTACAGCTACCGACGGACGCAGGCACGTTACAACACGCTGTTGCAACTGGCCGACAAAGGCGTAGACCTGACACCCGAACTGTTGCTGGAGCCGCGGGTGGTCTATTGCGAACGGCGCAGGGCGTTAGTGCTGATCGGTGGCGGCTTGGGACTGATAGCCATGTTTCTGGCGCTGCCCGGCCAACTTGACAACGGCTTGGGCATCAATCGTCTATGGGGTATCGGTCTGTTGCCGCTGATGACGGGCTTGGGTTACCTCGCCAGTTGGTGGCTGAACCGCCGAGGAGATGTGCGTGACTGATAGCGCCGTCGAGGCGCGTATCGATCAGGCCCTGGTAACACGTGTACGCCGGGACGGCGACCGTCGTGCATTCGAACAACTGGTGCGCCGGCATCAAGGCATGGTGCGTGCGCAACTGCGTCGGCTTCTACGCGGCGATGACGCTGCGGCAGACGACATGGCGCAGGAGGCCTTTATGCTGGCGTGGCGAAACCTGGACCAGTTCCGCGGCGAGGCACGCTTTTCCAGTTGGCTGTATCGCATCGCCTATACCTGCTTCTTACAGGCACGCCGAACTACCGCACCGCACTACGGTGTCGACGATGAGGTGTTGCAACAGTTGGAGGGACCGAGGCACACGATGGATCTACAGCTCGACCTGAAGCATGC
>NZ_JAPDPE010000181.1 GCF_026283955.1 Dyella silvatica | reverse complement strand
GCATGAATTGCTTGCCGATATCGATAAAGAAACCGTCGATTTCGGCCCCAACTACGACGAGAGCGAGCACGAGCCGCTGGTGCTGCCCACCCGCGTGCCGACCCTGCTGATCAACGGTTCGGCCGGTATCGCGGTGGGCATGGCCACCAATGTGCCGCCGCATAACCTCAACGAAGTCATTGCCGCGACGATTGCGCTGATCGACGACCCGTCGCTGTCGATCGACGAATTGATGCAGTTCATTCCCGGGCCGGATTTTCCGACCTACGGCATCATCAACGGTTCCTCCGGCATCATCGAGGCCTACCGTACCGGTCGTGGCCGTATCCTGGTTCGCGCACGCGCAGAAATCGAAACCGAATCGAACGGCCGCGAGACGATTATCGTCAGAGAGCTGCCGTATCAAGTGAATAAAGCGCGGTTGATCGAGAAGATCGCCGAGCTGGTGAAAGAGAAAAAGCTCGAAGGCATCAGCGAGCTGCGCGACGAATCCGATAAAGACGGCATGCGCGTCGTGATCGAAATCCGTCGTGATTCGATGGGCGACGTGGTGCTGAACAACCTGTTCCAGCAAACCCAGTTGCAGGTCACGTTCGGCATCAACATGGTGGCCTTGCTGGATGGTCAGCCGCGTTTGCTCAACCTCAAGGATATTCTTGAGGCGTTCATTCGCCACCGCCGTGAGGTGGTTACCCGTCGCACCATTTTCGAGCTGCGCAAAGCCCGTGCTCGCGCGCATATCCTCGAAGGCCTCACCGTTGCGCTGGCCAATATCGACGAGATGATCGAGCTGATTCGCAGCTCCGCCTCGCCGGCCGAAGCACGCGAGCGCATGCTGGCACGCAAATGGCAGCCGGGTCTGGTCAACACGCTGCTGGCTGCCGCCGGTGCTGAATCCTCGCGTCCCGAAGACATGGATCCGCGCGAAGGCTTGAAGAACGACGGCTACCAGTTGTCCGAAGTGCAGGCCTCTGAAATCCTGGCAATGCGTCTGCATCGCTTGACCGGCCTGGAGCAGGAAAAACTTTCCGACGAATACCGTCAAATTCTCGATGTCATTCGTGGCCTGATCGAGATCCTGGAAGATCCGGTACGTTTGCTGGCGGTGATTCGCGGTGAGCTGGAGGTGATCCTGGCTGAGTTCGGCGACAAACGCCGCACCGAGATTCAGCATTCGCAGGAAGATCTCAACGTTCTCGATTTGATCGCGCCGGAAGATGTCGTGGTGACGCTGTCGCACACGGGTTATGTGAAGCGCCAGCCCGCCAGCACTTATCGCGCGCAACGCCGTGGCGGCAAAGGCCGTTCTGCCTCGGCACTGAAAGACGAGGATTTCGTCGAGCAGCTGTGGGTGGTCAATACCCATGACACCTTGCTGGCGTTTACCAGCACGGGCCGGGTCTATTGGCTTAAGGTCTACCAGATGCCGGAATCCGGCCCGAATGCGCGCGGCAAGCCGATGGTGAATCTGCTGCCGTTGGGCGAGGGTGAGAAAGTGCAGGCGGTGTTGCCGGTACGCGAGTACAGCGAGGGTCGTTTCGTGTTCTTCGCGACCAAGCAGGGTACGGTGAAAAAGACCCCGCTTACCGAGTTTGCCTTCCAGCTGCAGAAGGGCAAGATCGCGATCAGCCTCGATGAAGGCGATGCGTTGGTCAATGTCGCGTTGACCGATGGCAATAGCGATGTGCTGTTGTTTGCTTCCAACGGCAAGACCGTGCGCTTCGACGAAGACGAGGTGCGTTCTTCAGGCCGTACCTCGCGTGGCGTGCGCGGCATGAAGCTGGCCGACGGCTGCGAAGTCGTGTCGCTGATCGTGGCCGCCGCAGGGGACATTCTTACCGCGACCCAGCGTGGTTACGGCAAGCGCACCGTGCTCGACGAGTTCCCCAAGAAGGGGCGTGGCACGCAGGGTGTTATCGGCATTCAGTGCTCCGAGCGTAACGGCAAGCTGGTCGCTGCGACCCAGGTCACCGAGGCGCACGAAATGATGCTGATCTCCGATCAAGGCACGCTGGTGCGTACCCGCGTGGCAGAGGTTTCTCAGCTCAGCCGCAATACCCAGGGCGTTACCTTGATCCGTCTGCCGGCCGACGAAACGCTGATCAGCGTGGTGCGCTTGGATGCCGAAGAAGAAAACGGTGAAGATGCAGAACCTATCGACGTGATTGCGCCGATCGACGGCGGTGATGCCGATAATGACGCCACCGTGGTTATTGAGCCCGTAGCCGACGATTCCGTATCGACGGAAGAGTGAGTCTGCTGAGTGCCTGAAAAAGAAAAGCCCCGGTTATGCCGGGGCTTTTCTTTTAATCAGCATCGTCCATCAATCCCGGCAAGAGATTAAAGGCATGCAGGCATGCTTGCCGGTTTAGTCCTCAATTGCTGCCAGCATGGCTTCGGCGGTAGATACGTTGAGCTCGCCTGGTGCTTCGAGGTGCAGCTGCTTGACCAGGCCGTCCTCGGCGTAGAGCGCAAAGCGCCGCGCGCGCAGGCCCATGCCATAGGCGGTGCCATCCAGTTCCAAACCGAGTGCCCGGGTGAAGTTGCCGTTGCCGTCGGCCAACATCAACAGCCCTGTCGGAACCTGCTGTGCTTGCGCCCAGGCTTGCATGACATAGGCGTCATTGACCGACAGGCACATCACCTCGATACCGCGCTGACGAAACGCCTGAAAATGCTTCACATAGCCGGGCATGTGTTTACTTGAGCAGGTCGGCGTGAAAGCGCCGGGCACGGCGAATAACACGACTTTGCGGCCAACGAAAAGATCGCTGGTGCGGTGTTGCTGGATCTCGCCGTCGAAGACAGCAATCGAGGTGTCAGGTAGGTAGGCGCCGGGTTGGATGCTCATGGGGTTACCTGTCCATGCAAGTTGGGGGGGAGGGGGCTGAGTTTAGAGGCTGGCCGTCACTGTAGTGGCTTTGTGGGTCAGCTGACCGGGAAATGAAGCGGTGGCCCAAGATGGGTCCGCCATCTTGAATCGGCGCAGCGCGCACCTACGTATGGAGCCAAGCGGTACTGATACCGCAACCTAATCAAGGATTATCGATATGAGCTTTCAACGTGTTTCGGCATGGAATGCTAACCATGGTTTGCAGCAGGAGCTGCGTCAGGCTTTTGGCCATCTTTTTCAAAATGACGGCGGTGACGTTTCGCAGGGTAGCCCTGGTCAGTGGGCACCACGGGTAGATATTCACGAGAACGAGCAGCGCTTTTTGATTCTTGCCGATATCCCGGGTGTGGATCCGGCCACGATCGAGGTCAGCATGGACAAAGGCCGGCTCATCATCAAGGGCGAGCGCCCGGCAGTAAGCCTTGAGCAGGGCGAAAAGCTCAGCCGTACCGAGCGTGCTCATGGCGCCTTCCAACGTCACTTTGGCTTGCCCGACAGCGCCGATGCCGAGGGCATTACAGCTCATGGCAAGCACGGTGTACTGGAGATTGTGATTCCCAAGAAGGCACAGGTATCGCCACGGCGCATCACCATTCACACCAATCACTAGGCGCGATGTCAGGAGTCAGTTGGAGCAGGGATGGTCGCTCGGATGGCGGCCGCTGCACTGGACCATGGCGTGGCATGGTCCAGGGTATCGACGAGAAGCGGCGCTGAACGCGGCGACTTTTAGGCACCGGTCAATCTCGACAGACGCCTGACGGCAGACGCGTTAATCTTGCTACTCAGCCCGTGGCGGACGATGATCCGCCGCGGGCTTTGTATTGGTTGGAGCCCATGGCCGGGGAAGTACAGTGGAATTCAAAGATTATTACGACACCTTGGGTGTAAAGCCTGACGCCAGCGAGGCGGAGATCAAGGCCGCTTATCGCAAACTGGCACGCAAATACCACCCAGACAAGAACAAAGAAGCCGGGTCCGAAGAAAAATTCAAAGCCATTAACGAAGCCAATGAAGTGCTTCGCGATGCCGAAAAACGCCGTGCTTACGATCAAGTGCGCGCTGGCGGTTATCGCCAGGGCGAACAGTTTCGGCCGCCGCCGGGTTTTGGGCAGGGCCATAACTTCGATTTCGGCGACGGTGGACACGGCGATTTCAGCGATTTCTTCGAGAGCATGTTCGGCCGCGCGGCGGGCGGGCAACGTGGCGCTCCGCGCGCCCGACGCGGCAGCGATATCCAGGCGCAAGTACAGATTGATCTTAAAACGGCCTTTGACGGTGGCCGCACTCGGCTGGCACTGCAAGATTCCAGCGGCGGCGAGCGTGTGCTGGAGGTGAAAATTCCCGCCGGCATCCAGCCGGGCAAGGTTATTCGTCTGGCCGGGCAGGGGCACCCTGGTATGGGTGGAGGCCCCAGTGGCGATTTGTTGCTCGAAGTGGGTATTCGCGACGACGCGCAGTTTCGCCTGGATGGTCACAATGTGTTGCACGTGTTGGCGATTACCCCATGGGATGCCGCGCTTGGCGCGACATTGGCCGTGCCGACCCTGGCTGGCACGGTGGATCTGCGTATTCCTGCCGGCTCGCAGTCGGGCCGTAAGCTGCGCCTGAAAGGACGCGGGATGCCTGGAGCGCATCCGGGTGATCAGCTGGTCGAGCTGTCGATCCGTGTGCCGTTGCCCGAGAACGACACGCAACGCGCCGCGTATGAAGCCTTGCGCGAGCAGTTTCCCGATTATGACCCGCGAACCTGAGCGACGCCGGTGCAGCTGGCGTAGGCATAAAGCCAGCGGGATGGATCTACGAAAAACGGCGCCCTGGGCGCCGTTTTTCGTGAATACGTCGATGAGTGGGCTAGGCGATTCAGCCCGGTAGCAATTCTTTCAACGTGGCGATTAATTCTTCTTCCTTGATCGGCTTGGTGACGTAGGCCTTGGCGCCTTGGCGCATGCCCCAGACCTTGTCGGTTTCCTGATCCTTGGTGGTGACCAGCACGACCGGAATATGCGCGGTGGTCGGATCTTTGCTGATCGTGCGGGTAGCCTGAAAACCATTGAGGTTCGGCATGACGACATCCATCAGGATCAGATTGGGGAGCTCGCGCTTGGCGGCTTCGACGCCTGCGGCGCCGTCCTCAGCGGTAACTACCTCGTGCCCGAGCTTTTCGACGATGCGTTTGATGCCAAGCAGTTGCGACGGCGAATCGTCGACGATCAGGATGCGAGCCATGAATATCCCCTTAAACAGTAGCTGAGATTCTACGTGCGAGCTGCCTTGCTTCCAAGCGCCAGGGCAACCGCGGCAGCATAGATCCTTTCAAACATCTCCCACATTTACCAGCGTCCGGCCAAATGAAGCGCCCGCCAGCATGATGTCGAAAACGCCGGGTAATTCGTCGAGGCCTACTTCACGGGTGCAAATCGTCGGCAGATGCCGGGGTTTCCAGTCGTTGGCCAGGCGTTGCCAGGCTTCATCGCGAAGGTTTCGCGCGGTGCCGGCGGAGGCAATGCCGAGCAGGCTGGCGCCGCGAATAATGAAGGGCATTACTGTACTGTCGAAGCCGAAGCCGCCTGCATTTCCGCAGATGGCGACGTTGCCGTAGGGCGCGATAAGCGGCAGCAGGCCGGTCAGCATGGCGCCGCCGACATTGTCCAGGGCGCCGCCGAAGCGCACCGAATCCATGGGTTTGCCGCTGAATGCCAACTGCTGCCGGTCCAGGCATTGGGTCGCGCCGAGTGTGCGTAGAACGTCGAAATGCTCGGTTTTTCCGCTGATCGCATGCACCTCGTAA
>NZ_JAPDPE010000180.1 GCF_026283955.1 Dyella silvatica | reverse complement strand
CATGATGAGTTTGTCTGATGGCGGCCGCTCGGTGGCTGAGAGTCTTGGTGCGATACCCGTACCGGCGAATACCGGCGATCCCAAGCTCAGGCAGCTGCGCAATGTGATCGAAGAAATGGCGATTGCCGCCGGCATGCCCGTGCCGGGCATTTACCTGATGGAGGACGAGCCCGGCATCAATGCTTTTGCCGCCGGGTATTCGGTAGCCGACGCGGTGATCTGTGTAACCCAGGGCTGCCTTGATTATTTGACGCGTGACGAGCTCCAGGGCGTCATCGCCCATGAGTTCAGCCATGTATTAAATGGCGATATGCGCTTGAACATCCGGCTGATGGGCCTACTGTTCGGCATCATGATGCTGGCGGTGATCGGCCGACAGCTCAGCTATCTCGGCGACACCGATAGCGAGCGAAGGCGTGGCATCGATCTGTACACGCTGGGTATCGGCCTGACCCTGCTTAGCATCGGCTATCTCGGATATTTTTTTGGTCGGCTGATCCAGGCGGCGGTGGCACGTTCGCGAGAAACCCTGGCCGATGCGTCGGCGGTGCAATTCACCCGGCAAACCCACGGCATTGCCGGCGCACTGAAAAAAATCGCCGTGGTCAGCGAAGGTTCGGAACTGCAAGTGGGCAACCGGCACGAGGTTGCCCACATGCTGTTTGGTGAAGCCGATGAGTCCGGTTTTTTCCAGGCGTGGTATGCCACCCATCCACCGCTGCTGAAGCGTATTCGCTCGCTTGATCCGGTGTTTCGCGAAAGGGAGCTGGAGAAACTGGCGACCTCGATGCAGGCCGTATCCGAGCAGCTCGAGAAGGCGCGCGAGCCGGCGCCGGTCACCTCGTCAGCGGCCGCTGGGGCTGCGTCAGATGCTCTTTGGCGCGCTGGGCTGGCGGCGTCCATGCCCCGTGACCACACCCAGCTTGGTCGCTTCGATCAGGCGGCAGATTTGCAGCGGAATGTGCCTGCGGCGTTGAAGCAGGCGGCGGCCCAGCCGGAATCGGCGATGTCGCTGGTGTTCGCCTTGGCCATGTCGACGTATGGGGCGCTGCGGGACGCTCAGCAAAGGCTGCTTGCCAACGCCTTTGGCGACGATCTTCTTTATACGGTTTCCGAGCTGGCCGCCGAGGTCGGCAAGCTGTCGCCGGAGTTGCGGCTACCGCTGATCTCGCTGGCGTTTCCGGCGTTGCGGCAATTGCCGGAAGGGCGCTTGCAGACCTTCCTGGATACGCTGGATGCCTTGGTCAGGGCAAGCCGCAAGGTCAATCTGGACGACTATTGTCTGACCCGTTTGTTGCGCGTGCAGTTGCTTGAGGCGATGCGCCCGCGCAGTGCCCCCGTCGATGGCAAAAAGAAGCTGCCGGCGTGTGTGGCCAGTGTGTCCTTGGTGTTGGCTGTCGTCGCAGCGTATGGACATGCCGATCAGGTTGCGGCTAACCGGGCATGGCTGCTGGCGATGGATAACGCATTCCCGGGCATGGCCTGCACCTGGCAGGCGCCGCCGGCGGACTGGCAAGGGCCTTTCGAGCGTGCGTTGATCGATCTCGACGGATTGATGCCTGCCGCCAAGGATATTTTGATCCAGAGCCTGGATCGCGCGATTCGTGCAGACGGTAGCGTAACCATGGTCGAGGCCGAACTGCTAAGGGTGATCTGTGCAAGCCTGCATTGCCCACTGCCGCCGTTGCAGTTGTCTTGAAAGGCCATGCCTGAGATCGAGATCTCAGGGCGTGCCAACGGCTGAGTGGCGAGGCGATAGGTGTCGCCTTTCAAGGCTGTTAGGTGACTGGTATGGCTGCTTTGTCGATAGGCATAAAAAAGCCCGTCGGTTTAGACGGGCTTGTGATGCTTTCGGTGCTCGGCCTGCTTAAGTGCGGCGATAGATTTCACCGCCTGCAGTACTTGGCTCCGCCGATTTAATGACCATGTGCGGTACTGGGTGCCGGTGTGCTGGGCGGGGCACTTGAGGCGGGAGGGCTGAACGAACGTTGCACATTGCCGGTATTCATCGGCTCGTAGGCCCGCTGTCCGCCATCGAAAAACATGCGCCTACCCGAAGAATTATTCGGTGCCAGCGCAAAGCGCCGATCTTCCAGATTCACCCAGTGCCATGTTCCAAGCGGAACGGGGGCGGTCGAGATATAGGCGAACTGAGCGTCATAATCTCCTTCATCGCGAGGAGTGGTTGTCAGCGCGAGGTTCATCACGAACTGGCTGCTCACCGGGCGACCGTTGTCATATGCCGGCTTGGTGATCATTTCGCCCACATTCTTGGCGAGCAATCGTTTAAACGATGGTGGAAGTTCAATGGCCGGAGAGAGACTGGTGACTTTGCCTTCGGCATTCACCTGTACCAGGACCGGTAGAACTTTGGGCGTAAACGGACTTAGTGCACCGGTTGCCGCCATCGCGGCGCCTCCGGTAACAGTCAGCACGCTGATCAACGCCAGTGCATGAAACCGCTTCATAAGACCTCCTTGACTACGGTTGACGGTTGCGGCGAGCGCTTTACCTGCGGCTCGCCCCTGCAACTGTGAGCACTTTCCTCTTAATGTACTGCGCGGTCAATTAAAACGAATTTAATGTGCCCTTTGGCAAGTCTTTTTACATGGATATAACGAGCTTGCCGTCATCAGTATTTAAATAGATCGGCGATGAGATCTGACGTTGATATCCGATGACACACCGCACTCGCCTGGCTTACTCAGTAACGATTTCTGGGAGCTACTGCAATGAGCTGGCGCTGGCGGGTAAGCCAGCGCCGGCTCGATTCAACCGGTATTGCCGCGCACCGATGGCATCGTCGGCACGTGTTGTTGGCGTGAGTCGTTGGCCATCGTTGCGATGTCATTTCGTCAAGCGAGAAAATCGATCATCAAGGCCTTGTGCTGTACCAAGCGTTTGCTACTGACGACATCTACGCCTGGATCTTCTTTGGTACGCGCTGGGCCGGGTCATAGAAGAATGTCTCCTCGGCGATGCGTTCGCCTTCCCAGCGCTGGTAGGCCAGTTCTTCCATATGGGTGATGCTGCCGTCAGGCCACTCGAAGTCGAAGATCCAACGGATAACTACCCGGTCACCGTTGACGAGTACTGGGCGGACACAGGTCGACGATATCGATTTAGCCATGGCCATGACTTTGCGTTCGTGGGCTACGTGCGCGTCGCGGCCGACGCGTGGCTCTGCTTGATTCTCCTGCATGGATGAGTCAACGGTATAAAACTCTTCGCATGCTTCGGCATGCGCGTTCTGTTCGACTCGTGCGATAAAGCGTTCAAGTGTTTCAGCGGAGGGCATGGGCGTCTCGTGGTGGGGTGGAGTGTCGCGATCTGAGGTTGGCTTGACGACTTTGCAAGAGCATCGAGTGGGGAGGGGCGGATAGATTTCAAGGCACGTCCAAAGCATGGGCTCTTGCGACGGCCGCCATGTCAAAGCATGCTGTGGCCGGTCATGGGCGAAAGAGCACTACGATGTTTCTGACCACAGCGGATCTCGCCTACGCCGCGGCGTTCTCGGCATTTGTCGATGATTATCTGGACGCGGGGGATACCAGCCGTATTGCCAAATACCAGGCTGGCAAAGCGGATTTTTCCGCCTACGTGGCATCGCTGCATGATGCGTCCCGTGGGGTTGGGCTTGCGCAGGATCAGGTGGCATGCATCACCTACTGGTTGATCGATGGCGGGCGGGTGATCGGTGCGATCAGGATCAGGCCGCAACCGACCTCGGACAAGCTGCATCTTGACGGCCATATCGGTTATGACATTGCCCCAAGCCAGCGCCGTAAAGGATATGCCACGGCGATGCTTAGCCTGGCGCTGGTCGAGGCGCGCAAACTGGGGCTGGAACGTGTCGTCATTACTTGCCTGGCCGAAAATATCGGTTCCAGTCGAACCATCGAAAAGTGCGGTGGCCGTCTTATCGAGGTGGTGATGGACAATAAGCGCCAGCAACCCATCAATCGTTATGAACTGGACACTGCTCCTGCTACAACAGGCTAGCGGCGGCGATCGTGGCTGCCATCAGACCGATGATTTGTTTACTTTGCCGTGACGTCTATACTCATTCGGTACCTTGCAGGGATGGATCAAGACGGATCTTTCTCATGCACGTCGCCGCATGGCGACCGGTTTTCCTTCCGTCGCCAGCGCGTGATGCGATCTCGCGCCAGTGGTTTCCCTCGATGCGACTTGTACTGACGTGATGCGTAATGAAAGAAAAGCAGCCCGCCGATTCCTCCGTGACGACTCCTGATACACCGGTCGATCCCACCCGCCGTCGGCTGCTGGGCGGCATGGCGGCCGCCGGTGCCGCCTTGGCACTGGGTGGGCGCGAGACGGTGTCGGCCAGCGAACATCCAAGTGGCAGCAACGCCGCGCCTGGCGATAGCGATCTTGACGCCTTGCTGGCGCAGCACATTCAGCACGTAGTGGTGATTTACGCTGAGAACCGCAGCTTCAATAATCTGTTCGCCAACTTTCCCGGTGTAGCGCAGCCGCTTGCCGCACTCAAGCCGGCGGCGTATCAGCAACGCGATCGCGATGGCAGCTTGCTCAAGCAGCTGCCTCCGATCTGGGGTGGGCTGGTGCCCAAGGAGCAGGTGGTCAACCATCGCCGGTATCTGATCGGCGAAGCGGATATCACCGGGCTGCCCAACGCACCGTTTGCGCTGCGCACCCCAGAGGGCGATCCGCTGCCGCATGGCGTGATCACCCACGATTTATGGCATCAGTTTTATCAAAACCAGCGCCAGATCAACGGCGGCAAGAATGACGGCTTTGTCGCCTGGGGCAACACCGGCGCACAGGTCATGGGTTACTACGGCGATAGTCAGTACAACCTGCGCCTGTGGCAGTTGGCACGGCAATATACGTTGTGCGACAACTTCTTCATGGGCGCCTTCGGCGGCTCGTTTCTCAACCATCAGTATCTGGTGGCCGCGCAACCACCGTTTTATCCGCAGGCGGACAAAAGCCCGGCCAGCGTGCAGATTGCCGTGCTCGACAGCGACGACCCGGCCAGTCATCTCTTGAAAGTGGCTGACGAGTCGCCGGCCAGCGCCATGCATGGGCGTCCAAAGTTTGCCTCGCGCGATGCGCTTACGCCGGATTTCTGGGCGGTGAACACCATGGGCCCGGCTTACGCGCCAGCGTTCAATACGCATCCCGATCATCCTGAGCTGGCCGACCCGAAAAGCCCCAACACCCTGGTCGAGCAGAGCCACAAGACCATTGGCGATCTATTGTCGGCCAAGGGTATCGATTGGGCATGGTATGCCGGCGGCTGGCAGGCCGCGCTGGATGGTCATGGCGAGGGCAGCGAGTCGGAGTTTCCACCCACGCCGAATTTTCAGCCGCATCATCAGCCGCTGAATTACTTCAAGCAGTTCGCTCCGGGCACGGCAGCGCGCAAGCAGCATTTGCGTGATGCGGGCACTGGCGAAATCGCCCGCAGCAATCACCTGATTGCCGATATCGAAGCAGGCAAGCTGCCAGCGGTCACCTTTTACAAGCCGCAGGGCGACTTGAACATGCACGCGGGTTATTCCGACGTGAATGCCGGCGACTGCCATATCGCCTGCATCGTCGATGCCTTACAGCGCAGCGCGCAGTGGCCGCAGATGCTGGTGGTGATCACCTTCGATGAAAACGGTGGCTGGTGGGATCACGTGGCGCCGCCCAAGGGCGATCGCTGGGGGCCGGGCTCACGCATTCCGGCCTTGCTGGTATCGCCGTTCGCCAAGCAGGGGCATGTCGATCACACCATCTACGACACCGGTTCGATTGCCCGCTTTCTTACCCGCCGTTTCGGCCTGGAAAAACTGCCCGGCCTGGCCATGCGCGATGAAGCCATG
>NZ_JAPDPE010000017.1 GCF_026283955.1 Dyella silvatica | reverse complement strand
GCATGGGTATCGATGCCCATGAACAGCGGGCCATCGATGCCTTGGCTCTTGCGGTACTCGCAGATCGCCTGACTGATCGCCAGGATGTGCCACTCGTTGAAGCTGCGCTCGAACGAGCTGCCGCGATGGCCGGAGGTGCCAAAGGCAACGCGTTGCGCCGACACGCTGGGGTCCGGCTTCAAGTCGACGTAGGCAGCCAATAGCTTGGGCACGTCGACGAGCATGGAGGCCGGCGCCGGCTGGCCCGCCAGCGCATGGATTTGCTGGCTCATGCGGCGCTTCCCGGCGTTTGACCGTCGCGCAGTTGGCGATAGCGACGGATCAAGGCATTGGTTGAGCTGTCATGGCTGAGCTTGGGCTCATCTTTGGCGGTGAGTTCGGCAATCGTGGTTTTCGCCAGCTGCTTGCCCAGTTCCACGCCCCATTGGTCGAACGAGTCGATATCCCAGATCACCCCCTGCACAAACACACTGTGCTCATACAGTGCGATCAAGGTGCCCAGGGCGTAGGGCGTGAGCTTGGAGGCGAGAAGGGTGCTGCTGGGTCGGTTGCCTTCAAACGTGCGGTGCGGCACCAGCGCTTCGGCGGTGCCTTCGGCACGGACTTCTTCGGCGCTCTTGCCAAAGGCCAGCGCCTCACCCTGGGCAATCAGGTTGGCCATCAACAAATCATGCTGGTCGCCGCCGTGCTGGGCGGGCAGGGGGTTCAGCGGCTGACCGAAACCGATGAAATCGCAGGGCACGATGCGGGTGCCTTGGTGAATCAGCTGATAAAACGAATGCTGACCGTTGGTGCCGGGTTCGCCCCAGTAGATCGGGCCGGTGGCGTAACCCACCTCGGAGCCGTCGAGCGTAACGTGCTTGCCATTGCTCTCCATGGTCAGCTGTTGCAAGTAAGCGGGAAAACGCTTGAGGTATTGCTCGTACGGCAGGACCGCCACGGTAGCGGCATCGAGAAAATTATTGTTCCAGATCGCCAGCAAGCCCATCAGCGCCGGCAGGTTTTTCTCTAGCGGGGTATGGCGAAAATGCTCATCCATGGCATGAAAGCCGGCCAGCATCTCGCGAAACCGCTCTGGTCCGATAGCCAGCACGGTCGACAGGCCGACCGAGGCATCCATCGAGTAGCGGCCGCCGACCCAATCCCAGAAACCGAACATGTGCGCGGTATCGATACCGAACTTGCCGACTTCTTCAGCATTGGTGGACACCGCGACAAAGTGCCTGGCGATGGCTTGCTCATCGCCCAGCGCCTGCAGGCACCAGGCGCGCGCGGCATGCGCGTTGGTCAGTGTTTCCAGCGTGGTGAAGGTTTTCGAGCAGACGATGAACAAAGTCTCGTCTGCATTCAGGTCGCGGGTGGCCTCGGCGAAGTCGGTGCCGTCGACGTTGGAGACAAAACGAAACGTCATATCGCGCTGGCTATAGTCGCGCAATGCTTCGTAGGCCATGACCGGGCCCAGGTCCGAGCCGCCGATGCCGATGCTGATGACGTTGCGGATGCGCTTGCCGGTATGGCCGGTCCAGGCGCCACCGCGCACCTCTTCGGCAAAGGCCACCATGCACATCCGGCACCACATTTTTGCCGTCGACCAGAATCGTTTGGTCGGCCGGGGCGCGTAGCGCCACATGCAGTACCGCGCGATGTTCGGTGGTGTTGATCTTGTCGCCGCTGAACATCGCCGCGATGTGCTGTTGCAAGCCACAGGCCTGGGCCAGTTCACCCAGCAGGCGCAGGGTGTCGGCGTTGACGCGCTGCTTGGAATAGTCCAGGTACAGGCCGACGCCTTCGGCGGTCAGCCGCTCGCCACGTTTGGGGTCGGCGGCGAACAGTTCGCGCAGATGCTGCTGGCCGACCTGGGAAAAGTGTTGTTGCAGTGCCTTCCACTGCGGCAGCGTGGTGAGATTGGGACGGCTCATCGTGCAATGGATCCTTGTGCCTTTGCGTTAAGCGCGGTCGACTTTTCAGCGATCCGCTGTAGTAATTGTTGCCATGATTTGACGAACGATTGCGCACCTTCGCGCTGCAACTGGGCCGGCAGTGCCTGGATATCCACCCCGGCCTCGGCAAGCTGTGCCAGTACATCGTCAGCGTTGCCGCCGTCGGTCGCCATGACCCCGTGCAGTTGACCGTGATCGGCGAACGCCTGCAAGGTCTTTTCCGGCATGGTATCGACAGTATCGGGAGCCGCCAGGGCGCTGATGTATAGCGTGTCGGCCGCGGCGGGGTCCTTGCTGCCGGTGCTGGCCCACAATAGCCGCTGGGGCTGGGCGCCCGCAGCAGCCAGCTTTTGCCAGCGCGGTGAGGCAAGCAAGCTGCGATAGGCGCGGTAGGTTTGCTGGCCCACGGCGATGCCGAGCCGGTTATGCCATGCGTCCGGCAGTTGCGCGTTGCCGGCAACATCCCAGCGGCTGATAAACAGCGATGCGACCGACGCCACGCGTGGATTCAGCCCGGCGGCAAGGCGCCGTTCGATCCCACGCAGATAGGCTTCGGCGGCGGCCAGATAATGCTCGCGGGAAAACAACAGGGTGATATTGATCGGAATGCCCAGGAAGATCGCTTCCTCAATCGCGGGAATGCCTTGTGGGGTGCCGGGGATTTTTACGAACAGGTTGTCGCGCCCGGCCTGCTGATGGATTTGTATGGCTGCGGCGATTGAGCCGTCGGTGTCCGCGGCAAGCAGCGGTGACACCTCCATCGAGACCCAGCCATCGATCCCCTCGGTGGCATCGAACACCGGGCGGAACAGGTCGGCGGCACGGCGCAGGTCTTCCAGGGCCAGCTCGATAAACAAGTGTTCGCCGTCGTGCCCGGCCAGGGTCTTGGCGTGGATGGCCGCGTCATAGGCATCGCTGCCGCCGATGGCCGCATCGAAGATGCTCGGGTTGGAGGTCAGCCCGGTAATCGAGTCTTCGGCGATATAGCGGGCCAGGGTGCCATCGTCGAGGAGTGCGCGCGTGATGTTGTCCAGCCACAGGCTTTGCCCGAGGTTATGCAGTTGCTGGGTCGCTTTCATGCTGGCTTCCTCCGCGTAGCTGGCTTTAACGGGCGGTCGTGGCGGTTGCTGTGGCCGCTAATAGAAAGTCTTCAAGCGTGCGCCCGCGCAGCTCGCCAATGTTGTTGATTTCAAGATCCGGTGCCGGTTCGATACCGGCGGGGGCCGCGGCGGCATAGTGGCCTTGGCGGACAAACACCGTGGTCAACTTGATGCCGAGGCTTTGTTTCATCTCGGCCAGCAGATTCGGCTTGTCGTCGACCATGACGTAATGCTGCGCCGGGTAGCGCTGCTGCATGGCCTCGAGCATGTGCTGTTTGTGCAGGTAGATCAGTACCTCGCCATGCAAGGCGTTCCAGAGGCCGGCGTGCTGGATCTTGCGTGGCTGAAACACCACATCGCCATCGGACAGAATCACCGGTTGCCCCAGCGTATGCAGGTGGCTGATTACCTCCAGCGCGTGCGGGTAGAGCCGGTCGGCGAACGGATACTCCAGCAGGTAGGCCGACATCTGCAGCAAGGCCGGATGGTTATCCAGCCCGCTGCGAAAACGTTGCAGCGCGGCCAGGTAATCGGCATAACCCCATTCGTCGCGCAGCTGGTTGTAGATGGCCCAGTAGCGCTCACGCTCGGCATGACCGAACGATTGCTCCAGCCGTGCGCTGAGGTCTTCGGCGAAACGGTCGTTATCGAGCAAGGTGTTGTCGACATCGAGCAGAAAAACGATTGGCTTGGTTTGTGCTGGACTCATCGGGCCTGAACTCATGGGGCTAGTACTCAACCTGTGTTTGCTTGTTGCGCAAATTTAATCCGGACTGACGCAACGTGGTCTTACCGAGGCTTGCTCAGGGGGCTTTACTCAGCGCGGATTACTCGCTTCGGCAACTGGGTCGTGCCAGCCTTGGCTGTCACTGACCAGGTCGGCGGCGGCAGCCGGCCCCCAACTGCCGGGCTCATACATGCTTACCGCGCCCTCGTGGGTCAGTACCTGATCGACCACGGCCCAGGCGGCCTCGACGCACTCATCGCTGCTGAAGAGGGAGTTGTCGCCGCGAATCGCATCGCCGAGCAGGCGCTCATAAGGCGATTTCTCCGGCTCCGAATGATGCCGGGCAACCAGCTCCACCGGCTCGCCCTGCATTTGTTCGCCGGGTTGCTTAACCCTGGCGCCCTCGGCGATGACCACCTCGGGGCTGAGCCGGAAGCGGAAATAGTTCGCTTGCGCCGGGCCGATCTCATCGAAGATCGGCAATGGCGGTGCTTTCATCTTCACCATGACCTCGGTGGTCGTGATGGGCAAGCTCTTGCCGGTGCGGATGTAGAACGGCACGCCTGCCCAGCGCCAGGTATCGATATACATGCACAGAGCAACAAAGGTTTCGACATTCGACTCGGCGGCGACGCCGTTGACCTCGCGATAACCGCGGAACTGCCCGCGCACGACCTGCTTGGGGTCGATTGGCCGCATGGCATGGAACAGTCGCAGTTTTTCCGCGCGCAAGGACTCGGGGTCATTGCCGATTGGCGAATCCATGGCCAGCAACGAGATCACTTGCAGCAGGTGGTTTTGCACCACGTCGCGAATGGCGCCGATATCGTCGTAGAAGGCGCCGCGTCCGGCCACGCCAAAGCTTTCAGCCATGGTGATCTGCACGCTGTCGACGTAGTTGCGATTCCACACCGGTTCGAGAAAGGTATTGGCGAAGCGGAAGTACAGCAGATTTTGTACCGCTTCTTTGCCGAGATAGTGGTCGATCCGGAAAATCGCCGGCTCGGCAAAGACCTCATGCAGCCGGCGGTTGAGCTGTTGCGAAGAGGCTAGGTCGCGACCGAAGGGTTTCTCTACCACCACTCGCGCGTCGTTAGCGCAGCCGGCTTGTTGCAGGCCCTTGGTGACGGTGCCGAACAGGCTCGGTGGAATCGCCAGATAGTGCAGCGGACGGGTGGCCGAACCCAGCATGGTTTTCAGCTGCTGAAACGTGGCCGGGTCGTTGTAGTCGCCATCAATGTATTGCAGCTGCGCGGCGAATCTTTCGAACGCCGCCTCATCGATACGGTTGCCTTGCTCTTTAGCCGCCTGCGCCAGGCTGTCATGGGCGCGCTGGCGTAATTGTTCCAGGGTCCAGCCGGAGTGAGCCACGCCGATGATCGGCAGGTCCAGACCGTCGTGGAGCACCATGGCTTGCAGCGCGGGAAAGATTTTTTTATAGGCCAGGTCGCCGGTGGCGCCGAAAAAGACCAAGGCATCCGAATGAGGTGTCGCCATAGCGATGGCTCTCTCCTGTATGACGGTAAGGTTGCGGCTGGCGGATGGCAAACGAGGGTCCGGCTAGTATGCACGCGCTTGGGTTAAGCCCGTGCATAGTGTGAGTACCTCATGTGGCACGCGGATGATTGAGCTCGACGTGGTGCTCGATGCCATCGTCCACCAGGGTGATGTAACCGTCTGCTTGGGCGACCCCATCCAGCCAGACGGTGTGCGTCGTGCCGGTGTCGCCGTGTTGGATGTTGATGCGGTACAAGGTGTTGCGATAGCGATAATTCAAGCTGAAATGATCCCAGCCCGTAGGCAGTACCGGCGCAAAATGCAGCCGTCCCGCGCGCAGTTGCAGGCCAAGCAACGACTCGGTGATCAGGCGATACATCCAGCCGGCCGAACCGGTGTACCAGCTCCAGCCGCCGCGGCCGGTATGCGGTGCGGCGGCGTAGACGTCGGCGCATACCACATAGGGCTCGACCTTGTAGATCTCCAGTCTGGCTGCGCTGTCGCTGTGACTGATCGGGTTGATCATGCGTAGCAGCTCCCAGGCGCGCGCGCTGTCACCGAGCTCGGCAAACGCCATCGTGGCCCAGACCGCGGCATGGGTATATTGGCCGCCATTTTCGCGCACGCCGGGGACATAGCCCTTGATATAGCCGGGGTCGAGGGTTGAGTGATCGAACGGCGGGTCGAGCAATTGCACCAGGCCGGCATCGCGGCGTACCAGGTGTTGATCGAGCGAGTTCATCGCCTGCTGCTGGCGCGCCGGGTCGCCTGCGCCGGACAACACCGACCAGCTCTGCGCGATCGAGTCGATGCGGCATTCCTCGTTGCTGCTTGAACCCAGCGGCGTGCCGTCGTCGAAATAGGCGCGGCGATACCACTCGCCATCCCAGCCATGCTGTTCCAGTGCGGTGCGGAGCTTGGCCACTTCGCCTTCGCAGCGCTGGGCAAAGGCCTGGTCGTCGTGCAGCCGGGCGACGTCGGCAAAGCGTGTCATCACTTCGCAGGAGAAGAAGCCCAGCCAGATACTTTCGCCACGGCCGGCCTCGCCGACCCGGTTCATGCCATCGTTCCAGTCGCCGCTACCCATCAAGGGCAGGCCATGCACACCGCGCGGCAAGCTGTGTTCTATCGCCCGCACGCAGTGCTGATAAAGCGTTTCGCGCAGCTTCGATGGCTGCGGCAGATCGTAATAGGACTCTTCGCTGGCTTGCAGTGGGCGGCCCTCGATATAGCCGACCATTTCATCCAGTACGCCGGTGTCGGCGGTTGCCAGCACATAGCGGCTGGTGGCCAGAGGCAGCCATAGATAGTCATCGGAGCAATGGGTGCGCACGCCGCGATCCATCGGTGGATGCCACCAGTGCTGCACATCGCCTTCGGGGAATTGATGCGCCGCGCACAACAGCAGATGTTCGCGCATGTTTTGCGGCGCGGCGTGGATCATCGCCATGGCATCTTGCAGCTGATCGCGGAAACCGATGGCGCCGCCGGATTGGTAATAGCCACTGCGTGCCCAGAAGCGGCAGGCGATGATTTGATACATCAGCCAGCCGTTGACCAGCAGATCGATGGTCGGATCAGGGGTTTTTACCTGCACGGTATCCAGCGTGCGATCCCAATAGGCGCGGGCTGCCTTCAAGGCATCGGCCGCCGGGCCGCTGCCGCGGAAACGCTGCACCAGCGAACTGGCGTCGGCGGTATTGCGCCCCAACCCAAGCCGGAACACCACCTCGCGTTGTTCGCCGTCGTCCAGCGCCACGGTTACTTGCAGGGCGGCACAGGGATCCAGCCCGGCACCAAGCCGGCCCGACAAATGGGTATGCCCCAGCTCGACCGGTGCGCGGGTGCTGCCGTTACGCCCCAGAAAGGTACTGCGGTCGCCGCTGATGCCACGGTCCGGATCATCCACATCGAAGAAGGCCACCCGTTCCGGAAACTCGGTGTTGTAAGCATTGCGGGCGAATAGCGCGCCGCTGGACGGGTCCGACTCGGTGATCACATGCATCGAGGTTTTCTCGCGCAGATCGCCCAGCAGCCATTCGACATAACCGGTGACGCTGAGCTGGCGCGGCTGGCCCGAATCATTGCGCAGCAGCAGGCGTGAAAATTTCACCGAGGCGTCCATGGCGACATAAACCCATAGCTCGGAGTAAATCCCGTCCTCGCTGTGCTCGAACACGCTGTAGCCAAAACCGTGGCGGGTGACGTAATCGCCTTTGCCGCGGCAAGGCAGGGGCGTGGGTGACCATAGCTGGCCGGTTTCTTCGTCGCGCAGATACAGCGCTTCGCCACTGCCATCGCTGACCGGATCGTTATGCCATGGCGTCAAGCGGAACTCATGGGCGTTCTCGCCCCAGCTATAGGCGCTACCGCTTTCCGAGATCACCGTGCCGAAACTGGCGTTGGTCAATATGTTGGCCCATGGGGCCGGCGTGGCTGCGCCAGGGGGCAGGGTGATCACATACTCGCGGCCGTCTGCGCTGAAGCCGCCATAAGGGTTTCTCAATTGCAGGGTATCGGCGCGCGACGGCATGGCCGAACCTGGAGCCGCTATCGTCAATGGTGTGTGCCGGGCACGATTGGTTTTGAGACGCGGCGTGGGTGTTTCCAGTCGGCGCCGGTTGACCTGTTCGGTCAGGCTGCCGCGCGTATCGGACAAGATGATTCGCGCACTCGCTTGCACCACCATGCGGTCTTCGCTGGAAAGCTGCTGCGCCGGCCGTACAAAAATACCGCCCGGGCGATCCAGCAAGCTGGCCTCACTGCCCGAGGCGATCAAGCCCATGATCTGGTCCTGCAATTCTTGCCGATAGCCGACTCGATCTTCGTTCCAGATCACCAAGTCGACGGCCAGGCCTTTCAGGCGCCAATACGCGTGCGCCTGTACCAGTTGACGCACTACTTCGATGCGCGCCGGGTCAGCGATTTGCAGCAGCACGATCGGCAGGTCGCCTGAGATCGCCTGACCCCACAGGCCCGATTGCCCGCGACGATTGCTTAAGAGAACGCCCGGCTCCGCCCGCAAACTCGCGTTCGGATAAATGATCGACGTGGCCATGTGCTCGTACAACTGGGCATCGACCAGGGTGGCATTGAGTTGCCGCAACATCACCTGGCTATGAGTCCAGGCCAGGTCGAACACGCGATCGGCGAGATGGCGGTCGCGGTATTTTTCGATCAGATGCAAGCAGTCCGCGCGGGTATCGCCCAGGCCGGTAACCATATCCACGGTGACCGATTGCTCCGGCTCCAGGCTGATCCGGCAGCGGATCGCTATGATCGGGTCGAGCACCGAGCCTTCGCTGTTGGACAGGCGCCGATGTTCGTGGTCCGGCGTACCCAACGCCTGAGGTTGCGCCACGCTGCGGCCACGACCGATAAAGCGCGAGCGATCGGTTTCATAGGAGATTTCGTCGATGTCCGCATCGTGCACGGCCAGCAGATGGCACATCCATGGCATGGTTTCGTCGTTGGAACTGGGCCGGCGACTGCACACGATGGCTTGCAGCGCGGGAATCAGTTCGGTCTGCACGAACAATTTGCTGAAGGCCGGGTGTGCGGTATCGGCCGCAGGCGATGCCAATACCACTTCGGCGTAGCTGGTCAGTTCGATCGTGCGCCGGGTGCGGCCGCGATTGGTGATGCGGGTACGCCGCAGTTCGATATCGTCCTCGGGGGAGACGACGATTTCGGTGTGCGTGTCGAAGTCGCGTTCACGCACGCGGAACTCGGCACGGGCATCGGAGAAAATCGCCTCGAACAGCTCGGTTTTCTTCAGCGTCGGCTGGTATGTGGTGGACCAGTAAGCGCCGCTGGCGACATCGCGTAGATAACAGAACATGCCCCAGTTATCGCATGTGATGTCCTCGCGCCACCGGGTTACGGCGAGGTCGCGGCAACGGCTGTAGCCGCCGCCGGCGCTGCTGACCATGACGTGGTAACGGCCGTTCGACAGCAGCTGCAGGGCAGGTTGCGGGCGATCCGGGTCGGTGAATACACGCAGGCGGGCTTCGGTCACGTGAGGGTTACCGGTCATTTCGGGGAAGAGGGATGCGTGCAGGTATTCCGAGGCGGTCTTCGGAACGCGTTCTTGCAGCAGCAGACTGGTAGCGCGAAATTGCGGATCGGATTCGAAGCGCCGTTGCATGGGCCGGTCATGCAGCGCGTAGTCCAGCGCCAGCAGGCTCATGCCCTGGTGGTGCACCATGAATGAGCGCACCAAGGCCGAATTTTGCCCTGGCGGCAATCGGGCCGGGGTGTAGTCGATGGCTTCGTACAGGCCAAAACGACCTTGCGCACCGGCTTCGGTCAGCCGTTGCAGATTGCGGGTAGCGGCGGCGGGCGCCACCATCATCGCCAGCACACAGGCGTAGGGGGCAATGACCAGGTCGTCGCCGAGCCCGCGCTTGAGGCCAAGGCCGGGCACGCCAAAGGCGCGGTATTGATAGGTGAAGTGTGCATCGAGCATGTTGTAGCCCGATTCGGAAACACCCCAGGGCACGCTGAGTTGATTGCCGTATTCGATTTGCCGGGCCACCGCGGCTTCACAGGTCTGTTCGAGCAGAGTGCCTTCATAGCTGGGCATGACCAGCATCGGCATCAGGTATTCGAACATTGAGCCCGACCAGGACAGCAGTACCGGTTCGCCGCCACTGGTGGTCAGCAATCGGCCCAGCGAGAACCAGTTATCTTGTGGCAGCTGGCCTTGGGCGATCGCCACGAAACTGACCAGTCGTGCCTCGGAGGCGAGCAAGTCGTAATAGCTGCTATCCAGTCGCCGTTCGTCTACGTTGTAGCCGATCGCGAGCAGGTCGCGTGCGTTGTCGTAGAGAAAGCGATAATCCATCAGGGCCAGGGCGCTGATCTGCTGCGCAAGCTCTTCTATCGCGTCGATACGCTCGCGTGCGCGTTGGCGTAGCGCATGCAGGTGCGCGTGAGTTTCGACTTCAGGCGGCCCGTTCGATAATTCGATTTGCGCCAGCTGACGCAAGGTGAGGTGCCCATCCATCTGCGCTGTCCCTGGCGGCAGGGGGGCGAGCTGAAACAGGTCCGCTTCATCACACAGTTCCTGGCACTGGCTGACCAGGGTGTCGAGCCAGAACTCAGCATCGCTGCCGGCTTCGGTGACGATATTAAGTGTCAGCGCGTGAGCATGATCGCGTTGCCGCTGCAGTAACGTCAGCGCTTCGGTGCTTGTTGATGGCGGCGACGCTAGCGCGTTCTGCAGGTCTTTTTGTAGCCGGTTCAAGGCGCTGGTACGGCTGTCGTCAAGCGCATCCCTGAGCGTGTCTACCGTGTCGAGCAGGCCTTGCAAGATGCGCGGTTGAAATACCGGCTCGTCGAGCAGGGCCAGCAGGCCGGGACGCAACGTCAGCAAATGCCCGGCCAGGTTGCCGCTGTCCACCGCCGAGACATAGAGCGGCGCCAGCGGTTGCAGCGTCAGCGTGTCGTACCAGTTGTAAAAGTGGCCGCGATGGCGCGGCAGGACGTTCATCGTCGATAGCGTTTTCGCGCTGCGATCGAGTAAGCGTCCGGCGCTGATAAAACCAAAATCGTAACTGGCCAGATTGGCCAGCAAGGCCATACCGATATTGGTCGGCGAGGTGCGATGAGCCAAGACCGGGCTGGGTTGTTCTTGCAGGTTGTCCGGCGGCAGCCAGTGATCGTCGGGCCCGACATAGGTATCGAAGAACGCCCAGGTTCGGCGTGCGAGCGTACGCAGAAATCGTAGCTGTATCGGTGTAGGGGCAAAGCTGCTGGGCTGGCGTGGCTTGCTCATCCACCAGGCGATCCATGGCGAGGCCAGCCACAGCAGCAATAGCGGCTCGGCCAGGATCAGCACCCATGGCCGCTGCAGTGCCAGCGTGATGGTGAGCATGACTGCCAACAACGGGCCGATCCACATCATGCGCAACAAGGCATGGATCGAGTTGCTGCTATGCCGTTCGACTTCGCTGGAGGTTTGCCACTGCAGCAAATGTCGCCGACTGGCGATCATGCGCCAAAGCGTGCGCACGATGGCATCGAGATGGTAAAGCGATTCATGCGGCAACCAGGCCAGGGCCAGGGCCATGCGCGCAAGATGCTGGCCGGTGGCGCGCAGGGCCGCGGGCAAATGTTGATCCAACTGCACTTCGCGTGGCTTCTGCAGCAGGTCCAGTACGGCCGACAGCATCGGTGGAATCAATACCATCGCCAACACGGCGACTGTCCACGAAAAGACCGGCGGCAACACCAGCCAACCAAAGATCAGCAGGATCAACAATGATGGCGACACCAGGCTGCGGCGCAGGTTGTCGAGAATCTTCCAGCGCGACAACGCCGTCAGCGCGTTCTTGCACCAGCCGTTATGCGCACTCGGCGCCCAGGGCAGCAGCCAGGGCAGTAACTGCCAGTCGCCGCGGATCCAGCGATGACGGCGCTTGACGTCGGCGCCATAGCGCGCCGGATATTCTTCGTACAGTTGAACATCGCTGATCAGCCCCGAGCGGGCATGACAGCCTTCGATCAAGTCGTGGCTGAGAATGCTGTTTTCAGGAAACAGACCTTCCAGCGTGAGCTCGAAGGCATCGACGTTGTAAATGCCTTTGCCGATGAACGAGCCCTCTCTGAACACGTCTTGATAGACGTCCGAAACCATTTGCGTATAGGGGTCGATACCCGCATCGCCGCCATAAAGCTTGGCGTAGCGTGAGCGCGAAGTGCTCGGCAGGCTGATGCCGACACGCGGCTGCAGAATCGCGTAACCGGAGATGACCCGCCGACGTTCGGGATCGTAGACGGCGCGATTGAGCGGGTGATCGATGGTGCCGATGAACTCATGCGCTGAATCACGCGGCAGCTGGGTATCGGTGTCCAAGGTGATGATGTATTTCACCGCAGGCAGGGTCGCCAGGTTGCCGACGATCAGCGCATAACGGTCGAAACCCTTGCCGCGCAGCAAATGGTTGAGGTCGGCCAGCTTTCCGCGCTTGCGCTCGTGGCCCATCCAGCACTGCTCGGTGGTATTCCATTGGCGCGAACGATGAAACAGAAAAAAACGGTCGGCGCCAGGGCCGGTATATTTTTTGTTGAGTGCTTCGATACGCCGTTGTGCAGCCTGTAACAACGCCTCATCTTCCGGCAGCGTTTCACTGATGGCGTCGGTGAAGTCGGTGAGTAGCGCAAAGTGCAGGTTGGGGTCTCGATTGGCCAGAAAGCGTACTTCCATGGCCTCGATCAGCCCGTCGATGTCCGGCTCGCTGGAAAACATGCTTGGAATGACCACCATCGTGCGGGCGTCCGCAGGGATGCCTTGCGAATAGTCCAGCCGAGGCAGCAGTCGTGGCGTAATGGTCAGCGTGAATAGCCAATTGAGCAAACTCAAGGCCAATTGACTGCTGAGCAGGGTCGCTGGGACGGCGACGGTTATCAGCAGCCACAGCGGCAGCCGATCATCAATGGCCACGCGCACCAGTGACCCGCTGAGCAAGCAGGTCAGCAGCGCCAGCAGGCTTAGATAGATCGGCAACGGCGCCTTGTCGAACAGTCTGCGTAGCCGGTCGGTCAGCGAGGGGCGTAGCGCTAATCGCCGCTCCAGCTGGCGGCGCCCTTTGTCCAGCAAATAAAAGCCGACGTGGCGATGCAGTGTGCTTGCAGCCACGGTGGTGTCCTCGCGGCACAGCGAGATCACCGCCTCGGCGACTTGTTGTTCGGTCAGGGTGTTGTTGCGTGCCAGCATCTCCACTTCGCGGCGATAGCGATCGCGGGTGGCGAAATCCATGGCGGGATAGACCCCTGCCGGATCTTCGCGCAGCTGTTGTTCGATGATGCTGGTGTGCTCGACGAAATCGCGCCAGTCGATCGCCGACAGTGCACGCAAGCTACCGATGCTGTTGCCGATGGATACCTGATCGGCGGCCTGTTGTTGGGCCTCCCATTGCACCAGATATTCGATGCTTTGGCCTGACTCAGACAGCCGTTGCTCGATCCAGCTCAGCGGCAGCGCCAGCGCCGGACTTTGCCCTTGCAGGCGGCGCGCCATTTCAGCGACGAAGGGGCCGGTCATGGGGGGATTGGATCGCGCCATATCGGCGACCACCAGCACCACATTCTTCGGGTCGCTTTCGGCAATGGCGATCATATTGTCGGCCCAGCGTGCCGCTTTGCCGCGGTAGCGCCAGTCGGCCATGACTCGTGCGGCGACCCGGCGCAGGTTCTCGATCAAGGCCAGTCGCAGCATGATCGGAATCGCCCACAGCTCACCGAGCTTGAGCGGGGTGACTGTTTGATAGGCACTGACGAAGCGGCTCAGGCTGGCGGTATCGACCCGGCCGTCGCCATGCGAAATGATTTCCAGCGCAATGTCGTAGACCCGCGGCAGCCCAGTCGACGGGCCGTGTTCCAGCCGTGGCAACTCGCGGCTATAACCTTGCGGTAAATGTCGCCGGGCACTGCGCACTTGCTCTTCGATCAGGTAGAAATTGTCCAGCAGCCACTCGCCCGCAGGAGTGACGCGGCGCTTATGCCGGGTTGCCGCGGTAAGCCCTTCGCAGGCATGGATCAACACCGCTTCATTGTCGGTCAGCCGCGCCAGCAGCAAGTTGCTGCTGGCGCGTGGACTCAGTCGATGCTGGCTGGCCAGTGACTGGCCGTGGCGCTCCATTTGATCGGCGCTGAACAGTTCCGAGCGTAGCGCAGGCTCTTGCTCGGGCTTTGTGCGTAAGGCAGCGCGACGGCGGCGAAATGCTTTCAAACGCCGCAGCTTGAGTAAATCGAGTGCGCTGCCAATCATTAAAACCAATTTTCCTTCAAGGGGGCATGGCAATCTGTCTAGAGGCGCGTGAAGCGCTGGCGATGAGCTTGTGTAGCCTTGATGAACCGGTCTGACTTAGAGGTAAATGTGAGCAGTTGGCTTGCTGTATTTGGCACAATTCATACCTGATTTTCGCCTTGAGCTGGCGTCCTGGCGCGTTGTGAAATCAAGCGCTTGCAGTAGCTCTGCACGACGGTTTCAGCATGTGCCGTGAGTCGAGAGGAGGAGCTTGGCTTCTACCATCACTCAGCTGATGCGTAGAGGCCGGGAGCGTCATAAATAAAGGGTAGGGGCATGACACAGCGGCGACCGGATCGAGGTCGTGACTACGTCGGCTATTGCCGAAGTGTTGTGTCGACACTACAGCAATATCGGCTCGATGCGCGGTATTTCTGTCACCAGTGCGTATCTGTACTACGACGCGGATATCGTGCACGCCTATACCGGCAGCGCGGTCAAGCTCGGCTCCCGTATGACCTGGTAACAGGCAGGGTGGCGGCCCGCTGGTGCCTCGCCGTTACCGAGGATGGCCGGGGCTTGTGCTTAAAATTCCGGTGGACAAATGGGGCTCTGGTGCCGTTTTTGCCACTAGACGACTGGTCTATTTTCGGGTAGAGTGCCACCCCATGAACGCTGCCGCCGCTCCTTCGGATATTCGCCAACACCTTTTGCTGACGGCCCAAAGAATCATGGGCGGCAAGGGGTTTTCCGCGGTAGGCCTCAATGAAATCCTGACGGCGGCAGGAGTGCCCAAGGGCTCTTTCTATCATTACTTCGATTCCAAAGAAGGTTTCGGCGAAGCCTTGCTCGAGGCTTATTTCGCCGATTACATGGAGCGTTTCGAGGCCTTGTTGACAAAGCCCGGCATGACCGCCGCCGAGCGCTTGCTGAGCTACTTTTCCTTCTGGCTGGAAACCCAGGCGAGCCACGACCCCGAAGGCAAATGCCTTGCGGTGAAACTCGGTGCCGAGGTCAGCGATCTTTCGGAAGCCATGCGCAGCGTGCTTGATCGCGGCACCCAGCAAATCGTCGAGCGTTTGGCCGCCTGTATCGAGGCTGCGGTGGCCGATGGTTCGCTGATCGGCGAACGGGATGCGCAAAGCATGGCGACGGCGCTGTATGAGCTGTGGCTGGGCGCCAGCCTGCTCGCCAAGATCACCCGCAGTCGCCGGCCATTGGTATCGGCGATGGCGACGACCCGACAATTTTTGTTCACTCCAGTCCACGCTTAACACGGCGGCATCACGCCGACTGCGCTTTTATTTCCGCGGTAAGTAGACGACTGGTCTATTTGAGGCTTGCGTATGCAGAACTTCGATTTCTACAACCCGACCAAGATTGTCTTTGGCACCGAGACCATTGCTCGGCTGAGTAAGCTGGTGCCGCCCGCCGCCCGCGTACTGCTGCTTTACGGCGGCTCCAGCGCGCAAAAAAACGGCACGCTCGACGAGGTCAGGGCAGCTCTGGGTGCGCGTGAAGTCCAAGACTTTGGCGGTATCGAACCCAACCCCACGTACGAAACGCTGATGCGTGCCGTTGAACAGATTCGCCGCGAGAAGCTCGACTTCTTGCTGGCGGTCGGCGGCGGCTCGGTGATCGACGGCACCAAATTCATCGCCGCCGCGGTGAATTTCGAAGGCGATCCGTGGAGCATCATGGAGTCGCACGGCCGGGTGGTGAAAAGTGCCTTGCCTTACGGCAGCGTATTGACCCTGCCAGCTACCGGCTCGGAGATGAATAATGGTGGCGTGGTGACGCGCAAGGCGACCATGTCCAAGCTGGCCTTCAGCAGTTCGCATGTGTATCCGCAGTTCTCGATTCTCGACCCCAGCAAAACCTTCAGCCTGCCGGTGCGCCAAGTGGCCAATGGTGTCGCGGACGCCTTTACGCATATCGTCGAGCAGTACCTGACCTATCCGGCAGACGGCATGGTGCAGGATCGTTTTGCCGAAGGACTGTTGCAGACCTTGATCGAGATCGGCCCGAAGGCGATTGCCGACCCCGAGGATTATGCGATTCGCGCCAATCTGATGTGGGTGGCTACCTTGGCACTGAATGGCTTGATCGGTGCCGGTGTGCCGCAAGACTGGGCGACGCACATGATCGGTCACGAACTTACCGCGCGTTACGGTATTGATCATGCGCGCACGCTGTCGATCATCTTGCCGTCGAACTTGCAGATCCGGCGCGAAAGCAAGCACGCCAAGCTGCTGCAATATGCCGAGCGTGTGTGGCATCTCAGCGAAGGCAGCGAAGAGGAGCGCATCGACGCGGCGATCGAAAAGACCCGCGCCTTTTTTGAAAGCCTGGAGATCAAGACCCGTCTGCGCGATTACGACATTGGCGCCGACGCGATCGACCTCCTGATCAATCAGCTGCAAGCCCATGGCATGACGCAGTTGGGCGAGCACAAGGATGTCACGCTCGCGGTCAGTCGCCGCGTACTCGAAGCCAGTCTTTAAGGATGCTCTGATCTATGAGGCGCAGGCGTCACCGTCGCTGTCTGCTCGCAGATCATTGGGGTGTTGGCGAAGGCAGTCTGGCTGGCTGTCGAGCCATCTCTCCGAAGAGATGCGGGCAGACAGCAACGGCCCCAACCTATGAAGGTCAGCTCGTGAACATTAATGCATGGGTGATGTCCAGAAGGCGCGCAGGCTGCGCCGCCCGACTTGCCAAGAGGGCACTCTTCCCGGCGCCGGGCAACTCAACCTGCGCGCCTTCTGCATATCATGCCATCTACGTCTCATAGGTCAGAACATCCTTAATGTCATCTCATCTAATCGGCCATCTAATGAGTGAAGCCCATGTCGAAGAATGAAGTCGTGAATCGCCAAATTGTCTTGAACGCACGCCCCGTCGGTATGCCGACCGCGGAAGATTTCCGCCTCGATCGCAGCGAAGTTCCACAGCCCGCCGATGGCCAGGTGCTGCTGCGGACGTTGTATCTGTCGCTGGACCCCTATATGCGTGGACGCATGAGCGATCGCCCCTCGTATGCGCCGGCAGTGGAGTTGAATGCGGTGATGGTTGGCGGCACGGTCAGCCGTGTCGAGGTGTCGCGGCATCCGAATTTCCAGGCCGGCGAGCTGGTGCTCAGCGAAAACGGCTGGCAGGATTACACGCTATCCGATGGCAGCGGCCTGGCCAAACTGGGCAGCAAGATCACCCATCCTTCGTACGCGCTAAGCATTTTGGGTATGCCGGGATTCACCGCGTACCACGGTCTGTTGACGATCGGCCAGCCCAAGCCCGGCGAAACCGTCGTGGTCGCCTCGGCCAGCGGTGCGGTGGGTTCGGTAGTCGGGCAAATCGCCAAGCTCAAAGGCTGCCGTATCGTAGGTATCGCCAGCGGTGAAGACAAATGCCGGTACGTGGTCGAGACGCTGGGTTTTGACGTCTGCATCGACCGCCGCGATCCTGCGTTTGCCGAGAAGCTCGCCGCGGCATGTCCCAAAGGCATCGATGTGTATTTCGAGAATGTCGGCGGCGCCGTCTTCGATGCCGTGTTGCCGTTGCTCAACATCGGTGCGCGCATACCGGTTTGCGGAATCATCGCCCACTACAACGACACCGCGCTGCCGCCGGGGCCGAACCGCCTGTCCTTGCTGACCTATGCGATCTTGACCAAGCGTCTCAAGATGCAGGGCTTCATCATCATGGATCACTACGGTGCGGAACACGCGAACTTCTTCCGCGAGATGAGTGGCTGGATCGGCGAGGGCAAGGTCACCATTCGCGAAGACATCGTCGATGACTTGGAGCAAGCGCCGGCGGCCTTGATCGGTCTGCTGGCCGGTGAGAATTTCGGCAAAGTGGTCGTGCGCGTTGCCGAGCATTGATGGTTCGTTCTGATCGTTTGTTGATTGATCCGATGCCGCCGCGATGCTTCGACGATGAAGCCGTGGCCGCATCCATCCCACAGGATAGCGAAGATGAAAATACTGATGGTTTTGACCTCGCACGATCAGCTGGGCAGCACCGGTGAAAAGACCGGCTTCTGGCTAGAGGAATTCGCCGCTCCTTACTATGTGTTCAAGGATGCCGGCGCGCAGATCACCCTGGCGTCGCCCAAAGGTGGGCAGCCGCCGCTCGACCCCAAGAGCAGCGATCCCGGCTCGCAGACCGAAGCCACTCGCCGCTTCGATGCCGATGCTGCGGCCAAGGCGGTTTTGGCCCATACGCAAAAGCTCGCCGCGATTTCTGCCAGTGACTATGACGCCGTGTTCTATCCGGGCGGCCATGGCCCGCTGTGGGATTTGGCTGAAGATGCGGCATCGATCGCGCTGATCGAAACCACCATCGCTGCGGGCAAACCGGTGGCGGCAGTGTGTCATGCGCCCGGTGTGCTGCGTCACGCCAAGGCCGCCAATGGCCAGCCGCTGGTGCAGGGCAAGGCGGTGACCGGTTTTACCAATAGCGAAGAGGCTGCCGTGGGCCTGACCAAGATCGTGCCGTTCCTGGTCGAAGACATGCTGACGCAGCACGGTGGCATCTACTCGAAGAGAGCGGATTGGCAATCCCATGTCGTTACCGATGGGCTGTTGATTACCGGGCAAAACCCCGCATCGTCGGAAGCGGCCGCGCACGCGCTGCTCAAACTAGTGGCCTGACATCAGCGACGTACCTGCCGATAGCTGGAAGGATTAAGCGCTCGGCAGCTGCGTCGTGCGAGTAGGATCCATGCGTCTTCGCCATGACGTTGGCGAAACGCGGCGGCTGGTCGCTCAGGCCAGCCTGTTACATGGCCTGTTTGCCGAAGCGATACTCGGCCAGCAGCCACAGCTTGCGCTGGTTCATGCTGAAGCTATTGGCGTGGTAGTCGCCGTATTGCAGTTCCAGGCTGAAGCGTGCATTGAGATTGGCGCGCACACCCGCGTCAACCTCATGGCCATAACGCGAGCCGGTTCCGCTCACCGGCTGAAACTGGTGCAACGTAAGCTGCCAGGTCAGCGTCTGCCACGGCAGTGCGCCATAGAGTCCGCCATAGCGATCGCGCAGGCCATGCGGCGGTATGCTGAAAACACCGACCCAGCCATCGAAACTGTGTCCCGACCCGTAAGCGATATTGAACGGGGTGCGGCCGTTTCCGCCCAGCGATTCCTCGCCTAGGCGCGCGGCGATTTCAGGCAGGCCGTAACCCAGCTCCAGCAAGTGATAGGGCAGGCTGAAACGTTGCGGGTTGTTGCTGTAGTTATCCTGATGGGCGGCCTCCACCGTCCAACTCAGTTGGGCCGGGCTGTCGTCTTGCAGCTTGGCGTGACCGCTCCAGCGCGCGCCAACGGTACGCACCGAATTCGCCGCAAGCGTACGGTTCTTGACGAAGTAGCCGTAGGCGCTCAATTGGCCTAGGGGCAATGCCTGATCCAGATGCAGCAGCTGCCCATTAAGCTTCCAGCGGCGCTGATGGATGTCAGGAAAGTCAGCGCCCACGGTACGGTTGACTTGATCGAGCCAGTCGTAGCTGAGGGTGGTGCCGGTTCCCAGCTTTAGGTAGCTGGTGACGCCATCGAAGGACTGCGGGTTTTGTCGCCATGCGTTGACGCTGAAGAACCGGTTGTTATCCAGGTGCAGATACTGCCGTCCCGCGCGAACGCCGACCTGGCCGTTGTCGTAACCCAGCCATGCACTGCTGAGTTCCGTCGAGGGCGGATCGGGCTCTGCGGGGTAGGGCGTGCGCCGCCCGGTGGTGTCGTTGTACTGCTTGCCGAACAGCGACCATACCCGGGTGCCTTCGGCATACACGGCAAGTTGCGGCGTCAATGCCCATAAATAGCCAAGCTGCAAGCGCAGTGTATGGGCGTGGCCAGTGTTGCCAAAAGCATCCGAGTGCAGGGTGCTGTCGCGATAGCGCAAGCCGATGTAGGGCGAGCTAGTGTAAGTGCTGTCATCTGCCTGACTCGTCTGAGATAGCAGCATGCCGACGGTGATGAAGGCATAGGTCAGACGTTTCATGATGATTTCTTATGGATGTATGGACGTCTTTTTTATTACGCTGTCACGGTTTCTTCAAAAGCACGATTTTTCATATCCTTATGCTCTTGGCTTCCGGGTAGCTGGCTCGGGTCTCGCCGCGGCGCGAGTCGGCCTATGAACCGTGGCCGGCTGCGGCGGTTCAAAAAGGGGCTTGCCGACGAGCTGTACGCAGCCTGCCTGTAGCTGAACGGAAGGGTTTGCCGCCGCGGGGAAGGTCAACGCCGTCGTGGACTATCCGTTTTTACGGTGCGTCCATCAGTCGGCTTGCGCAGCCGGTGGATGGAAGCGTGGGGACAACAAACGATGACATCGATGAGCTGCTATCCCTGGCCATGCAGGGGCCGGCGTACCTCGAATAGTGAGAGTTCTCAAGCGCTGTTCTTCTTATCAACCCGAAATTAAGGATTTAGCCATGCAGAACAAGTCGACATTTCGCCTCAGCTTGACCGCTTTCGCCATGCTTGCCGCGCTTGCCAGCGGTGCCGCCATGGCCCAGGCCGCGGCGCAAGATAATGTGCCTGGTCATCCTCGTGTCAACGAGGTCAACCAGCGCCTGGAAAACCAGCAAAACCGCATCCAGGCCGGTGTGGCCGATGGCCAGCTCAATGCCAAGCAGGCAGCGCGCGACGAAAAGCAGGACGCCAACATCGCACAGCGCGAAAGCGCCGATGAAGCCAAGCACGGCGGTCATCTGACCAAGGGTGAGCAGAAGCGTCTCAACGCGTCGGAAAACCAGGACAGCCGTCGCATTCACAGACAGCGGGCCAAAGCCAAGGCCAAGTAATCGGGCCGTGGCGGGTCGTTGATCGGCCCGCCATTTCACGCTGGGGTAGATGCGCCGGTGTCACCAGCCACAGCGGTTATATGCGCCGCGCGGTCACCTGGTCGACTATGCCGTGGTATGCACGCAGAGCAGTTGCCGCGCGGTGAAGTGTGATTCGCTCGGATAGCCAAAAGCGTTATTGATATAAGTCACCCCGTCGATCGTGACATGGCGGTTGACATGGCTGTGGCCGTAAACGTGAAAATGAGCTCCAAGTTGTCTCAGCTGTGTTTCAAGTACGCTCGTGCCCAGTACCGGATAGATCAGGCGATGTCGTTCCGGCACAAAGTCGGGCATCAAATCGATACGCGGTAAAAAGTGCGAAAAGCTAATCACGGTGGTCGCACCCTCGGCCTCCTGACACGGTGCGACCGCATTGCGCCCGGTGAATTCGCCGGTCACCGCGACGTCGTCATAGCCGCTGGGCCAGACGCAGGCGCGGTAATCCATCCAGACATTCTTCAAGGCGTCGCTGGGTTCGCCGAACGAGTAGTCGTACCAGCCCAGCAGCGGAACCAGGGCGAGGCCGCCGAGCCGCAGCGGAGTCATGCGAACGCCATGCTGCCCAGCCAACGCCTGCAGCGCATCGAGCTTGGCGAATGAATCGCGCATGCCGTCGCGGTTGACCCACAAATCATGATTGCCCGGAACATACATGACGTGCGCAAAGCGTCGCGCCAGCGCTTCGAAGCTCTCGGCGATGAGTTCCAGCGAATCGGACAGGTCGCCGGCCAGTATCAACACATCGTGACGGTAGTCGTGCAGCGACAACTGCTGCAGCCAGGCAAGATTGAGTGGATAGTCCACATGCAGATCCGATACGGCGAACACTCGCATAGCGCGCTTTTCTCATGAAGTTGCCGGCCAGGCCGGCGTGATCAATCGGTTGAATGATCACCGCTCAGACAGGTGGCGGTGACGACATATTCGTCGAAGACCACATAGCGTACCGAAATGCGGCTGTCGGCTTTCCATCGATCAGACCAATCGTGGGTCAAGCGAAATTGCAGGGTCTGCGCATCGGCATAAACCAGCTCAGCGGCATCGAACTCCTTGATCTGCCGGACCTGCGGATAAAGCGCCTTATACAGCGACTCTTTGCCCGAAAAGATAAGCAATAGCCGGGCTGTTACATCCAGTTCGCCGAGCTGCGTCAGCTCGGTAGGTTGCGCAATCATCGACTGAATATCCATCAACACCTTCAGCGCTACCCGTTGCTGTATGTCGATACCCAGCGCGTGGCAACGGGTTTGCGCGGCGGCCACCGCCATGGCGTAGTCGCCGCTATGGCTGATGCTGCCCAGCCACCCGTCCGGCCAGGCGGGCAGGCGGTCTTCTTTCATCGCCGGGTAGATATCGTGGGGATAGCCCGCCTTGCGCAACGCCGAGCAGGCGCAAAGCCGCCCGGTCAAATACTCGCGTTGACGCTTGCGCACAGCCCTATCCAGGCTTGCCGGAAGCGGCGGGCAGGCCAGCCCCTGCTGTTCGAGCACGCTCAACGCCTGGCACGACAATCCGGCCGCTCCGGGCAGGCCTAGTTGCTGGTGAAGTAAGGTGTCGCTGGACAGCGACGCCCACGGCGGAGCCGTTGTTGGCGGTGTGGCCGGGTCAGACATGAAGCACCTTGGCGATAACGGCGTATGCCGTGCAGATTACCGTGCCAGCCATGACCATGGGTGGGCGGTGTGTGACGCCATTATTTTCGTTGTTGCGAGGGCGCTCCTGTTGTGCCGCTTATCGCCCAGCCAGCATGTTTTATCGCCAGCACGGCAACAGCGGTTCGCACGCGAATTTCATTCTCCACGCGACCGATCACACAGTTTCAGCGGTGTGGGAAACGCTAACGACATGGTCGAGCGAGACATCGATGTGCAAGCTTGCAAACGGGGGACGCAATCCTTGGCTTTCCGCCGAAGGCTTCCGAAAACCGGGCGCTTTAATCCATCCGATGGATAGCAGCGATAACTGCTACGTGCGTGTGCAATAGATGTTCGTTGGGTCATTTTCTACGCCTTGTGGTTTTCTGCTTTGCACACAGTTTTCGCATGAAATTGCGGCTTGTTTGATCGCTTGCTCAACACGGCCGCGCATGAATTTTTGCGCTACCCGGTTAACGATTAGCGCGGTATTACCGATTCAATTCAGCTGAAATCGTTGCTGCATCATGCCGTGGTCGCAATTATTTGTGGTTGACTGCCCTTGGTTTTTGACATCGAATCTTGCGTTGCCCGCGCAAGGCTGGCTAATCGCAAGACTAAGGGGATAGGCAATGCGAATTCGTAGGCAGGGAGCTTGCCTTGTTGTTATGGCGTGGATGCTCATCAGTGGCGTGTGTCACGCCCAAACTAGCTCGGTCACCCCCGAGAACGAATACAAAAAACTGATCAAGGTCAATCAGGACATACAGCCACTTGGCGACAGTCCGTTCGGAGAGAGCGTCGGGCTATACGACGGCAGCCTGACCTTTAACCAGACCGACATCAGCATGCCCGGCGCTGGCCCTTTGTTGCAGCTATCGCGTTCGCTCAAGGCCACTGGCGAAGACGCCTATCCTCTGGGCGCGGAAGGCGCGTTTGCGGATTGGGAAGTCGATATTCCGCGTATCGAAACCAATTCGGCCAACCAGGCAAACGTGACTGGTTGGATAACGGCATCGAATAACCTGCAGCGTTGCACCTATTTTGAGCCGCCGCCGCCGGTCACTTCATCGCAGCCGGGTGGTGATCCGTGGGGGCCGAATCAGTGGTGGTATGGCTACCATTTGATCGTGCCGGGCCAGGGCAGCCAGGATCTGCTTGCGCGCGGCAGCATCAACACGCTTTCTCCACAGATCAGTGGCATGAGTTTTCCGATCATCACCACGCACCACTGGATGATCAGCTGTGGCGTGACTGCTGACGATGGCGGCGAGGGCTTTCTCGCGCTTGCTCCCGACGGCACGCAGTACACGTTCTCCCATCTGCTTTATCGTCCCATGGCAACGCTGACATCGGCGCTGGGCACCGGTCCGATGGTTGCCGCACGAGGTGTGCGCCCCATGCTGGCACCGTTCAACATCCTGTATCGACGGGATGCCTCGATGCTGGTGACCAAGGTGCAGGACCGCTTCGGTAATACGCTGACCTACAGCTATGACCCTAGCAGCGGTTACCTCACCGGCATCACTGCCAGCGATGGCCGGCAGATAACACTCCAATATGGTTCTGGCACGACGCTGGTCAGTTCGGTGACGTTGCAGTCGTCGACGGCAGCCCCGCGTACCTGGACCTATCAGTACGGTACGTTCAATGGCGAGGGACATCCTCCGACACTAACTGGCGTGCAGTTACCCGATGGCAGTGCCTGGTCCTACAGCCTGGGTGCATTCCAGCAGCCGCAGATCATTACCGATGGTAGCGATTGCAAGGCAGGCAACATCGCCACCCTTTACACCGTGCCGGTCTCTGGCTCCATCACGCACCCCTCCGGTTTGACGGCGACTTTCAACTTGCTGGCGATGATGCACGGACGTTCCTACGTGCCCAAGCAGTGCTACGGCAGCCTGGCTACCGGGACATCCGCACCCTACGCGGTGATGCCGCAGCTTTACGCTCAGTTATCGTTGACCAGCAAAGTCTTCACCGGTGCGGGTCTGCCCACGGAAACCTGGGCCTACAGCTACTCGTCCCCGAACCAAAGCTGGACGACGGACGCATGCGCAAGCAACAACAGCTGCGCATCGAGCGTTTATACCGATGTGCTCGATCCGTTGGGGAACGACGTTCGCTACACCTTTAGTAATCGCTTCGATGTCAGCGAAGGGCAGATGCTGCGTACGGATTACTACGCTGGTGCCGCTGGCGGCACGATCATCCGCTCGGTCAGCAACAGCTATGCCAATCCGACCGCTGGCCCGTGGCCGACCAGCTTGGGTGTCGATCAGCAGATCGGCGACAATCGGGCGCAGGTAACCGAGCTGTCGCCACTTCAACAGCGCACGATTTCTCAGGACGGCGATACCTACACCTGGCAGGCCAGCACCTTTGACGAATACGCCCAGGCCACCCAGATAACACGCTCCAACAGTATTGCCGGCCAGAGTGCGATCACTGAGAAAACCACCTTTCTCAACGATCTGCCGCACTGGGTGCTGGGTTTGCCACAGGAAGTGGACAACCTCACCACCGGCGAAACCGAAAGCCTCAACACCTACAATCTGTCCAACGTGACCTTGCAGTCACGTGCCCGGTTCGGCCAGACCTTGATGAGCTACACCTTTGACGGTCAAGGTCAACTCGCCAGCTTCACCGATGGTCGCAGCAACACGACCACGTTGAGCAATTACAAGCGTGGCATTCCGCAGGCGATTGGTTATGCGGACAAGACCACGCAAAGTCTGGTGGTCGATGACTTTGGCCAGATTGGCAGCATCACCGATCAGGCCGGCAACACCACCAGCTACAGCTACGATGCGGTGGGGCGTGTCACTGGTGTGACTTATCCCACCGGTGACGAGGTGTCCTGGTACCCCACGACGCTGGCCTACAACTTTATTCCCAATGCCGAGCGCGGTATTGCCGCCAACCATTGGCGCCGCACCACGACGTTGGGCAACGCGATTACCACGACCTATTTCGACGCCATGTTGCGCCCGGTGCTGAGCGATACCGCGATCAGCGGTACCGCCAATTCCGATATCAGCGCGCGCACCGACTACGACTGGAAAGGACAAAAGACCTTTGTGTCCTATCCGGTCAGTGGTGCGCCGGACCTCAGTGCGATCAGTAGCGGTACCAGCAGCATCTACGATGCCCTGGGCCGATTGACCCAGACCCAGCAGGCCTCCGAGCTGGGCACGCTGACCGCTACCACGGCCTATTTGTCGGGCGCGCGCCAGCAGATCACCGACCCCAAGGGTTATGTCACCACCACTAGCTATCAAGTGTTCGACCAGCCGTCCTACAGCGCGGTGATCCAGGTGCAGGCGCCGGAAGGGATTACCCAAGCCATCACGCGTGACCTCTATGGCAACCCGACGGTGATCCATCAATGGGGCAGTACCGCTAGTGGCAGCGGCGACGTCAGCAAGACCTTGACTTACGACAGCTATCACCGCCTCTGCCAGACCACTGAGCCGGAGAGCGGCAGCGAGGTCACCGCGTATGACGGTGCCAACAATGTCGCCTGGACCGCTTCGGGCCTTTCGATCAGTGGCACCGGTTGCGGCCAGGAGCAAGTGGCTGATGCTGCCAAGACCACCTTTGGTTACGACACCTTGAATCGGGTGCTTACCCTGTCGCCGCCCAGCGGCACTCAGAGCACCGTCTACACCTACGATCTGCTGGGTAATACGGCGACGGCCACCTCGGGGATCAGCACTTGGTCCGCGCAGCGCAACAAGCGTGCTCAGCTGACTTCGGAAACCCTGAGCGTCACTGGCAATGGCGGCAACGTGCTGCGCTATGGTCATGACAGCTACGGCAATCTGCTTACCATCAGTTACCCCGATAGCACCATCATCAATTACGCCCCCGATGCGCTGGGTCGACCGACCCAGGCGGGTAGCTATGCGACGGGGGCGAGCTATTTCCCCGACGGTAGCTTGCAGAGTTTTACCTTCGGCAACGGTACCAACTACATCGCGGAGCAAAACACCCGTCTGCTGTTGAGCAACTTTAGTTATGGCAAGGGCAGCACGCTAAACCTCAGCGAGGACTACGGCTATGACGCCAACGGCAACATCAGTGGCATCACCGACCTGACGACGGGCGGCACGCGTACCAAGACCTTTGGCTATGACACCTTGAATCGGCTCACCCAGGCGCAGGCTACAAACCTGTGGGGCACCGAAAGCTATCAGTACGACCCGCTCAACAATTTGCGCAGCCGTACCAGCAGTGGCCAGACCTTTACCTACAACTACGACGCCACCAACCGCTTGGCCTCGATCACCAATGGCGCCACGACCACCAGCAGCTTCCTCTACGACAACCGCGGCAACATCACCACCAAGAACGGTAATACGCTGGTTTTCGATGCGAAGAACCAGCTGCTGCAGATTCCGGGCTTTGACAGCTATGCCTACGATGCCAGTGGCCGCCGGGTGCTGAAGACGCCGGCCAGTGGTAACAGCTCGACGTATTACTTTTATAACCAGGCCGGGCAGCTGCTGTATCAGTTTGACGGCGGCACCACCAAGACCACTGACTACATCTACCTCGGCAAGAAGATGATTGCCCGTAACGAGGGCTATGCAACCAGCGTGCTCGGCGGCATCGATGGCATCAATGTCGGTGTCCTGGGCAATGGCTTTGTTTCCGGCTGGGCGTGTTCCAGTGGCTTGACCCAGTCGATCAATGTGGACTTGTATGTCGGCGGCCCGCTGGGCACCGGTACGCTGATTGGCCGCTACAGTGCCAATCAAGCCAGTGAGGCGGGTGTGCTCAGTGCCTGTGGGGTTACCACGGGTAGCTATCGTTTCTATATCGCGCTGAGCAACGCCACGCAAAGCCAGTACGCGGGCAAGGGCGTTTATGTCTACGGCATCTCACCGGTAGGCAACAGCAATGCGTTGCTGACTAACTCGGGGGTTTATGTGGTGCCCGCCGCCCCTTCGACACCGGTGGCCCCGACGTCGACCAGCGCCACCGTGGCGAGCGATCTGTCCAGCATCAGCGTGAGCTGGACGGCATCGACCGGCGCGACCAGTTACATCGTGCAGCAACAGGTCAATGGCGGCGCGTGGACGGCGCTGGTCAACGGTAATACCACCAGCACGACGATTAGCAACCCGGCCGATGGCAGCTACGTGTTCCAGGCGCAGGCCTGCAACGCGAATGGCTGCAGCGTGTGGACGGCATCCAGCGCAGTGAAGGTGGCGCATATCCCGCCGACTCCGGCCAGCATCAGTGTGCCGGCGACCAGCAACGGGCCTATTGCGATCAGCTGGGCGGCGAGCGCCACCGCCACGCGTTACGACCTGTATCAAAGTTTCAATGGAGGCACCTGGGCGCAGGTTTATAGCGGCCCGGCGACCAGCACCACGATTACCGCTACCGCTTCTGGCAACTACAACTATTTTGTATCGGCTAACAACGCCAATGGCTGGAGCGGGCAGTTGGCCTCCAGTAGCACGGTTGTGGTGACGATACCGCCGGCGAGCGCGCCGAGTTTGACGGTGCCGGCCAGCAGCAACACGGGTAGCTACAGCGTGAGCTGGGGCAGCGTCAGCGGTGCCGCCAGTTACACCTTGCAGGAGCAGGTCAATGGCGGTGGCTGGAGCACGGTACAGGCCAGCAACGCAAACAGCTGGAGCACCAGCGGTCGCGGCAATGGTACCTATGGCTATCAGGTGCAGGCATGCAACGCTGGGGGCTGTGGGCCGTGGAGTGCTGCAAGCGCGGTAAGTGTCTTGCTAACCCCGCCCGTGCCGACGGGGTTCCAAACCCTGTCGAGTAACCCGAGAAAGGGTAGTGTGACTGTCGGATGGAATGCGGTCGGCGGGGCCACCAGCTACACCGTGCAGGTAACTGCTCCGTCAGGTGGAGTCACGTTGAATACGGTCACGGCCACCAGCTACAGCACGATATGGCTGCAAACCAGCGGGGTCGCCACATTCAGAGTCAACGCCTGCAACGCGAATGGTTGCTCCGCATGGAGTGGCCCCCTCACTGACCCGATCTCCTCAATTTGAAGGGCCAAAGGACATGGCAATGAATACAAGCCGGCGTTTACTGATGCTGTTGATCCTGTGGCTCAGCTGGGGTGCCATAGCCCACGCAGCTACAGTGACCTACGTCTATACCGACCCCCAGGGGACGCCGTTGGCGGAGGCGGATGCCAGCGGCAATATCACCGCTACATTTGACTACCGCCCCTACGGGACCCAAGCGCTTGGAACAGCGCCAAGTGGGCCAGGCTATACCGGGCATGTGAACGATCCAGAGACGGATCTCGTTTATATGCAGGCGCGGTATTACGATCCAAATAGTGGACGCTTTCTTTCCATGGACCCCATTGGGGTATCACCGGGCAATGGGTTCAATTTCAGTCGCTACGATTACGCGAACAATAATCCGATAGCGAACATAGACCCTGATGGTCGACAGAGCACTATGGATGCGGGATGGTGGGTTGGCCAAGCCACTATGTCGCAGCAAAGCCCTCAGCAGTTTCAACAGCTTAACGAGCAAAATGCAGCGCAAGCCCAGGTAGTGTTGACTTCGATAGCGACCATGGCCGCAGCTCCGGCTGTGGGATTCGTTGCACGCACTGCGGTCGCTGTCGCCGCTGACTCTCTTGCCTCCGGGAGTCTTGCTGCGGGATTAATGGCTAATGGTGAAGCGGTAACGGCCAGTGGTGCACTGCTGGTAGAAGGTGCTGCAGTCGCAAATGGAGTCGTTTCCCCGTTTAGTTCAGAGGCGTTGGTGGTGCGCGGAGGAGATGCTGCCAATCAATCTGCAGCAAAAATTCAAGGTGCTATTGGTCCAAGCAGGACGCCGGGAGTAATTGGCTTTTCCTGTCAATGCGATGGGGGCACCGACCTTTCAGAACTGGGTTCATTTCTCCGCAATAATCAAGTTGGTGTGACAACTGTGGGAGATATTCGGGCAGCTGGGGGGGAGGTTGTCGTTACGCCAGGCTACGGACATCATGTCACAGTAACGAACCTTAGCGGGGAGCAGGCTAGCCCGTTGATGAAAATTCAGAAAAATCCCAATCCACTAATAACGAAGGGCAAATGATGTTACCTATCCTTCCAGTGGATTTTAATAATGCCGACGACGATTGCACTGTGCGCCTTGTGACCCAGGCTACGCGTGCATTTTTAGATCAAGAATCTCTGCAGCTGTATGAGGGTATGGACGTGTTGATTACGGATGAGGAGTTGACGGCTCGCGCTGAAGTAAGGTTGAGGGATGGCGTATGGGTGGCCGTTATACAGGGATGGTTGGATCCATAAACACCTAAGCAAAAACGTCAGAGGTCAGAGCGAGCCATCTATAGTGCTAGTGCGGACAAGGTTATCACTGATGACATCACTCACTACCACATAAAGTTGACTGCTCGGCTAATGCTTGCAATGCATCGAGCTTGTAGATCCGAGATGGCGAACACTTGCATACGCTGGAGAGCTCTAGTTGCTGGTGAAGTAAGGTGTCGCTGGACAGCGACGCCCACGACGGAGCCGTTGTGGACGATGTAGCCGGGTCAGACATGAAGCACCTTGGCGATAACGGCGTATGCCGGGCAGATTACCGTGTCGGCTATGACCATGGGCGGGTGAGGTGGTAAGAATTCAGCCTGTTGTCTAGACAGAAGCGATGGGTCCGCGCATGACGTAGAGACTAGGGGCGCTGCAATCGAGGAGCACTCTAAATTATCTGTACGATGCAGGTGACGTCAATCAAGGTGAAAGTAATCAATATGCCGTTTGCACGTTCCATAATCATTCTGGCTGGACTGCTGGCTAATGGGCGCGTCGGCATTCGAGTCACCAGGCTCAACCGTATGGTTTTGACGTATACGACGAAGCAAGAACCGGCAAGCTGAGACATCAGTCCTTCAGTGCACCAGAGGTTAGGCTGTGTTGGTTAGGGTTTGGCAGAGATTGGGGAGCTTGGGCTCTTTCTGTCGACGAAACCGTCCATGTATTGGCACAGAGCAAGCGACGCCACCTGTTCTGGCGCCTCCCGGCTTATCGCGTGATCTCAAGGATTCGCGACCAAGGTCATTACGGCTTCTCGCGTTGCGCCGTTCCGCACGGTTTGCAATACCACACGTGTCCCCACCGGGTGTTTCCACATGCCTACCAGGCCATCGAAGCCGAGCTGGCTGATCGGGGTGTTGTCGATGGCGGTGATTTGATCGCCGACTTGCAAGCCGGCTTTTGCGCTGGGTGAGCCGGGATCGACGCGGGTGATGACGATACGGTCATGGGCCAGGCGATCAAAGCTCATGTCGTGCCAGGTGCGCTTGTCGGTGGCGGGTTTGGCGAAATGCTGCCCGCGTTCGAGAAACAGCTGCCGGTGTTCGTAATCGAGCGTGAGCACAAAGCGCGAAAGAATCCCGTATCCGATATTGCCGGCCAGTGAGCTTGAGGCAAAAGCGCCTGCCTTGGTCCCTATGAGGCTAGTGTGGGGATGGCTGATGGTATGGCCGCCGAGGGTCAGCGTGCTTATATCGAGATCGGTGGTGATGGATTTTCCGCCGACGCCGCGAGACTCCGAGGTTCTAGCACTGGGTTTGGCGACCATGCCGTGGGCCTTGGCGAATGGAGCGAATACGGTCAATTCGCCGGCGTCGCCGGTATCCAGGCCGAACACGCCTTGCGCGCCGTTGATACTGGCCTCGACCCGCGGTGTGCGGCTGTCGAAGGTAAGCACTGCCGGTGTTGCGCTGCCGGTATAGCGAAAGCTCGCCGTGGGGGTGAAGGTCAACTCGTGCCGGTCGTAGTCGATGCGCGTTACGAAGCGGCGTAATACCTCGTAGCCGATCAGGCCGGCGACCGGCGGTCGGTCGCCGCGGTCGGTCATGATTCTTGGCAGGTCGAGTATGCCGAAGCGTTGATCGTCGAGTTTGATCTGGCCCAGCCGATAGGATTCGATATGGGCGGTTTTCATCGATGCGGTTGCTTCGCCCGCGCCGGCGACGGCAATGTTTCCCTTGCCGTTGATGCCCAGTTGCTGGGCGGCGGCGGGCGTAAGGATATTGATGGCGCCGGTATCGAGCACGAAGGGCAACGGCGGCGCGCCATTGATCGATAGCTGGACCAGAATCCAGCTGCCGTAGGATTCGAACGGCACCGTGGCGGAGGTGGCGCCGTCGACGATTCGCGCATCGCAAGCGGTGGATGCCGGCATGGCAAAATGGGCTTCATCGACGTTAGAGAGGGGCTCGAAGCGCTGGACCCGTAGCGTGGCGTCGTATTGCGCGTCGCCATTACCTTGTCGTTGCGCGAAGGGAAGCCGCAAACCGTCGACGAGGCGGTAGTCCGAATACCGTGTGGTGGTGACTTCGTTGGTATCGCTGTGCTCCACCGTGCGATCGAGCAAGTGGGTCTTGGCGTCGACCCATACTTCGAACGGCTGGCCGTCTTTCGGGCTGATGCGGATGGTTTGGAATTCGCGGCCGGCCTCGCGTTTGCTGCCCAGAAATTGCATCTGGGCGGGGGCGGTTGCCGGGTCTTTGAACCAGTCGTTGCGCGTCATATAGCTATCACTCACGGCGGCGCGGCGTGCTTGCTCGGTCTCCAGCACCGAGACGAGATTCTTCTCGTCCAGAAACCAGCTGTGTTTGCCGTCGTACCCCTGGCCGCCGCGTTCGCCGCCGGTGTCGGTGAATATGGCGTTGCGACCGCTGCGCAGATCGGCGCGTACGGTGCTGTGTCCCTTGATGCCGCCCTGCAGGGTTTCGGCCTCGTAATGGAGTTCGCCGATGGCATCCCAACGCGAGCCGCCGCTGGCGGCTTTCATCGCGGCAAAGATGGCGCGTGGGTCGGGGCTGGAAGGGTTGGCCGATGCGTATAAGGGGGCACTCAAGCCAAGCATCAGTGCGATGCCTAGCGGCAACAGCTTGCAGATCACGGTTATTTCCTACATGGTGCGCAAGGTTGCCACATTAGGAGAAAAGTTTACTGTTTTACAGTAAACTTTGGTTACTTGATGATAAATATTGATTGTGTTAAAGCCAAGCGAAAAGCCCGCTGGCTACGTTATGTCATTGTTGCGATGATGCTGGCCGTAGTGGCGGCGAATCTGGCGTTGGCCTGGCTTGGTGCGGGCAGTCACGCGGCTCGTGGTATCGCGCTCAATCTGTCGGTATCGGACGATTTGCTTCAGCGGCCCATGCTTGCGCTGATTCAAAGCGTGCTGGTTTCGCTGATTTTTCTTGCCGGGCTTTATCGACTGGTGCGTTTGATGCGGTTGTTCGAGCAGGGCGAATTTTTCAGCGCACGCGCCGTACGCCATCTGCGCGTGTTTGCACTGTCGCTGCTGTCGGGCACCTTGGCGAGCTGCCTGTTGCCGGCGATTGAAATCGTCATCGCACGCCTGCTTACACCGCATACGCCCGCGCCGGTGACAATCAGCTTTGCTGTCGACAGTTCCGATGTCTGGCTGGCCATGATTGGCGCCTTGTTCTTTACGATTGCCTGGATCATGGAAGAGGCCGGGCAATTGGCCGAAGACAATCAGCTGATCGTCTAAGCCATGCCTATTCTCGTCAATCTCGATCTCATGCTCGCGCGCCGCAAGGTGAAGTCGCGCGAGCTGGCCGCCCATGTGGGCATTACCGAACAGAATCTCTCGTTGCTCAAGTCGGGCAAGGTCAGGGGTATTCGCTTCAATACGCTGGAGCGTATTTGCGAGTATCTCGACTGCCAGCCGGGCGACCTGCTTGAGTTCAAGGCGGGTGAGGTCGATAGCGACGATGACCCGGGCGGCTTGTTGTGAGCCGCCGAGTGGTTCGCTGATTCAGTGCCTCTAGACAGCCAGTGGCGGAACCTCAGGCCTTGAAGAGATAAATCGCGTAGCCGGATGACAGAGTGCGCATGAAGCGCAGCATCCACAGCGGAACCTTCAATAGCCCAAAGGCTGCCGCGCTGCGCGAGATCGAGGTCACCTGCTGCATGCGATAGCCTGCTGCCGTGAAAAGCTGATCGGGTCGATCGGCGGCCGTCAGTGATGCACCGAGGTCGGCGATCCGGCGTCGCACCGATCGTGCATAGCTGTGCAGGAATTTTTTCGTCATCAGATCGCAGATCAGCGTATGCGCCGGAAACGCACTACGCAGCGTGTAAGCAAGATGCTGGCGAGCTGGCGGGTCGAGATAAAGCAGCACGCCTTCGACCACACAGATGACCGGCCTGTGCCTGGCGTACGGCGCCAGTTTTTCTGCCAGCGCCCCGGTCGAGAAATCGATGGCGATCCGTTGCAATGGATTGGGGCTATCGGCTACCGGTAGCCGTTGGTTTTTGTAGGCGATGATTTGCGGCTCGTCCAGTTCCAGCCAGCTGCCACCGGGCAGGCGGAAAGGCCGGGTGTCGAAGCCAGCACCCACGGTGACCACCAGCAGGTCGGGGTGCGCTGCCAAGGCGCGGCGGAGGTGATCGTCGATGATACGCGCGCGTGCCAGATTGCTGGCGTTGGCTTTTTTCTCGGCTTTGAAGCTCTCGAAAATCTGCAAGCCACGCTCGTCCATGAAAACTTTTGCAAAGGTATCGCCGCATACGGGATATGCACTTTGCGCGTCCTGCATTCTTACCCCACAGCAATAGAATGCGGTGTTCGAGATGGGTTTCATGGGTGACTCAGCGGCCAGATCAAGTGGCTCACAGGCCAATTCACAGCTCATGCAGAGGGGGCTCCAGAGATCAGGTTCGCGTCAATGCTGCTGAGCATACATGCGTCGCTGCGCCGCATGGATGCCTATCGGTGGGTCAAGGGCAGGGGCGGCATTGCGAGTGCCGGTACTTTCGATAACGCCGAGTGGCTGTGACTCGGGCGAGCATGTCCGGCAAGCCGGCGGACGCTTGGATTGGCGAGTGCCGCGGACAACATGCGTGGCTACGAGCAGTGCCCGTTGTCCGTAGGCGTGCGGACAACGGGTATCCAAGATGCCGGGCCATGCGCTTACTCACATAGCGGCCGCCGCCGCCATGTCGGCATGCTTGCTCGGCGTGGTTTTGCGTTTGGCACGATAGTCGGCTTTGAACTGGCTATAGACGGCGTAGATTTGCTCTGGCTCGGGAATATCCACGCCGGCAAGCTTGCCGATGCGCGAGACGATTTGTTTGCGGATCTTCTTGATCACCGTATCGCCGAGGATGGCATTGAGATTGCGCACGGTCTCGAATACCGGATGATTGATGAACTGATCGCCCTGCAAGAACACCCAGGCCGACCTCAGCACGATGGTTTTCTCGTAATCTGGATCGGCGGCTTCGGCGATGGTTCGGCGGGTGTAGTTTTCGAAGCCCACGGAGTGGCGCATCTCATCCTTGGCCAGCTTGGCGGTGATGTCTTTGAGCACCGGTTCGCTCACGCTTTCCGAGGTCGCCAGATACATATTGCCGGCGACGATCTCGGAGATGACGTTAAAGGTGAGCATCTCCGTCCTGGACTTGGTCATCGGGGTAATCGTGCGGCCTTCCATCAGGTATTGGCCCGATAGCTGCACGCCATTCATCGCCAGCCACTTGGTCAGCGCGTGGGGGTGCTTGGTCTCTTCGTACAGCCACACCGCAAGCCACTGGGTAAAGTCGATATCGTCCTCGAACATTTCCATGAACGAGCGAGTGGCCGAGTAGGTGGTCAGCTCGCCGAAGGTGATCGTTTTCACCATCTCGATCAATGCCGGGGTCACCATGGATTTGTCGATATGCTCCCAGTCGACGTCGCGCATCAGCCAGCGAGCTTTTTCGGCGACGTCGAACAGTGAGTAGTAGGACAGATCGTTAAAAATATCCCTCACTTGTGCGGTCATGGAAGCGTCCTCAAAGATGGGTGGAACTTCAGGTTCAGATGAGTCGGTTCGCGGGTTGGTATCCGTTTGCAGCTTGACGAGGTCGATCGCGGCGACATCCTTGATAACTAAGCCATGCCGCCATTGACACTGATGATTTGGCCGGTGATGTAACTCGCCGCGTCGGAGGCGAGAAAACCGACCAAGGCCGAGACTTCCTCGACGCGTCCGGCACGTTGCATGGGTACGATGGCCTTGAGCAGCGCCGGGTCGAATTTGCCCTTGGCCATGCCGCCATCGATGACGCCGGGAGCGACCACGTTGACGGTGATGTTGCGATTCGCCAGCTCCTGGGCCAGCGATTTGCTGGCGCCGTGCAAGCCGCTTTTTGCCGCGGCGTAGTTGGTCTGTCCACGTACGCCGGTAATGCCGGAGACCGATGACATATTGATGATGCGACCCTTGCGCTTGCGAATCATCGGCATCAGCAGCGGCCGGGTGACATTGAAAAAACCATGCAAAGTCGTATTGATGACCTTGCTCCAGGATTCGAACTCCATGCCGGCCATCGGTACGTCGTGAAGCGTGCCAGCGTTGTTGACCAGCACATCGATGGTGGTGTGCTCGGTGAGTTCGGACAGCAGTTGCTGGGTCAAGGCAGTGTCGCTGATGTCGAACACAATCACTTCGGCCTTGCCGCCCTGGTCACGGATTTGCCCGGCCACGGCTTCGGCTTTCTGTGGGTTTTTGTTGGCATGAACGTAGACATGCAAGCCGCGCTGCGCCAACTCCATGCAGATGGCTGCGCCGATATCGCCACTGCCACCGGTTACCAGTGCTGTCTGCATGGCCAGCCTCCTGTCTGATTAATCCTGGACTTCATCGGTCACCAGCGAAATCGTGCCTTCGGCCAGCGTCTTGCCGTCGATCGTGCCGTTGACGTGATACTGATAAATGCGCGGCCCGACCAAGATCACCTCGGACGTCAGGATCAAGCGAGAGTTTGGATGGGCATCCAGATAACCTTCTTCGAAACTGAAATTGCGCGTGACAGCAAGATAGGCCGACGAGATCGGGGTGAGTTTGTTGTAGCCCACCATCGGTTTTTTAGTATCGATAGCGTTGATGGCGAGGTGAATCGCGGCGGCCTGGGCGCCGTACTCGATCACATGGATATACGATAGCCGTCCATTGACCTTCAACGGATTGTTCGCATCCAGATGCGAGGTCGCGCTGCAGACGATCTTGCTGTCGTCCCACGACTCCACGCAATCAAGCAATAGCATCGGCCCCTGATGCGGAATAAAGGCGGCAAGCTGCTTGGTGTCCATCCGCTGGGGCAGGTCTAGCATGGGGTGACCTCGACACTCAGAACCTGATCATGGGAATAGGCGAGCGCAACGGTATCCCGCTGCTGTTTGGCCAGGGCAATCATTAGCGGCAAGACGCCTGCCGTCGACGAGCGCGCGCTGACCCGCGACAGGTCGGCATTTTCGATCGGAGTGACTTCGGTGCCGTTTTGCAGGCTTAAGCGAATCGCGGCGATGGAGCGCTCGCTGGGATGCGGGCTTAACAGAAAGCCGACGGAGAACGGATCGATAGGCGTCGCATGCGGGTCGATTTTCAATAGCGCCGGCGCGTCGTAGGCAACATATAGAATCGGTGCCGATTCGGTCAGCGACGTCGTATAGGACTGCAGCAGGCCTACGGCCAGGCTATGTGCCGCTGCGGTCACGGTGGTGGCGCTGGCGGTGTTCTTCAGCAGAATGCCCAAGTGTCCGGCGGCGGCATTCAAGATCACATTCTGGAATTTGGTCGGCGAGACCGGCTTGCCTTCCAGGGTTAGTGAGTAGCAGATGTGGTGCGCGATATTTAAATCGCCTTCTGAGCTGGCGAAGACCAGTTCGATATTGTTGAGGTCGGCATCGGTGCCTTCCAGGGCTTTGTCCGCCGCATGGATGGCCAGCTGCATGTGCTGGGTGGTCTTGCGTTTGATGCCGGAGGAAAGAAACGTCGATTGCAGCGGGCCGGTGATATCTTCGCGATAGGTCTCCGGGGCCAGCAGCGTATGGACCGCCTCCTGCCAGCTCGGCAGGCCCGGACCATAGAGGCTGATGGTTTCGATATAAAGCGGCTTCAATGCGTTCTCCCGAAAATCAGCGTGGCGTTATTGCCGCCGAAGCCCATCGAATTGGTCAGCCCATAGCGGATGCGGTGCGATTGGTTGTCGAGAGCGATATTGCATTTGAGTGAGCTGTCGACAGCATGGGTATTAAGGCTGGCGGGAACCAGGTCGTTTTCCATCCCAAGCATCAGAATGATCGCCTCGGTAATGCCGGCCGCGCCCTGGGTATGACCGGTCCAACCCTTGGTTGAACTGACCAGCACCAGGGCGCCGAAAATGCGATGCACGGCGGCATCTTCCGCATCGTCGTTCATCGGCGTGCCGCTGCCGTGCGCATTGATGTAGTCGATGTCTTTCGCATCGAGGCCTGCGCGTTTGAGCGCCAGCAACATGGCCGCCTCGATGCCTTTGCCTTCCGGATGAGGGGCGGTCATGTCGTAGCCGTCGGCGGTTTCGCCGTAACCGATCAGCTCGATAGGCGCCGGATCGTGACTGGCTTCGGCCGGTTGCTTTTCCAGCAAGGCAAAGCCGGCGGCGGCACCGATGCTGATGCCATCGCGTTCACCATCCCAGGGCCTGCACGGCTGGGTGGATAACACGCCTAGCGAGCGAAAGCCGTTGATCAGCGTTTCGCTGAACGATTCCACCCCGGCAACGATAGCTGCATCGCATAGGCCCATTTGCAGGTAGCGATAAGCCGTGGCGAAGACCTTGGCACTGGATGAGCAGGCGGTGCCGATGGTGGCATAAGGGCCGCTGATATCCAGGCTCTTGCGGACATACTGCACGGTGGCGTCGAGGCTGCCGCCGTGGGTGTAATTGCTTCCCGGGGTCAGATCCAATGCGACCTGGCTCTTTTGATAATCGTCTTCGACAAAACAGATGCCGCTGGTAATCGTGCCCAGGAAGCAGGCAACGCGATGCTTGCCGTAGGTTTTCTTGGCTCGTTCGACGGCTTCGATAAAGCCGTCTTGTTGCAGCGCGGTCTGTGCCATGCGGCTGCATTCGTTGTCGTAGGCGGCCAGATCGCCTTCGATCGGATACAAAGCCTCGGGGTTGACGAAGCCGAACCAGGTGCGACCAAGTTCTCCCATCGAATGTTCGCGCAAGCCGCCAGTCTTGTTTTTTATGGCACTGAGCGTTGCTGTATTTCCCACGCCCAGGGCACTCGTGAGCGTATAGGCGGTCACGTAGGTCGGTAAAATCGCCATGTCCTAAGAACTCCAACAACTTTGTACGCGCGATTCGTTTGTCATGCGGCCGATGCGCCCACAACGGCCATCGCCGAAGCGATGTTGATGTACCGAGAGTGCAATAACCGCCATGGCCAATACGCTGCCAGTTTTACTGCCTTGTCGCAGCCAGCGGCGTCGAATGGAAAGATCCCGCGGCAATCTCGGTGTCGTCACAGTCCAGGCAGCTGAAACTAAAGCTTTCTTCGCTTTTGCTGCGGATCCTGACGGTGAGTGTGTTACCCGGTTTTAAAACGGATAAGTTCTTCACTTTGGTCATGCGCTTGAGATGCAGGTCGCCGCGAAATTGCGCGAAGGCAATCCGCACATGCTCCATGATCACCGCGCCAGGAATAATCGGGTTACCGACGAAATGACCGTTGGACGCGGGGTGATCCTTGGCGATGGCCGTTACGTATTCGAACTCACTCGGCTCAGGCGGCATTGGCTTCCCTGGCTTCGTTCTTCGCTAGCATTTTTGCCGCCACAAAGGCATGCAGGCTGCGAACATTGGCATAGGCTTGCCGGGTCGCTTCGTCATCGACCTTCAATTCGACCTTGAAGCGTTGATTGATGACGGCGCCGATTTCGAGTGCGTCAATCGAGTTCAAATCGAGCTCACCGCCAAACAAGGGGGTCTCGGGCGTGATCTCAATATCGTTGTCTAGATTGAGCGTGTCGACGATGAGTTCGAGGAACTCTTGCTCTGACGGTATGACCATGACTACTCCTTATGTCGATGGGAGCGATTTCGTAAATTTCACCCATGCCCGGCCTTAGATCGGCCGTTTATTGGTGCGTTACAGAAATTAATGGCTTTAAACTTTATCTTGGTGTTTGTAACGTGATTATTTTGTGATGAGGTTAGCTATAAATAATATCTAATAAATTATGGCGTGATAGATCAGTGAAGAGTCGTCGTAAGTCTTATTTATTGTTTAAAACGCCGTCCAGTTGGCGGCGCCGTTGTGCTGCCGCGTAAACCAGCGAAAAGAAGTTTCGATGCCCGCGCTTATAAAGCTCGCAGATACTTTGTCGACGAGGACCGTGGATGGGTCCAATCCACGCTAGGCGTCAGCATGAAACGCAAGTTCATCGCGATGCGATTTGCATTGCATGCAGTTCTTTCGAATGTCCAACACGGCGATGTGAAGCGTATGTGATAGCTATCGCGGCGTGCCTTGCGTGCTGGCGAGGGCATTCACGCAATCTGGATATTTGTTCGGACCATGATGACGGCGCGATGGTTTGCGTCGTCATGCGCATGACATCGTTCGGTCGGAGACTCCGCTGGCCGAGCAGGGGCGGCAGATTGCACATTGCCTAGATCGCGCCGTATCGATGTAACGATTGATACAGCGCTTTTCCATTCACGAGAAAGGATATCCATGAAACCTCTATACGTATCCGTTGCGTTGGCCGGTGTGTTTGCCTTGAGTCTGCTCGGCCCATCGGCCAGTCATGCTGCTACGCCAGGCGCGGAAAAGCATGCGTCGACGTTCCCTTGCGATGACAATCAATTTCTCAGCGATCAGCAATTGTTCGAAAACGGTCAGCTCAGCCAGGACGTCGCGGAAAATGTGTGCGGCACGGTGACCTTCGTCTACCCGAAGAAAAAAACCCGCAGCGGTTGGCATGGTTATTTTCTGGTCCAGGTTGCACCTAACTCGGTGATCGAGATCGTCTCGGATCTCGATCAGATGAACGCGCCGGCATGGCCGTGGGTTGCCGTGGGTGACAATGTCACCGTGCGTGGCCGTTACTACTACGACAACGATTCCAGCCAGGGTATCGATTGGACCCACCACGGAACCAGCTCGAGCTGGCGGACGGCGGGCTACGTTGTAGTCAATGGCGTCGAATACCAGTAAGTCTTTAGTGGCTGGGGCCGGGTGTCCGCGTCCCAGCCAGTTCGATAGACGGAGCTTCCGGATCTTCTCGTAGGTGGTGTGGCGGATGCGCGTATCACGTCGAATTTTTCAGGGCGGGCATCGCCTGATCACGCATCGGTAATCGTCACCAGATCCAGTGCGCCGCGCAATGCGGCGGGTCGCGCCACCAGGTCTTTCAAGGTGTAGCCGTCCAGCACATGAAGGAAGGCCGTATGCGCTTCATCAAGCACATGGCGCAGCTGGCAGACTGGGGTAATCGGGCAGCTGTTTTCTCCGCCAAAGCATTCGACCAGGGCGAAGTCGGGCTCGACGGCGCGGACGATCAGGCCGATCGGGACATCTACCGGCGTGTTCGCCAATCGGAGGCCGCCGCCGCGACCTCGCAGGGCATCGACATAGCCGAGGGCAGCGAGGCGCTGGGTTACTTTCATCAGATGATTCTCTGAGATGCCGTAATGCTCAGCCACCTCATGTATCGACGAACGCCGATTACCTTGAACCGCCAGAAACATAAGCAGGCGCAAGGCGTAATCGGTCTGGTACGTCAATCTCATGGATGCGAGTTCTCGGTACTCATGGCAGTTCCAACGGAGGCTGGTTCGAAAGCCTGACCAGTGAGCCTTGGCGTACGTATTTGCGAGTGTCGGCAGTGGCATCGACTCGCCGTCGGCGACGGGCGGCATGTCGTGCTCATCGATGAGTGTGAGTGGGTAGCCATGGCGGCGGCCGCAGTGTCATGTACAGATCTGCGGCTGCCTTTCATCGGCGTGCTTACGGCTGATTATCTGGGTTGCCTGCACAGATCCAACCTACAATGACGCCATCGGCGTTGTAGATCGGCAATAAGGTCTGGCCTGGCAAGCATGCAGGCGGATGCTCGTTAAAGGCTAATGGACTGGCGTGACGTACACCGCTGGCACTTGCCGACAACGCGACCACGATCAGGGCAATCCCTACTAGCGCTTTGTTCATGCGATTCACTCCCGTTGCACCAGGCGCATTTACCCGTTACGGCACATACCCTGTGAGCGCCCGATAACACCTGGTATGCGAGAGTTCGGCGGGCATCACCATAGCGTCTGCTTCGGTGTCGTACTAGGCGATTTTGACGGCTTGGGCAGAAAATCTTGTGAGGGTATCTTCACGAAAGATGGGTGATCGATCTAAACCCAGCGACTGGTCACATGGACGGCCATGGCTTTATGCCATCACACTCGAAGCGCGATTGACCACGGGATCGACTTGGATGCACCGAGGTACTTCGGCGTGATCGATAAAGGCTGTAGGACTGTCGTCGCGTTGCGAAGAAACTTGCCGAGTAGCGCCGATGCCTATGATGCGACGACGGATCGATCACTTTATCTACGCAAGGCTGGAGCGCCGTGCGTCATCCAGATTCGATCGAGCAGGTGATTACGATGAGCATAGGCTGTGAGCCATACATCACGGAAGCTGTGGTTGAGGAGTAGCACTGTGCTCATCGCCGGCGGGCTGGGGCGGCTGGATGGGGCTGGTATGCCTTGGCTCGCCGGGCCAGGTCATAAGTCATGTTGTTATGTTATAACATTGCTCGGATACTCGTTTGCATTACTCACCAGCTCGCTTCGCGGGCTTTCATGCATCGGGATGGCACACATGAAGCAAATGATGGCTCTGGCGCTGACAGGCGCGCTGGTCTTTGCGGCGGGATCGGCCGCCGCCGATGAAGGCATGTGGACACTGGATCATCTGCCGGTGGCGCAAATGCAGCAGCACTACGGTTTTACGCCGAGTCAATCATGGATCGATCTGGTGCAGCATGCCGCGGTGCGGCTGGCGGAAGGATGCTCCGGCTCGTTCGTCTCGGCCGATGGCCTGGTGATGACGAATCATCACTGCGCCAATAGCTGTTTGTCGCAGCTATCGGCAAAGGGCAAGAACTACATGTCTGATGGCTTCAGTGTGCAGAAGCAGGAAGACGAACCGAAATGCCCGGATGTCGAACTGAATCAGCTGGATTCGATGACCGATGTCACCGCCCAGGTAAGCGCGGCCACCGCTGGGAAGAGCGGCGCCGATCGCATCAAGGCCGAGCGTGCGGTGAGCAGCAAACTCGAACAATCCTGCATAGCCGGCGATGCCAAGACCTGGCGTTGCGATGTGGTCATGCTGTATCACGGTGGCCGTTATGCGCTTTATAAATATCGCCGTTATCAGGACGTACGCCTGGTCTTCGCGCCGGAACAAAGCGTCGCTTTTTTCGGCGGCGATCCGGACAATTTCAACTTTCCGCGCTATGACCTGGACGTGACGTTTTTCCGCGCCTACCTCGATGGCAAGCCGGCAAAGACGCCGCAATTCCTCAAGTTCAACCCGCAGGGGCCCAAGGCTGGCGACATGACATTCGTGGTCGGCAATCCCGGCTCGACCCAGCGCGACACACCGTGGACACAGCTCTCGGCGATGCGCAATTACACGCTGACGCCGTCATTCGGTTACCTGTCCGAGCTGCGCGGCGTGCTATGGCAATACACCCGCGGGGGTTCACAGCAGGCCAAGGAGGCGCAGGATCTGCTATTCGGCCTGGATAACTCGCTCAAGGTTTTCTCCGGCTGGCTGGATACCTTGAGCGACGCCGATTTCGCGCAGCGCAAGCAGCAGCAAGATGCTTCATTGCGCGATTGGATTGCCGCCGACCCTGCGCGCAAGGCCACATACGGCGATCCCTGGGCCGAGCTGCAGCAGGCTCAGCAGCGCGGCAAGGAGTTGCAAGGCCGTTACAGCATGATCCAGGGCGGCCGTGGTTTTGGAGTGGGTACACAGTTGTTCGATAACGCACGCACCTTGGTGCGTGGTGCCGCCGAACGTGCCAAGCCCGATGGCGAACGCCTGCCGGCTTATCGCAATGCGATGGAAAAAATGCGCCAGCGGCTCGGTGCGGACGATGCTTTCGTGCATCAGGTGCTTGGCAAGCAATCGCCCGATCAACTCGCGCAGGCGCTGGTCAGCGGTACCAAGCTGGCCGACCCGGCGGTACGCAAGCAGCTTTGGGACGGTGGGGCGAAAGCTATCGCCGCGTCCACGGACCCGATGATTGTATTTGCCCGCCAGATCGAGCCACAGGCTGCTGCCGTGCGCAAGCAATATGAAGCCGAAGTGCAGGCACCGACCAGCAAGGCTGATGAAGCCATTGCCAGGGCACGCTTCGAGCGCGATGGTACGGCCAATTATCCCGACGCCACATTTACCCTTCGTCTTTCCTACGGCAAGGTGGCCGGCTGGAACGAAGACGGTAAGCCGGTGCCGCCGTTTACCGACTTCAATGGCTTGTATGCGCGTGCCACTGGTGCCGATCCGTTCAAGCTCCCGGACAGCTGGGTGCAGGCGAAAAGTAGCTTGAATCTGACTACCCCGATGAACTTCGTCACTGACAACGACATCATCGGCGGCAACTCAGGTAGCCCGGTGATTGATCGCGAAGGCCGCGCGGTAGGCCTGATTTTCGACGGCAATATCCACTCTATCGGTGGCGACTTCACTTACGACAGCAGCAATAACCGAGCCGTTGCCGTGGACACCGCAGCCTTGGTCGAGGCAGTGCGCAAAGTCTATAAGTTACCGTTGCTGGCGGATGAGCTGATCAACGGCCACCGATAATCCAGCGCGTTTTTATAGGCCTGGCTTTAGCCGGCATGGACTGAGCAGGCGAGCCAGCGATCCATCCGGTCGCAGGCTCGATATCCCCGGCTCGGACTGGCGCCAGTCACTCCGGCTGGCCGATAAGTCACGTCGTCTGCGGCGGCATGACACTCCAATCAACGATGACCTGATGATGAAATGGACTAGCACAGCGTGCATCCTCGGACTCGGCTTGTCCGTACTCGCTGCGTCCAGTACGCAAGCTCGCGCGTGGCGACAGTACGGTCCGCATGTGCATGGTGTGTCGAATCTCGATGTGGTGCTCGAAGGCAGTGCGCTTGAAATCGCCTTGGCCGCCCCTGGCCACAATATGGTCGGCTTCGAACATCCGCCTGCTACGCCCGCAGAGCATCAACGGCTGGATGCTGCCCTGGCTTTGTTGAAGTCACCGGCGAGCTGGCTGATACCTGCCCGCGATGGCGCTTGCAGCTTGCTTGAAGCGAAGGTCGAGCCGCACGGTTATGACCGCGGCGACCAACCTGCCGATGGCGGCAACGATCACACCGAGATCCACGCGCACTATCGGTACCACTGCCAGCTGCCTGCACAGCTAAAGCAGCTTGAGGTCAACTTGCTGGAGCATTTTCCTGAAACGCGAGAGGTCGTGGTCAACCTGGTACTGCCCAGCCGGCAGGATCAACAGATCTTGCAGGCGGGGCAGCACCGCGTTGACCTCATGCCATGAGCAGCAGTGTCCCCAATCCACTGCTGGCATGTCGTGGCTTGCGTTTTTCCTGGGGCGGGCAGGGCGACATGCTGGACCTGCCCGATTTTGAAGTGGCGCGTGGTGAGCGTGTATTCGTCTGCGGCCCCAGCGGCAGCGGCAAGAGCACCTTGCTGGGCTTGCTGGCCGGTGTGCTGACACCTGTCGAGGGCAGCGTGCACGCGCTGGGGCGACCGCTTTCGGCGTTGCGGGCGACCCGGCGCGATCGCTTTCGTGCCGATCACGTCGGCTATATTTTTCAACAGTTCAATCTGCTGCCTTATCTCAGCCTGATCGACAACGTATTGCTTGGTTGCTGTTTCTCCGCGCGTCGTACCAGGCAGGCCAGTACACGGCATTCGGCGCGTGCCGAAGCTGAGCATTTGCTGCGAGCCCTGGGGCTGGACACCGCGACGCTGGCTCGTCGTACCGTGAATGAACTGAGTGTCGGACAACAGCAGCGCGTAGCTTCTGCACGGGCGCTTATCGGTGCGCCCGAGTTGATCATCGCCGATGAGCCGACCTCGGCACTGGATACCGATGCACGGAATGCCTTTGTCTGCTTGCTGTTGGAGCAGTGCTCGCGTTACCAAAGCAGCCTGGTGTTCGTCAGTCACGATGCGTCGTTGGCATCGCATTTTGACCGCTATCCACAGCATGCGTCAGCGGCGTTTCGCGGTAACGCTTACCGTGCTGACCATGGCGCTAAGCGTGTTGCTCGTACTCGGTGTCGAGCGGCTCCGTCACGAAGCGCGCAGCAGTTTCGCCAGTACGGTGTCTGGCACCGATCTGATCGTCGGTGCGCGCTCGGGGCCGGTGAATTTGCTTTTGTACGCCATTTTCCATGTCGGTGACGCCACCAGTAATGTGTCCTGGAAGAGCTATCAGGACATCGCAGCCTTGCCCGAGGTGGCTTGGGAGGTGCCGATTTCACTCGGCGATTCGCATCGTGGTTTTCGCGTGCTGGGTACATCGGGTGAATTCTTCAGCCGTTACCGCTATGCCGATGGCGCGGCGCTGCGCTTTGCCGAAGGCCACGCCTTCGACGATTTGTACGATGCGGTGGTTGGGGCGCGAGTGGCGGCCAAGTTGAACTACCGCCTGGGTCAAAGCATTGTCATCGCGCACGGCGCCGGTGATGTACGGCAGATGTTGCACGCAGACAAACCGTTTCGCATCGTCGGCGTGCTTGCGCCTACCGGCACGCCGGTGGATGAAACGGTGGCGATCAGTGTGCAGGCGATCACCGCGGTGCATGTCGATTGGCAATCGGGCATGCGCCTGCCAGGCAGGCGGGTCAGCGCGGGGCAGGCACGGCAGATGGACCTGACGCCCACGGACATTACGGCAGGTTTAATCGGGCTGAAGTCGCGGCTGGCGGTTTTTGCCGTACAGCGCGCCATTAACGACTACCCGGACGAGCCGTTACTGGCGATTCTCCCCGGGGTGACTTTGCAGCAATTGTGGGGGCTGGTCGGCAGCGCCGAAAACGCGCTGCGGGCGATCAGTTTTCTGGTGGTGCTGGTCGGTTTGTTCGGCATGCTTACGGCACTGTTGACGACGCTGAACGAGCGTCGCCGCGAAATGGCGATACTCCGCGCGGTCGGTGCCTCGGCGGGCACGGTGTTTCTGCTGCTGCTACTTGAGGCGGCCGTATTGGCCAGTGGCGGTGTGCTTCTCGGTGTGGCGCTTATGTATGGCGTGCTGGCGCTGGCGCGCGCGCCCATCGCCGAGCACTTGGGCATTGCCTTATCGCTAGGTGGGTTATCTGCGTCCGAATGGATGCTGCTTGGCGCGGTGCTGGGCATGGCCTTGTTGGCCGGTTGCGTTCCTGCATGGATTGCCTATCGCCGATCGCTGATCGACGGCCTGCAGACTCGCCTATGAAGATGCCGCGCTACTTATGGGGTATGGGACTGTTGCTGTCGGCCGCCACGATGATGGCGTGTTCGCATCGCGATTCGTCCGATCAGATGCCGGCTTCATCGGCGAGCACCGCGCAGCAGGGTCTGACGCGTGCCCAGGCCGCTGCCGATGCCGGGCGGGCAAGAGCGGCGATGGAAGGCATTCTCGCGGCGCAGGGTTTAAATGTTTCGCAGGGCAAGCCGCCGGTAAAGCCGGGTGCTGCAGAAGAAGACGCGTTGCCGCTGCCAGATAACGATGGCTATGCCGAGCTTGAGTGGGACGACATGTTGCCCAAGCAAGACTACGAGATCTTGCAGCATGAGCCGCCGGTGGTTCACATCGGTAACCAGCGCAGTAAACAGTTGGGGACGCTGCACACGGTTAGCGGGCTGGCTGGCCGCAAGGTCAAACTGGTCGGCTATGTCGTGCCGCTAGAAACCGATAGCCACGGTCGCATGACGGAGTTCTTTTTTGTGCCGTTTTATGGCGCCTGTATCCATGTGCCGCCCCCGCCGCCAAACATGATCGTGCACGTGGTGCTGGCGCAAGCCATCGAAACCCCGTCGTTATGGGATCCGCTTTGGCTCAAGGGCACGCTACGTATCGAAACCACCGAAAACAGCATGGCCTCGTCCGCCTATGCGATGCAGTCCGCGCGCCTGGAAACATACAGCGACGACACCCAGCAAAACCTGCGCCGTGCCTTTGAATGAATCGCTGTGCGTTCATGACGGCGCGGCCTGGCATCAGAACATCATGAAAGGATCCTAAGCCTATGCAGCAACGTCTTCCTGTCACGGTATTGTCGGGTTTTCTCGGCGCCGGCAAGACCACTCTGCTCAATCATGTACTGGGCAATCGTGAGCATCGGCGCGTCGCGGTGATTGTCAACGACATGAGTGAGATCAATATCGATGCCGCCTTGATTCGCGATGGCGGCGCTGCGCTCAGTCGCACCGAAGAGACCCTGGTCGAGTTCAGTAATGGCTGCATCTGCTGCACCTTGCGCGATGATTTGATGCAAGAGGTGCAGCGGCTGGCGGCGGCGGGCCGTTTTGATTACCTGCTGATCGAGGCGACCGGGATTTCCGAGCCGATGCCGGTGGCCGCCACTTTTCAGGTACGCGACGAGCAGGGCTTCAGCCTGTCTGACGTCGCACGGCTGGATACCATGCTGACGGTAGTGGACGGGCTGAGTTTTCTCACCGATTTCTGTTCGCAAGACATGCTGGCAGATCGCGGCGAAACGGCGGGCATTGGCGATCAACGCGCCTTGGTGCACTTGCTTACCGAGCAAATTGAATTTGCCGATGTCATCGTAATCAACAAATGCGATCAGCTTGATCAGCCACAACAGCGCGAAGTGAAGCGCGTGCTGCGCGCGCTGAATCGCGATGCCAAGTTGATAGAAGCAAGCTTTGGCCAAGTGCCGCTGGATTATGTACTCGATACCGGGCTTTTCGATCATCAGCGCGCAGAGCATGCACCGGGTTGGGTACAGGAGCTGATGGGGGTGCATACACCTGAGACCGAAGCCTATGGCATCACCAGCTTCGTCTATCGCTCCAGGCGCCCGTTTCATCCGGTTCGATGGCAGCGTCTTTTGACGCTGGGTATCCCAGGCATCTTGCGTGCCAAAGGTTTTTTCTGGCTGGCCAGCCGGATGGACCGGGTCGGCGAACTGGCTATTGTCGGTGGCTCCACCGAGGTCCGTGCGGCCGGTTACTGGTGGGCCAGCCGATACCGCCTTGATGAGCCGGTGACCAAGCCGTTTGTGGCATCGGATCTCGCCGTCAAGCCGCCCACTGAAAACGAATTGCCCGATGCGCAGCAACGCCATGCGCTTCAGCATATCTGGGATGCGACCTACGGCGATCGCCGGCAAGAGCTGGTGATGATCGGCGTCGATCTGCCTGAGCGGGAGATTCGCGTTGAGCTTGACCGTTGCCTGCTGCGCGATGAAGAACTTCTGGCCGGTCCTGAAAGTTGGTCGTGGATGATGGACACCTTTCCGCGTTGGGAGCCCACGCATCGTCATTCTGCTTGAGTTCGTCGAATGACCGGTGCACGCCTGCGGTTGCTGGCCCTGCTCATCGTGTTGATCGGCTTGTGCCTGGTGTGGCGCATCGGCAGGCAACCTGATCGCCCGGCGACGCAGGGCGTGTCGCCGACGGCTGTTTTGCCTCAAGCCTTGGCGGCGCCATTACCGCTGGATATCGATGCGGGCGATATGCTGCCGCCGGCCACGCGAGATCGCATCGCCGAGGCCATGCTTAGTCACGATGATTTTGTCCGCGATGTGAGTTTTCTACTGGTGAGCAGCATACGAAGTCGTTGTGAGCCGCTGCATGCCCATGACCTCACCCGGATGGTGATGCAGGCTCGTTTGCCGGTGCTGCTCGGTGCGTCTACCGTGTTGATTGAGCAGCCCGAGCTGCGGCCAAAACTGTACGGGCTTTTGCGCCATCTCGCGGCAATGGCGCCGTGTGGTCGGAGCTTGCATATCGCGATCGGCAAGTACCGGATGCGGCTAGACCCGTCTGGCTACGCCGCGGCGTTTCCCGATAGTTATTTCGACCCCGCCAGCGATGAGGTGCCGAGCGAGTTTGCAGGGCGGGATTTGCATGCGCGGAGTGACGATCCATGCACGCCGATCGGTTATGCCGTATTGCCGCTCGGGGTCGAACGTGCCTGGCAGTGCGGGCGCTTACGCGCCGATGCGCGCAGGCATCTGGTGGTGGATACCTGCGCTGCCGTGTTGCAACGGTCGCCTGGGCCCGCGGCCAGCGTGTTGCAGTCGGCGGTGGTACAACAAGAAATGGCGTTAGCCATCCATAACCAGTTAGAGCGATTGCCGGTGTCGTGCCGCTGATCTGTTTGCGCCCAGACCGACGCGGAACACCTTAACGCCAGGCGATGGCGATGCAGGTTATCGAGCGAGGCTTGATCGACTAGGCGTTTGCCTCAGGCATGTCGGCGTATTCGACGCGATCGCGGCCATTGTGCTTGGCTTGATAAAGCGCTTTATCGGCGCGCATCAGTAGATCGATCGGCGTTTCTTCGCCATTTTTCAGCGAAATGGCGACGCCAATACTGACGGTGACGATGCCGTCGAGGTTGTCGGGATTGGCGATGGCCAGTTTGCGTACCGCGGCATTGACCAGTGCCGCTATGGCTTGCGCGCCGGGCAGGTCGGTATCGGGCAGCAGCAGCGAGAATTCTTCGCCGCCAAAGCGGGCTAGCAGGTCGGTCGGTCGGCGCAAAACCTTGCGTAATTCAGTGGCGATCGTGCGCAGGCAATGATCGCCGGTCAGGTGGCCATAACGATCGTTGATCCATTTGAAATGGTCGATGTCGATCATCAGCAGGGCCACCGGCTGACCAGTACGCACAGCGCGGGCGTATTCGCGATGCAGGGCGAGATCGAAGGCGCGGCGGTTGGGTGTCTGGGTCAGGCTGTCCTCCAGCGCCATGTCTTCCAGTTCGTCACGGTCGTGGCGCAAGGCGTCTTCCATTTCGATATGGCGCGCCTGCGTCAAGGTGCTGCGCAAGCCGTAACCGATCAGCGCGATGACGATCCCGGCCACCGCGACATAAAAGTGAATTTGCAGCACCAGCAGGGAAGTCAGTAGCACAGCCAAGGCCAGCATCAGCGGGCTACCGCTGCGGACGATACGGATCCATTGCAGTCGCGGTGAGGTGAAGCCGGTAAAGACGGCGCCGCGCCAGCCAAACGCGGCAGCCAGCAAGAACGGAATTTCAATCACCCACAGTGCCGGATAGCTTCCGGCATGGGCTTCATCGAGCGCGAGTACGTGATTGTAGTAGAGCGCCGCCACCAGATAGCTGACGGTATAAATCGTCAATACGCCAAACATGCGCCGCGCCTGGTAGCTCTCGGCAGCCAAATAGCGAATCGTGCAGCAGACGGCGAGAAACAGATTTTCCAGATCGAACATCAAGACGACCCGCTGTGCGTTATGGGCGTCGGTTTGCCCATGCAGGCTGGCCAGTGAAAAGGTGTAGAGGTAAAACATGCCGCCGAGCGTCATCGCCATCACCGCATCGGTGATTCGCACGATGACCGATTCGCGCTCTTCATGCGCTCCGGAGGCGGCGTAAGTAATCGGCACGCCGTACTGGATATAGACCAGCATGATGACGGCCGGGGTCAGATTGTGCGTGTCCAAAAGCAGCTCGGCACCCGCGCTCATGAGCATGCCGAGGGTCCACAGCAGCATGCTTATCGCGGCAAGAATCCAGCCCTTGTATAGCGCAAAGCCGTCGATAAAGCAGCGGCGCAGCATGGTCGCCGTAGCCAGCAGCGGCGCGGCGATCAAGAAGGGATAGGAAACCATCATGGCGTGTTGCGGAAACATCGCAATGACCACGGCATGCAGCGCCAGAAATGCGCCTGCAAGTGTGAGCTCGGTCTTTGGCAAGGGCACTCCTTGGGTCATGGCAACCGGGGGTACAGCAACCAGATAAGGCTCCGAACGGTTGATCCGCCGAGGCCAGCTTCTGCAATAAGCCGGGCAAAAGCAACTGAGCGATGTCGCGTTTTTAAAACCTCAGAGCTATCCGGGTTGGGAGGTCGTCATGCCGCTCAAGCCGCATGAGCCACTCTCCCTTGCGAAAGGGGGGCCATGTGCGAATGAGGTCATTTCTAGGAATTTTCTGATACCCGTGGTCTGGTGCTATGGCGACACTTTCGCCCCAGGGGGGCATGACCGCCAGCAGGCCGGTCATCTCGGGGGAAGTGAAATAAAGTGCGGCGAACAGGCCCTCAGCCTGTGGCGTCGCTGGCCTATGTCTGGCCGAGGCCGGCTATGCCCAGCCTGACGATTGACTTGCGCCAGCTTGATGCGATGCGTGGCGCGGTCATCACGTTGGGAGGGAGTAGTCTCCAGCCTGGGTTCGTTGGCTGAAATCCGCTCGATCTCTGCGCTTGAATCCACCCCAGGGATGAGCCTTGCATACGTTTCGAACCTTGGAATCAGCTATGTCAGGACGCACTCCGTCAGTCCCGCGTACATGGTACCGCCAGCTCATCCTGGGCCTGACGCTGGTCTGTGCGTGGCCGGTGCATGCGGGGAGCCCGGTTGCGGATGGCGCCGTGCGCCAGCAGCTGTTGGCCGCGGCGCAGTCGCAGCGCGCGGCGGGTCGGCGGATGCAGGCACTCGCCCTTTGCGGCGATCTGCTGCAGCGCTGGCCCAACGACGCCCAGGCGCTGCAATTGCAGGTCAGGCTGTTGTCCGAGCTGGGTGCCGCGGCTCAGGCCATGCAATTAGCACGGCAGCTCGATCCGCCGCTGCCAGCGCAGGAAATGGCTGACCTGGAGGCCGACCTGGCTACGCATCAGACGCGCTGGGCCAGCGCCATGCCTGCCGATTCGCGCCACCCGTATATCGAAGCCGACCATGCCGTCGACACCATGGACGACACCCTGGCGCGATACGGTGAGCACTTTCCGGAGGTGGCTGCGCGGGCTCGTGTCGATCGTTTGGTTTCCTACGACCGGGCCTCTCGCAGTGCCGCTGCCGTGAGCGAATACCAGTCGATGTTGCAGGCCGGCAAGCCATTGCCCTGGTATGCGGATGAGCCGGTCGCCGATGCGTTATTGCAGCAGCGTCAGCCTGAGCAGGCGATGGCGTTGTACGAAGACAGCATCAAGCACGAGCCCGGGCCGTACCCTGACGATCAAGTCGACCCGCATATCGGCTTGATGTACGCCCATGTCGAAGCCGGCCACTATCGACAAGCGGTCGCCTCGATTGACCAGACGGCGGCCGCCGAACCCGCGTGGCGGCCGATACACGGCTCGACCGTGCCGGTGATCAACCCGCATAAAATCGACGCGGATATCAGCGCCGCGCTGATCCGCAAGGACGCCTGGCTGTACCGCGATGCCTGGCAGCGCATTGACGCCATGCTGGCGCAGGCGCCGATGAATTCCATGCTATGGCGCGAAATGGCCGATGTGGAACGGGCGCGTGGCTGGCCACGGCGTTCGGAGCGTTCGGCGATTACCGCGGCGGGTATCGACCCGGACGATGCCAGGGTAAGGCTGAGCGCCATCGAGGATTGGCGCGAACTGAATGATTTTTCGCGAGTTGAGCCCTCCCTGCAAGACGTGGAGGCGGTGATCCCGCGCGATAAACACGTGCTGTTGACCCGCGATGCATGGGATCGCCAGCGTGGCTGGCAGTTCGATTTCGAGCACGACCGTGGCCAGGGCGGCGCGCCCAATTTCGGCGACTACGATCATGAGACCCAGGCCAAACTGCAAAGCCCGCTGCTGGACGATCACTGGCGGATCTACGGCTTGACCCGGTTGGCTGGCGCGTCACTACAAGAAGGCCATACCGAACGCGATCGTTTGGGCCTCGGCGTGATCGGCTACGCCCGCGGGCTGGAGGCCTATGTGCAGGTGCTACCCGGGCTTGGCAGTCGTACCTCGCGCACGGCAGTCGAGGCCGGCGTGAAATGGTTTCCCAGCGATTACCTGACGTTCAATGCCGACTGGAGCTCCAGCGGCGACCAAGACGTGCCATTGCGTGCCAATTATTACGGCATTACGGCGCACTCGCTGGACGTGCAAGTGCAGTGGCGGGCCAGCGAGTTGACCTCGGCCAAATTGAGCGCGTCTCGCGATCTTTTCAGTGATAACAATCAGCGCAATGGTTGGCAGGCCGAGGTGATCCAGCGTCTGCATACCTCGCCTTACCTGAGCCTGGATGGGGGCGTGCAAGTGGGTAGCTCACGTAACAGCCGCAGCGACGTACCGTACTTCAGCCCGCAGCAGGCGCGCTGGGGTTTGTTGACCGGCCGTTTGGAAAACATGCTCAGCCAGCGCTACGAGCGCACCTGGCAGCAACGCATCGATATCGCCGCCGGGGTCTATCAAGAACGCCATTTCGGTTCCAGCTGGATGTTCAGCACGCGCTACGGACAGACATTCACCCCACGGGGCGGGCTCGCCTTTGGTTGGGGGCTGAGCTGGGGCAGTCAGCCTTACGATGGCCGACGCAGCGCCCGCGTCATGCTCGATCTGACGATGCACTGGGGAGCGTGACCGATGCGTTCACTGAGATGGCTCATCGTATGGCTGGCGTTGCTGCTGCCGCTTGCCGGCCTGACCGCCGATCGCCTGGACGCGCTTACCGGCCCGCTTGGCGCGCATCCGCCGTTGCCGCCGCTGATCGTGCTCAATTATCACGACGTGCGCGATGACATTCGCGATGCCGGGCGCCTGGATGGCACCGCCATCAGCACCGATCACTTGATTGCGCATTTCGACTGGCTGCGCGCCAATGGCTTTCACATGGTCAGCCTGGACGATGTCATCGCCGCGAATGCGGGGCGCCGCCAGCTGCCTGAGAAAGCCGTGTTGCTGACCTTCGACGACGGCCTGGTCAGCTTCTATACCCATGTTTTTCCGCTGTTGCGTGCGTACCGCTATCCCGCGCTGTTTGCGCTGGAGGGGTCGTGGATCGACATGCCTAAAGGCACGCGCTTTGACTACAACGGCGAGGCCTGCGGGCGTGAGTGCTTTGTCAGCTGGGATCAGGTGCGCGAGATGCAGGCCTCGGGCCTGGTGGAAATGGCCTCGCATACCTATGACCTGCACAAGGGGATCGTGGCCAATCCGCAAGGCAATCTGATGCCGGCCGCCTTGAGCCTGGCCTACGACAGCCAGCGAGGCCGCTATGAGGATGTTGCCGCCTATCGCGCTCGCCTGCACAGTGACTTCAAACGCAGCGCCGACGAAATCGAGCATGAAACCGGCCATCGTCCGCGTGCCATCGTCTGGCCTTATGGCAGTTATAACCTGGTGGCCCAGGCGCAAGCCGCCGCAGTGGGCTTGAAGGTGTCACTCAGCCTTGACGATGCGGCGCCTGAATTGGGCACGGACAAAACCATCCCGCGGCTCTTGGTTTCCGGCAACCTCGGCATCGATGGACTGGCCGCGCTGATTTATCAGCAGCTGGTGGTGACGCCGCAGCGGGTGGTGCAGGTGGATCTGGACTATGTCTACGATGCGGACCCGGTGCAGCAAGAGAAGAATCTCTCGGCCTTGCTCGACCGCATCAAGCGGATGAACCCCAGCCAGGTCTGGTTGCAAGCCTATGCCGATCCGGACGGCGACGGCGTCGCCGATGCGGTGTATTTCCCCAACCGCCACCTGCCCATGCGGGCAGACTTATTTTCGCGGGTAGCCTGGCAGTTGCGCACGCGTACCGGGGTCAAGGTGCTGGCCTGGATGCCGGTGCTGGCGTTTCGCTTTCCGCACGCCACGGCGCTGACCACGCTGGGCAAGCCCGGCGCGGCCAACGATGGCGATCACTTCCGCTTGGCGCCATGGGACCCGGCGGTGCGGAAAATGATAGGCGAGGTTTACGAAGATCTGGCGACTCACGCGGCGCTGGATGGCCTACTGTTTTCCGACGACGCCTACATTCGCGATACCGACGCACTAGGGCCGCTGGCCGGCAGCACCGCGGTGCAGCGCACGCAGTATCTGATCGACTTTACCCATGAACTGACCGCCCGCGTGCGGCAGTGGCGCACGCAAATAAAAACCGCGCGCAATATTTATGCTCGGCCGGTGCTCGAGCCGGCGGCCGAAGCCTGGTTCGCGCAAAGCCTGCCGGCCTTCAATGCGGCTTATGACTACACCGCGCTGATGGCGATGCCGCAATTGGACAAGTTGCCTGCCAGCGATGATTGGTTTCGTCGGCTGGTGGCTGCGGTCGCCGCACAACCCAAAGGGCTGGACCGCACGCTGTTTGAGCTGGCGACCGTGGATTGGCGTAACGGCAACAAGCCGGTGCCCGATACGGAGCTGGGCCGGCGGATCCGCTTTTTGCAGGCGCAAGGTGTCAGGCATCTGGGCTATTACCCGGATAACTTCATCACCGGTCATCCGGCTTTGGAAGCCATTCGGCCATACATTTCGGCCGCCGAATATCCGTACCCGGAACGCTGAGAAGAGCCTATGCACGACATCATGAATGCGCTGTTGAGCTACGCCTTCTACTATCCGCTGGTCATGTCGCTGACCTGGATGAGCGGCAGCCTGATCTATTACCTGCGCTGGGAGCGCAAGCGGCCGATTCGCGTACAGCCGCCGGCGTTGTCCAGTTATCCGTTAGTGACCTTGATCGTGCCTTGCCATAACGAAGGCGCGCAGGTGCGAGAGACGATCATGTATCTGAACGGCCAGCGCTATCCCGATTTTGAAATCATTGCGGTCAACGATGGCTCCACCGATGACACCGGCGCGCTGCTGGATGCCTTGCAAGCCGAAGTGCCACGGCTGCGAGTGATTCATTTTTCCAGCAACCAGGGCAAGGCCATGGGCCTGCGCATGGCGGCCATGGCGGCACGTGGAGAGTTCCTGGTGTGCGTCGATGGTGATGCCTTGCTGGATGAATACGCGACCCATTGGCTGATGTCGCACATGCTGAGCGGCGCGCGGGTGGGTTCGGTCACGGGTAATCCGCGTATCCGCAATCGATCCACCCTGTTGGGCAAGCTGCAGGTGGGTGAGTTCTCTTCGATCATCGGCATGATTAAGCGCGCGCAACGCATTTACGGCCGCATCTTCACCGTCTCCGGTGTGATTGCCTGCTTTCGCAAAAGCGCGATTCACGACGTCGGCTACTGGAGTACCGACATGGTGACCGAGGACATCGATATCAGCTGGCGCTTGCAGATGCGTCATTGGGATATTCGCTACGAACCGAATGCACTGTGCTGGATTCTGATGCCGGAAACCCTGCACGGGCTGTGGAAGCAGCGGTTGCGCTGGGCGCAGGGCGGCGTCGAGGTCATCTTGCGCTATAGCACCGGCTTGCTCCGGTGGCGTCATCGGCGCAAATGGCTGGTCGCGCTGGAATACATTTTCAGCCTGGCATGGGCCTATGTGATGTTGTTGATCATCACGCTTTGGTTGCTAGGCCTCGTGCTGCCGTTGCCGCCGGCGTTATACATACCGACCTTGCTGCCGCAATGGCATGGTGTGGTACTGGGCATGGTATGTCTTATCCAGTTTGCCGCGAGTACGCTGATCGACCGCCGTTACGAGGTCAGAGTAGGGCGCAACTACTATTGGATGATCTGGTATCCGCTGGTTTACTGGTTGCTGATTACCGCGGCAACCGTGGTGGCCTTTCCCAAGGCATTGTTCAAGCGCAAGGGTACCCGCGCGGTGTGGGTCAGCCCGGATCGGGGAGTGCGATGAAAGCCGAAGCCATTGTTATCCAGCGTCCAGAGCGCCAACGGCCGGCGCAACGGCTGGTGTTCTCGTTGCTTACCCTGCTGGCCTGGGTAGCATGGAGTGCGTTGTGGCTGCCGTTGATTACGCTGGTGGCGTGGGCGCTCGGTCTGCGCAACGGCTACGTTGAGCTGATGCTTTTCAAACACGGCAACGGCGGCCATGACTTATGGATGGTGGCGATGATCGCGGCGGTGTGCACGGTCATTGTCTGGATATGGTCCGAATACAACCAGCTACGCTTTGGCAAAGGCCAGCCAAGCCGTCGCCAGGGCCGGCCGATTCCCGATGCGCGTGCCATGGCGCATGCCTTGAAAGTGCAACAACCGACCGCGCTGCGATTGCGCGCCGAGCGCCGTGTGGTGCTGGATTTTCTCGACGACGGCACGGTAACGCACCGTGCCGATACGGTGATCAAGGCCACGCGGGATTGATGCCGGATGTCTTCGATCGATGCTTAGACCGCTGCACTTAAACGACGAATTTCTTCGTTGAGTATGCGGTGGTTATCCGAGTAGTCGATCGCCAGGTCGATCAGATGCACGCCGCCTTCGTGATAAGCCCGCTGCAGCGTCGGCAGGAATTCCTCGGCGCTGGCCGGTCGATGGCCACGCGCACCATGGGCCTCGGCCAGTGCGACAAAATCCGGGTTGCCGAAGGTCATGCCGTAGTCGGCGTAACCCATTTCGGCCTGTTTCCAGCGAATCATGCCGTAGGCGTCGTCGCGCAATAGCAGGATGACCAAGTCGAGCTTCAAGCGCACGGCGGTTTCCAGCTCTTGCGCATTCATCATGAAGCCGCCATCGCCGCAGATCGCCAGCACCTTGCGCTCAGGGTGAACCATTTTTGCCGCCATCGCCGAAGGCAGCCCGGCGCCCATGGTGGCGAGCGCGTTGTCCAGCAGCACGGTATGGGGTTGCCTGGCCCGGTAGTAACGCGCATACCAGATCTTGTACATGCCGTTGTCCAGGCACAGCACGCCGTCGTCGGGCATGAACTTGCGTGTTTCATCGACAATGCGCACCGGATGCATGGGGAAGCGCGCATCGTCGGCGTACTCGAGCAGTTGGCGGTGAAACGCCGTGCGCACTTTGTCGAAGTAGCTGAAATCCCAGTGGTCCCGTGGGCTCAGCGCATCGGTCAGTTGCTCGACGGTGTGGGCGATATCGCCGACCACCTCGATCTGCGGAAAGTAAACCGTATCGACTTCGGCGGATGAGAAGTTGATATGAATGACGGTGCGGCGGCCTTTGTGCATGAAAAACGGCGGCTTCTCGACCACATCATGACCGACATTGATGATGACGTCGGCGGCATCGATAGCACGGTGCACGAAATCGCCATCGGACAAGGCCGCGTTGCCCAGCCACAGCGGGTGGTCCTCATCGACCACCCCCTTGCCCATTTGGGTGGTGAAGAACGGTAGGCCCAGCTTGTCGATAAAGGCTCGCAACGCGACTGCCGTGCGTTGGCGGCTGGCGGCGGCGCCGATCATCAGAATAGGCTGCCTGGCACTGCCGATCGCCTCGGCCGCTTGCACCAGGGCGGCATCGTCGGGCGCCGGGCGCCGGGCGTATTCCGTCGGCAGCAGGATAACTTCGTCGACGTCGTCGCGGGCGATGTCTTCGGGCAGTTCCAGATGCACCGCGCCGGGCCGTTCTTCCTCGGCCCGGCGGAAGGCTTCACGTACCCGCGCTGGAATCGTCGGCGCGGAAACCAGCTGGCGTGTGTACTTGGTCAGCGGCTGCATCATGTCGACCACGTCGACTAACTGAAACAGCCCCTGCTTGTGCGTGCGGATCGGCTTCTGGCCGGTAATCATCAGCATCGGCATGGCGCCTAGCTGCGCATAGGCCGCGGCGGTTACCAAATTGGTGGCGCCCGGGCCGAGAGTGGATAGCGCGACACCGGCCTCGCCGGTAAGACGGCCCCAGGTCGCGGCCATGAAACCAGCCGCTTGTTCGTGCCGGGTCACGATTAAGCGAATCGACGACTCCCGCAGCGCCTCGACCAAATCCAGATTTTCTTCGCCGGGTACGCCGAAGATACGACGCACGCCCTCGGCTTCCAAGGCTTTGACAAATAGCTCCGCTGCCCTCATGCAATGCTCCTCGGTATCGAGCGCGTCAGGCCGCGCCGTGTGGGGATCGGTTTCGGCGAAAGTCGCGCAGAAAGAATAAGACCTAACCGGGATCGATGGCAGCCGCTTGCATGCTTTTGCACATCAACATCCATGCGTCCGTCGCAGGATGATCAGCCAGTGGCGGCGCCTAGGCATGATGACGCGGTGTGTTGAACACGATGATGGCGCTCCGCTGCTCGGCCGGCGACCGGTGGCCACGAGATATACGCCAAACAAAGATAAATCACCAATGTGATGACTCGATGGCAGGCAGCGTTGCGTGCCTGCCGATCGTTGGCGGTGTTTGCGCACGGGCCATGC
>NZ_JAPDPE010000179.1 GCF_026283955.1 Dyella silvatica | reverse complement strand
GCCTCGTCAAAATGCGTTTGCGCATACTGTGGACGCGAGCGCAGCTTAGGCCCCATGCGGGCGATTTCCGCCACCTGCCGGGCATTCAACGCACGTTTGAGCTCCGGGTAACGCAGCCAGATCAACGCATTGAACAAGTCGTGCCAGTTGGCTTCACGAGTGGCGATCTCGCCGCGCAGGGCAATGCGCTGCTCATAGTGCAAACCATCAGCCAGCAAAGCCGGCGTCTGCGCCACAAAGCGCTCACGCGAACCACTCGGCAGCAAGCCATTGAGCGCCTCGACCGATGGCCAGATCGTGCCACGCAACAGCTGGGCATATTCATTCCATGCGGCCAGCGGCAGTTGCTCAAACGCCGTTGGCGCAACCGCTTCACGCGAGGGTGCGACGTAACGCATCGCGTGCCGCCGAACGCTTAGCCCGCCACACGCGCGTGCAAATCGTGCTCGTCGGCATCTTCGACCACGACATCCACAAACTGCCCGGGTTTTAATGACTGGCCGTTGGCGATATGCACGACACCATCGATTTCCGGTGCATCGGCAGCCGAGCGCGCCACCGCGCCATCCGCACCGGCCTGATCGACCAGCACCTTGATGGTACGGCCTATTTTGCGCTGCAATTTGGCTGCCGAAATCTCTGCCTGCACCGCCATGAATTGCTCCAGGCGATCCTCTTTCAGCTCTTCGGAAACCGGATTCGGCAGCTCATTCGCCTTGGCGCCATCGACCGGCGAATAGGTGAACGCACCGACGCGATCCAGCTCGGCCTCACGCAGGAAATCGAGCAGCTCGTCGAACTCCGCATCCGTTTCACCGGGAAAGCCCACGATGAAGGTGCTGCGAATGGTCAGATCCGGCACCGCCTTGCGCCAGTTGCGGATGCGCTCCAGCGTCTTGTCAATATTGCCGGGGCGCTTCATCAATTTGAGGATGCGCGGGCTGGCGTGCTGGAACGGAATATCCAGATAGGGAAGAATTTTTCCTTCCGCCATCAACGGCATCACTTCGTCGACGTGCGGATACGGGTAAACGTAGTGCAAGCGTGTCCACACGCCGAGTTCGGAAAGCCCTTCGCACAGTTCGGTCATGCGCGTGCGATAAGTCTTTTCGCGCCAGCTGCGCTCGGCGTACTTCACATCCACGCCGTAGGCACTGGTGTCTTGCGAAATCACCAGCAACTCTTTCACGCCGCCCTTCACCAGTCTCTCGGCTTCGAGCAACACCTCGTCGACCGGACGCGAAACCAGATCGCCGCGCATCGAAGGAATGATGCAAAAGCTGCAACGATGATTGCAGCCTTCGGAAATTTTCAGATAGGCATAGTGCTTAGGCGTGAGCTTGACGCCGGTATCGGGAACCAGATCCAGCAAGCGGTTGCGCTGCGGCGGAATGGCCGCATGCACGGCTGTCATCACGCTGGCGTAATCCTGTGGCCCGCTGATCGCCAACACATCGGGATAGGCCTCGCGGATCAACTCCGCGCGCTTACCCAGGCAACCGGTGACAATCACCTTGCCGTTCTCGTGCAAGGCCTCGCCAATCGCATCCAGCGACTCCTGCACGGCAGCATCGATAAAACCGCAGGTATTCACCACCACGGCATCGGCAGCGTCATAACGCGGCACGATCTCATAACCCTCGACTTTCAGCTGGGTCAGGATGCGCTCGGAATCGACCAGCGCCTTGGGGCAGCCGAGGCTGACGAAACCGATCTTGGGTGAAGCCTGCGACATGGCGCGATACCGTGGGGTGTTGGGGCAAACGGGGCATTATACGTGAGCCGGGGAACGGGGAACGGGGAACGGGGAACGGGGAACGGGGGAAAGCATAGGAGCGAAAGGCCGGCGGGCATCATTTCAACGGTATGAACGACAAAATGAGTGACTGCCTCACTTCAAGCCTCACTGTTCACGCTGCCCATTCGCTGTCTCCCTCCCTAGAATCCGCCTATCTACACGTTCAGGAAATCCCCTCATGGGCCAGACGATCCACCTCAATACGACCCGCATGCAGTGTATTGGCGCTTATCTCGCCCAGGCGGAAGGCAAACCCAAGGGCGGCATCGTGGTGATCCAGGAGATTTTTGGCGTCAATGCGCATATCCGCGATGTCGCTGACGGCTTCGCCGCGGCGGGCTACACTGCCATCGCACCGGCGTTCTTCGACCACCTGGAAACCGGCGTCGAGCTGGATTACAGCGAAGCAGGCTATGCCAGCGGCAAGTTATTGGCCAGCGAACTCGGCCTGGAACGCGCGGTGGAAGACGTCGCCAGCGCCGCGGAAGCGATCGCCTCGGCCGGCAAGATAGGCACCGTCGGATACTGCTGGGGTGGCACGGTGGCACTGCTCTCTGCGCTACGGCTGGGCCTGCCTTCAGTCAGTTACTACGGTGCTCGCAACCTGCCCTTTCTTGGCGAAACACCGAAAGCACCGGTGATGTTTCATTTCGGCGAACGCGACAAAAGCATTCCGCCTGAGATGGTTGCCAAACATCGTGAACAAATGCCGCAGATGCCGATTTACAGCTACCCCGCCGACCACGCCTTCAACCGTAATATCGGCCATCAATACGACGAAGCCAGCGCCAAACTCGCCTTGCAACGCACGCTGGATTTTTTCGCGTCGCAGCTACCGGCATCGCCGCGCTGACGCGCTCGCCCAGTTGGCACCGACAAATCCTCCATGGCCTGCAAGTTACCCGCTCATGACCCGCGCTGATTTTGTTCTCGACCCTCGGCTACGCGCCGATACCGTCTTCGTTGTCGCATTGACGTTATGCGACATCTTGCTGATGAACGACACGCGCTTCGCCTGGCTGGTCATGGTGCCGCGACGCGCCGGGCTGGTCGAGGTCAGCGACCTGGGCTCCGATGGGCAAGCCCTGCTCTGGCATGAAGTACAGCGCGTGGCCAGCGTGCTGCGCGAGATCGCCCCTTGCGACAAGCTCAATATCGGTGCGCTGGGCAATATCGTGCGCCAACTGCATGTGCATGTGGTTGCACGCTGCGAAGGCGACGCCGCCTGGCCTGGACCGGTGTGGGGTAGCGGTACGGCCACCCCTTACAGCGTCGAGGCGATGGCCGAACGCATCGAGCTGTTGCGTGCCCGCCTGCTGCTCAACGCAGGCTGACAGGCACAAAAAAGCCCGCGGATCGCTCCGCGGGCTTGTCGACTAGCGCTGTGTATTTAGCGCTGGGAAGGATTGTAGCCGCCGCTGCTGGCTTCCTTACCCTTCATTTCATCATTGGTCTTGACCGGCGCATGGTAGTCCTCAGTCGAGCTGCATGCGCGCCATGAATTCAAGATGCTGCTTGCGAATCTTCGACTCGTCGCTGCGCACCAGCAACACGGTCTTGGGCAGTTGGTGCTGATCTTTGAGATAAGCGAAGTGGCTGCCGGTATCGAGCGCGGAAAGTACCGCGCCATCGACCATGAACTGGCCGCCCTTATAAGCCTGAATGGTGGTGTCGAACTGCCCCTTCACCTGATCGGTGTTGACGGTGTCCTTCTTGGAGCCGCCGAGCATATGGCAACCACTAAGCACCAGCATGCTGCCCAGCAGGAGCGCAGCAGCGGCGCGGGTCAGTAGCGTGGAAAAACGGATCATGCGGATCTCCTGCAATCAATCTGTACGAACGAATTCGGGACAACGGAATGAACTGCGGAAGTGTAACGCCGCGCCGGGGGATCGCACGCGGGCCACACAACCACCGTTCAGCTGATGGGTTCAGGTGCGTGGCAGGGTTACGCCCTGCTGCCCTTGATACTTGCCGCCACGGTCCTTGTAGCTGGTTTCGCACTCTTCGTCCGATTCCAGGAACAGCATTTGCGCCACGCCCTCGTTGGCGTAGATTTTTGCGGGAAGCGGGGTGGTGTTGGAGAACTCCAGCGTCACATGCCCTTCCCACTCGGGCTCCAGCGGCGTCACATTAACAATGATGCCGCAACGCGCGTAGGTGCTTTTACCCAGACAGATGGTCAGCACTTTGCGCGGAATGCGAAAGTATTCGACGGTACGCGCAAGCGCGAACGAGTTCGGTGGAATGATGCACACATCCGCCTCGACATCGACAAAGCTGGTCGGATCGAACGCCTTGGGGTCGACAATGGTCGAGTTGATATTGGTAAAGATCTTGAATTCGCGCGCGCAACGCACGTCGTAGCCGTAGCTGGAGGTACCGTAGGACACCAGTCGCTGGCCATCGCGCAGCTTCACCTGACCCGGCTCATACGGCTCGATCATGCCGTGCTGCTCGGCCATACGGCGGATCCACTTGTCGGATTTGATGCTCACACGATCTCCAGAATGGGGCGTCTATAAGGAAAGTCAGGCCTGCTCAGCGCAAGTGCGTGGCAGAAGATGCGGAAAAATAACGGAAATGGCCGGTGATCTGCCAGCTAAACAGCACATCGTCTTGACGAGCACCCCAGCCTTTGTGGTGAATCAGCAGGGGGCGCAAGCCATCCCGGCTGGGCCGATCGCTCACGATACCAAGATGCGGCTCTCCCTGCCCCGGCCGCCACGAGACGATGTCGCCGGGCTGGTAGTCGTGCGGTTGCTTGCTTAACGGCAACGCCATGCCGTGGCGGCGAAAATAGGTTTCGAGATGGGGCACCCGGCGATGGTCGATATTCGGATCTGGCCCGCGCAAACCCCATACTGGCGGATAAGCGGCGAAATGCTCCCGCATATCCCGATTCAGCTCCAGCGGCAGATCGCCACCCGGAAACTGGTCGCGAGAGTCGTAAATCAGTGTGCGACCGACCTGATGATGCGTCGCCGCCAGCATGCGTGCCGTATCTGCCGCCGGGGTTGCCGCCCACAATGACGCCAGCGGCAGCAAAGCCAAGGCGAGCACACAGCCCATCAGCCATCCATGGATGTTCATCGCACTCCCGCGTCAGTCCCTGGCGTCCGCTGGGGCGATGATAAGGCAATCTCATCGTGGTGATATTCGATCCAGCTCAGCTGCCAGCGTGGCTAGCGTCTCGCGTAAAGAATCGGTCACCGTGGCGTCTGCCGCGAGCCGTGCCGTATCGCAAACGCCGCCGGGCAACGGGATACACACATCTAGCCAGATCTCAGCCGACATGGTGGTCAGGATTTCCCGCAATGCCGCATGGGCTATCGTCGCCCGCCCCGAGGCATTGATCAGCACCACCGGCTTGCCCGGAAACTCCGGGCTGCCCACCAGCCAGTCGAGCAAATTCTTGAAGGCGCCGGGTACGCCGTGGGCATATTCCGGGCTGGCGATCAGCAGTACGTCACAGCCAACGGCCGCTTGGCGCAAGGCGGCCACGGTCGGCGGCAACGGCTCGACCTCATCGTCGGGATTGAACAGCGGCAAACCGGAAAGACCTTGGTAGAGGGTCAGTTCCAGGGTCGCCGGCGCCAATGACCGCGCCAGCTGCAGCAAGGCGGTATTGGAAGACGCGCGCCGCAGGCTGCCCGACAGGCACAGCCCGCGATGGAGCGGCGCACTCAAGGCGCGCCCTGCACCACGATCTTGCCCAGGCCCAGCGATTTGTTGCGCGGCTGACGCGACAAGCGGCCTGCGGCATTGCGGGCGATATCGCGGTAGCGCGCGGCAAGATCGGAATCAGGCATCGCCACGACCGTCGGTGTACCGCCATCGGCTTGCTCGCGAATACGAATATCCAGCGGCAACGAGCCCAAGTAGGCGACGTCGTATTGCGCCGCCATGCGCTCACCGCCGCCCTGGCCGAAAATATGCTCTTCGTGGCCGCAGTTGGAGCACACATGGGTCGCCATGTTTTCCACCACGCCCAGTACCGGAACCTCGACCTTCTCAAACATCTTCAAGGCCTTGCGCGCGTCCAGCAAGGCGATGTCCTGCGGCGTGGTAACGATGACGGCACCAGCTACCGGCACTTTTTGCGACAAGGTCAGCTGAATGTCGCCGGTGCCTGGCGGCAAATCTACGATCAGGTAATCGAGCTGCTCCCAGCGCGAGTCGGTCAGCATCTGCATCATCGCCTGGGTCACCATCGGCCCGCGCCAGATCATCGGGGTTTCCTCGTCGACCAGGAAACCGATCGACATCGCCTGCAAGCCGTGCGCCTGCATCGGCACGATGGTTTTGCCGTCCGGTGAATGC
>NZ_JAPDPE010000178.1 GCF_026283955.1 Dyella silvatica | reverse complement strand
CGAATGGCTGCATGCGCATGCAGCAAATGATCGACGGTATCCAGCAACAGTTCCTCAGTGTCTTGTACGCCGTCACTGCCATGCTGAAGACCCCGCAGCATCGCCACATGGGCTTTCTGGAACTGCAAATCGTGGGTGAATTCCTGGCATGGCTGGACGGTGGCATCGGCGATGCCCAGCATCTCGATGGCCGCGTCATCCAGCGACATATCGATACAGCAGTCGCAACCTTCAGCCTCGGGATGCGAGACGCGGCATTCGACATGCTTATTCAATAGCAGTGCCTGGCCCGGCCGCGCGAAGTACGTTCTGCCATCCACATGCATGGCAAACGAACCGCGCCGGGTGAAGATGAGTCGCGCCGATTCACCACCGGGGACGTGACCGCAATCGACCCGCGGCTGCTTGCAGACATGATCAATGACCATGAAGTGCGACGACCGCAACAAGGTCTGCATCATCGACATAGGCGTACCCCCGAGAGAATGCCAACATCCGCCGCCGATCATACGCCCGGATACGCCTGGATACGGCCAATGGCGTTGGTCCGGCGCGTACAGCACGATTCTGGAAGCGCTGAGGGCCTTGTTGTGGCAGCGGCCGCAAGCGGTCAGCCAACCCGCGCTGATGCCCGCCGATGGACCCGCACGTTTCTGGAAGCGCCGGACGCGGCCAGCGCGCGAAGCTGAGCCCACTTGCCTGGGAGAGCTTTCGGCAAGCTCCGCCAACACCGCCCCCACATCGGTGTTTTCCATGCCCCGCGCCACATGGAGAATCGTATGTACAAGACACTTTGCAGCCTGCTGATAGCCTGCGGCACCATCGCCGCGGCGAATGCCAGCGAACCTTTCTCCGCCGATTTCGGTCACGAGCGGAACCCCATGCTGTACCCGAAAGAGTCGCGCCCCTTCGATAAAAGTATCGATGGTTGGGGCGATCGTTCGGTGCAATGGATTTACGCGCAGCCTTTGGACAATAATCCGTTCCTTGATCCCACCGGCGCCAACTGCAGCGTCGATCAACACGGCCCGGTCTGGTTCCTGGCACCGATTGCCTCATCGATGGCCGGAAGTTTTACCCGCGCATGCACTATCCCGCGCGACAAGGCGATCTTGCTGATGATTCAATTTGTCAGCGATACCTATCCCTGCCCCGACCCAAACTTCGGCCCGAAACCCGGCCAGTCGCTGTATGACTTCCTGGTTGCCGACAGCAAGACGTATCTGATGACAGCCTCGCTCGACGTCACGCTGGACGGCAGGCCGGTGCGCGATGCGCTGGACTATCACTATATTTCGGAGAATGTGTTCTCACTCAAGGGCGACCCCAGCCTGCAGCCGACGTTCGACACCTGCATCACCAGCAACTGGCAGCCCGTGGTCGCCAACGGCTGGTACATGATGTTCCGCCCGTTATCGCCTGGCATGCACACCATCGTGCGTACAACTACCAGCGCCATGGGCGTGACCAATACGTTCACTTACTACCTGACGATCCAGTAGCGGCGATCGCATGCAAAAGCCGTTGCAATGTATCTATCCGCCGTACTGGATAACCGCAATCCATGCACTCTGCATCGAAGCGTCCTGCAGTCCTGACAGGGCGCTTCGATGCCATGCGGTAGAGAATCAGGAAACCCAGCGGCTGATGGGCGGCAAGCACATCGGCGACGCGCGTTGACGCGCTTGCCCGACTTGTTGCTTTCGATACCCACGGCAGCAAGGCATCAACATGCCGCCCAAACAGCAAACCAGCGAAGCGGATTATCGCGTCAAGAGACGCCGCCCGGCGTTCGCTCGGACGAATCGCTGGCAGCTTGTGCAGCCGCGCCACGCGGCCCACGCTGTTCCGCGTACCGCTTCAGCATGCTTAGCGTCCCTGCCCAATAGAACTGCAAATGCTTGAGGATAGTGGGCGTCGGAAAATCGCTGGCCAGCAGCGTCAGGCGGGTGTCGTGACCCACGGCACCCAGACTGAACTCCATCGTGGTGTAACTCTGCGCTTGGTCTGGCAAGCGAGACAGTGAGCTGAGATGGGTATAAGCAAGTGTTTTCTGCGGCTCGAATGCCAGCACGATACCCCGGTTCTCGAAACGTCCGCTATGACGTCCGCGCACGATGATCGGGCCGCCGATCTGCCAGTCGGTCTCGACCTCGATCATCATCCCCGCCTCGCCCATCCACTCCCGCATATGTTCTGTGCCGGTCAAGCACTCCCATACCACCTCGGCGGGCGCATGAATCAGCACGGCTTCGGTGAAACGTTGCGACATGTCGGCCCTCAGAGCGCGCGTCCATTGAAGAAAGTAACGGGAATCTGCTCAAGCTCGACGCCCTCAAGACAGCGAATATTGACGGCGGCCATGGCATGACCCTGCGGGTCGACGCCTTCGCCGTACGGATGCATCCCGCACTTGGGGCAGAAGCGGTGCTTGATGACGTGCTTGTTGAACGTGTAACTGGCGGCGTTCTCATCGGGCGTCAGCAGATGCAGTTGTTCCCGGGGAACAAACCACATAAGTGTCCCCTTGCGCTGACAGATGGAGCAGTTACAAGACATGGCGCCATCGAGCGAGCCTTCAACCTGGAACGCAACGTGGCCACAGTGACAGCTTCCGTCGTAACGCATGATCGTCTCCGAACACGGTAGTGTTTGATCCCGGCAAGGGGCTGTTAAAAGTCTAACGCAGACACTGGCCCGCGTTGTCGGTGACCTCTAACACTTGAGTGAAGTGCACCAATGGGTGTTTTCGCCGCGCCATAGCTATTTCTTGCGCTGCGTGGATCGCCAAAGAACGGCGACGGCGGGTAGCTCGACTAGCTGACTGACCCCGCCGCGCGAATCCGCGAAATATCTCGCAAGGGCGGCTCTCCGAATAGACGGCTGTATTCGCGACTGAATTGCGAGGGGCTGTCGTAACCCACCCGCAAGGCCACCGTGCCGACATCCGTATCGCGGCCAAGCAGTATGCGGCGCGCCTCGTGCAGACGCAGTTGCTTTTGATACTGCAACGGGCTCATCGAGGTGACGTCTTTGAAATGGTGATGCAGCGACGAGACGCTCATATTGAGCCGCTGCGACAGCTCGTCGATGCTTAACGGCTTGTCGTAGTGGTTTTTCAACCAGTCGATCGCCCGCGCGATCTTGCTGCTGCCGCTATCGCCAGCGGCCAGTTGCCCCAGACGCCTGCCGTGCTCGCCGCTGAGCAGCAAAAACAGCATCTCCCGTTCAATCAGGGGTGCGAGCACCGGAATCTCGTTAGGATGATCAAGCAAGCGCGCCAGCCGAAGTGCAGAATCGAGCAAACGAGCCGAGAGGCTGCCCACGGCAATCGGACGGCCGATCGGAAGCGATTCGGAGCGCGGCCGGCCCATGTCGACCATCAGCGCGGCAATCTGTCTTAGATCCAGCGACACCGCCATGCATAGATACGGCTGGGCGGTGCTGGCCTGGGTGATCCGCGACATCACCGGCAGGTCGATCGAGGTGATCAGGCAATGCCTGGCGTCGTAATCGTAGCCTTCACCGGCGGCAATAATGCGTTTGGCCCCTTGCGCCGCAATGATGAGCGCCGGCCGGCTCATGCCACACGGCAGGTCGCCGATCTGCGAGTGCCGGTACAGGGTAAGCAGTGGCAACGCTGTGGGGTGATCGCCATCGATCGGCGCGTAACGAGCGATGATCTCGCTGAGTTCGGCCGACATGGCGGCCATGGCGAGGCTGGGAGAGTGGGATTCCATAGCGTCCATCGCAGTATGACCTGCACCGTAGTATGCCTGTTCGCAAACACTCACCGTGCCAAGTTTTGCAGAATCAGGCAAAAAATCCGCAGGATCTGGATACCCAGAATCACCTGCTGGCCCCAGACTTTCCTGGTCAGTCCACCGGAGATATGTCCATGACCACTGTTCGCGGCTACGCAGCCCATACCCCCACCTCCCCCTTGGTGCCTTTTACCTTCGAACGCCGCGAACCGGGCGATGACGACGTCGAGATCCAGATTCTTTTCAGCGGCATCTGCCACTCCGACCTGCATCAGACCCGCGATGACTGGGGCGGCGCGCTGTTCCCGATGGTGCCGGGCCACGAAATCGTCGGACGGGTCACCCGCGTGGGCTCCAAGGTGACCAAGCTCAAGGTCGGCGACTTCGCCGGCGTCGGCTGCATGGTCGACTCTTGCCGCGAATGCGCGGCCTGCAAAGAGTCGCTAGAGCAGTACTGCGACCAGGGCGCCACCTGGACCTACAACGCCAAAGAGCGCGGCAGCGAACAGCTCACCTTCGGTGGCTATTCCGAAACCATCGTGACCCCCGAGCGCTTTGTCGTCAGTATTCCCGCCAGCATGGATCTCAAGGCCGTGGCGCCGCTGCTTTGCGCCGGCATCACCACCTACTCACCACTGCGCCACTGGAAGGTGGGGCCCGGCCAGAAGGTCGGCGTGATCGGCCTGGGCGGGCTGGGCCATATGGGCGTGAAGTTCGCCAAGGCAATGGGCGCCCACGTGGTGATGATTACCACCTCGATGAGCAAGGCCGCCGATGCGCAGCGGCTCGGTGCCGATGAAGTTTTGCTGTCCACCGATGCGGCGGCCATGGCCAAGCACGCGAACAGCTTCGACTTCCTGCTCAATACGGTGCCGGTCTCGCACGATCTCAATCCGTATATGGCCCTGCTGACCCGCGAGGCCAGCATGGTGCTGGTCGGCGTACTGACCGACCTGGACCCGCCGCTGAAAGGCGTCGCCTTTATGTTCGGCCGCAAGAAGCTTTCCGGCTCGGCCATTGGCGGTATGGCGGAAACCCAGGAGATGATCGATTTCTGTGCCAAGCACAACATCGTTTCGGATATCGAAATGGTGCGTATCGATCAAGTCAACGAAGCCTACGAGCGACTGATCAAGAACGATGTGAAATATCGCTTCGTCATCGACATGGCCACCCTCGCCGCCTGATGACAAACGGAAGTGGCAGGCCACCTCGCCGGCACCTGCCACTTCGACTACGCAGCCACAGGGATGTTCTGGGCGATGCGCCAGAGCACGCCACTGGGATCGAACAATGGAAAATCCCGCATGCCCCAGGGTTGGTCCTGCGGAGCATCCACGCGAGCGGCAAAACGCTGGACGACACCGGCAGCGATCACCATGGCATGCCAGTCATCCACATGCTCGACCAACAGATGCATCTGGAATTGGTTGATGAACTGCGAATGATCGTAGGCCTGCAGCAAAAAGCTCGTGTTGCCATGACGCACATAGGCCAGGCCGTCGGATGACCACGGCACCTCGAAGCCAAGCGCAAGGTAAAACTGCTTGGATAGTTCGAGATCCCTCGCGGGTACGAAAGCCTTGATTTCGACGGTAGCGAGATTCATACATGCCTCAAAATAAAACTTGCTGATCGACAGCACCGCTGGCCCGCACGACCACCTGCCCTGATGCCGTGTTCGTTTTCGACGAGAAAAATATACTTCGCAGCAAGCGGAGCCTCATGTACTAGCGCAGCCGCTTAAACGCCATGCCTGGATCCAGTTCGCCAAGCAACCAGGCGGCAAGCCGACGCGGACCACGGCGATGCTCGTTATCGACATCTGCCGCCTCTCTACAAGCCGATAGATATAGTTCACCCATCGAACCGGAGACAGCCAAGCCCAGCTCATGGCGAAGCACCATCGAGTCTTTGACCAGGGGTAAAAGCACTTCGCATTCTGGAGGAAGCCACCGAGCTTGCTCGGCCAGAGGCATAAAATCTGCGTGGTAGAAAAGCATCTCGCCCGAATCAACGATCCGCGGCAACACTTGCTCAAGCAGAGCCAGCAATAAACCCTCGGTCGCCTCAAGCTGCGCTTCCCGCTTATCGGTTCGAGACATACTCACGACCTCAGTGCCTGGGTTAAGCCGCATGCCACACACGGCACTATCGACATTCAACGACTGCCCGTCATTTGTTTCAGCCATGCCCCAGGCGCCAAGCCGATGCTGCCCTTGAAACGTCGATTGAAATGGCTTTGATCTGCAAAACCGGAGGATAGGGCCGCATCGGCAAGCCCCTGCCCACTTAACAGCGCTCTCTGCGCATGACGCAGGCGCACCATGTTCAGATAAGTGTGAGGGGGCACGCCCATGCTCTTGGCGAATGCCCGCGTCAGATGCACACGAGACAATCCGGCGAGGATAGCCAGCCGCTCGACCGTGATGTCTTCGT
>NZ_JAPDPE010000177.1 GCF_026283955.1 Dyella silvatica | reverse complement strand
TGGTGCGCTGCATGCGCAACAGCTTGGCCGCGTGTGCCACGACACCGCCGGTGGCGTCGAGTGCCTGACGGATCAAACCGATCTCGATATCGGCCAGATGATCTTTCAGATCGAGCCCGCCTTCGGGTAGCGTGACCGCTGAATCCATGCAGCTACCGCTGGCGCTCGGCGCTGGCGTATGCATTTCCATCAAGGCCAGCAAGGCCGCGCCGCTGGCCTCGGTGTGAGTGGATGCGCCGCGGTATTTTTCCGGCAGGTCGCAGGCACGCACTTCGCCCGTGGGATACAGAATGGCCCTGCGTTCGACCAGGTTGCTCAGCTCACGCACATTGCCGGGCCAGCTATAGCCACGCAAGGCAGCCAGCGCACCCGCACTGAAACGCACACGGTTGAGACCGCGTCGCATCAAGCGTTGATTGAACTCGGCGATCAACTCCGGCATATCGTCCAGGTGCTCGCGCAGCGAGGGCATTTCCAGCGGGAAAACGCTGAGCCGGTAGTACAGATCTTCGCGGAAACCGCCCTCGTTGATCGCCTGCTCGAGATTGCGGTGTGTCGCCGCAATGATGCGTACGTCGCAACGCATGGAGCGGCTGCCACCCACCCGTTCGTACACCCGTTCTTGCAAGACGCGCAGCAATTTCACCTGCATCGGCAGGCTCATGTCGCCGATCTCATCGAGAAATAGCGTGCCGCCTTCGGCCAGCTCAAAGCGCCCTTTGCGCGCGCTGATGGCGCCAGTGAAGGCGCCCTTTTCATGGCCGAACAGTTCGCTTTCCAGCAATTCGGCCGGAATCGCCCCGCAGTTGATCGCCACAAAAGGACGCTCGCTGCGCGGCGAGCAATCATGAATCGTGCGCGCCACCATTTCCTTGCCGGTGCCCGATTCGCCCAGTACCAGGACGTTGGAATCAAACGGCGCGACCTGGCGAATCAGATCGTTGACCCGCGCCAACGGCGCCGAGCCGCCGACACTGCGCCGCACGCCCGGCACGCCAGCAGCCGGCGTGGTGCTCAGCTCACTCAAGGCCTTGGTCAGGTGTTCGTAACGCAGCGGGAAGGTAATCAGCTCGACCTTGCGGCTGCGATCACTGCTTGCCGCGCCGCTCAATTGGGCGGCCAGCGGCGAATCGGCGGCGACCAGCAAGGGCAACTGCAATGCCTGCTCGCCCAATAGATCGAGCTGCCGCTGATAATCATCCAGATCAATGACATCGCCGATATAAATCGCGCGCCAGCGGCCTTGATCGCCTGCGGCCGACTCGCTTTGCTGCGGCTGGCAACGATCGCTGTACTGCGGGCAGTAGCCAAGAAACTGCAGCGCAGAATAAATCGATTCCGCTCTTACAACGTCTGCCTCGATGACTAGGATGCTTTGATTTTTCACTGCGATTCCCCTGACTCTGCTTGCAGCCAGATTCCAATCAGACTGCCTACTTGCCACGTGACAACTGTCCTTCGTCGCACTCGCGGGAAGCTAACGCAAGATCGAGGCCAAGACGTTGCGGCCCTCAGCTCATGAAGTGCTGAACACGCTCTCGAAAGAAACCGCTCGCGGCCGCACAGGAATCAGCGGATGCCACGCAAGTTCTTGAGAAGTAGCGGATAAATGAATGCAGGCTGACGTAAGACAGTCTTCGGCGGCAACGACGACGGAATGCCAACGGCGTCAAAAAATGCGTGTGAATGATGCATTTTTTGTGATTTTCATCACATTGTGTTTTGTGCACGGGTTGGCGAATTTCACAACCCCGCGTGACGGATTACTGCCACTTTGCGTCGGTGATGACGAAAAACGAGTCGTTCGAGACCCTCACGCAAGGCGTCACTGCGCTGTTCGAACTCGACAAACCGGCGGCCGTCAGCGAATTGACGCACGCATCGCGCAGGCAGCTCCAGCAACAGGCCGGGGCTGGCGTCAAAACGGATACGCAACAGCAACGCCTCGCTATCGATGGCCAAGGCCTCGGGCAGCAATGCGCCCACGGCGTTGAAGCGCAGGCTTTGCCGCGCCGGTAAAGCCATCGGTACCAGCAAACGGTTGACGATGTCGATCAAGGCATTGAGCTTGGCATCCAGTCGCAGCATTTCTTGCATCACCGGATTGTCATCGTCGGCGGTGTCGCTGCGGCGGTCTTCCAGTACGGCGATGGTCGCCAGTACCGAAAGGTTTTTTTCCACATAGCCCGCGGCAAGCCGCGCATCCAGTGGCCACGCCAGTGGCGCGCAATCGACATGCCACTCACCTTCACAGGCGAGATGCTGCTCGAACTCCTCCCATGGGCTGCTCATGATGCGCCGCCCGGAAGCTGGACATAGAGAGTTGAGTATCGGTACATCATCGCGGCCCCTCCGCCCTGGCTGCGTGTTTAAAGCATCGATCGATCCGTTGGCGAGCTGCCTACCCGCGCCATTGGTATGGCCTACAGCGCACTGCCATAGGCAGCTATGGCCTGCACACCCCGCCACTGGGCGGCGACGGCGTCGCGCGCCTCGCGTACCTGCACGGATAGTGCGCGGTCACAGGCGAGAATGGCATCTACCAGGGCCTGCGATTCGGCGTTCACCGTATGCGGCTGCAATAACAGCGGCTCTCGCTCGGCCTCGAGTCGGGTCAAGCGGTCCCAGTCGGCGGCTTGCGCCGCCGCCTGCATGGCATGCGTCAAAATCATGGCTTGCTGCAGGGCCATCGACGATCCGCTCATGCCGCGGCACCCTGTGCCGCCGGACGCTGACGCGCCTCGGCGGGAATCTGCACCCAGCTATCGCGAATCGGCTGCAGCAGGGTCGAGACTTCGTCCAGGGCACTGAGGTCGTTGTTCAAGTTAGCGTGCAGTAAGCGCCGCCCCATGTATTCGTAAAGCGCATCGAGGCGACCGCTGAACTGGGCGTCCACCGAGTGATCGAGGCTGTCGCGCAGCGCACCGATGATATCGATGCAACGGGTGATGGTTTCGCCCTTGGCCGCCACTTCGCCGTGCTGCATATAACCGCGCGCCTTGACCAGGCGGTCGAGCGCGCCATCCATCAACAGGCTAATCAAGCCGTGCGGATCGGCCAGTTCTACACCGCCCTGCGAGCGAACCTGCTGATAAGCGCCTGCGCCATAACCGAATGCCATTGCCTCGCCCTCTCGCTCGCCGATTAGTTCTTGTTGTTCAACGAATTGAACTGCTGCGTCAAATAGCTGCTGGTGTTGTTGAGCTTGGTCAGCATGGTGTCGAGCGCGGTGAATTGCTTGGTATAGCGCGTCGACAAATCGCTCATGTCGCTATCCAGGCTGGCCTGGCGAGTGGTGAGGTCTTTAAGCTGCTGATTCAGATTGGTGGTGCGCACCGCCAGAATGCCCTGGGTGCCGATCCAGCCATCGAGCGGGCTGCTGAGTTTGCTGGCCAGTCCGTTGGTACCGGAGAACATCCCCTTGAGCTGGGTGCCGCCATCGGCGGTGGCCGCCTGCAGCTGACCGCTGTCTACCTTCAGCGTGCCATCGACTTGCAACGTAATGCCGATGGAGCTCAGCGTGCTGCCGCTACCGCCGGTACCGCTGACAATGCCCGACAAGGTGGTCTTGATGTTGTTGAGCGTGGCATCGCCGAGCAAGGCGCCGGTATTGTTGCCGGTGGCGTCGTACTGGGTCAGGCTTTTATATAGCGCGGTCAGGTTGTTGTAGGCGTTGACGAAGCCGTTCACTGCCGCGGTAGCCGCACTGGGATCGCTGGTCAGGCTCAAGCTGGCGCTGCCGACCTTGCTCAGCGTCATGCTGACGCCATCGATACCGTTGCTCACCGTATTGCTGGCACTGCTGCCCGGCATGCCGTCGATGGTGTAGGTCGCGTCTTGTGCCGGGTTGGTGACCTTCATGCCATTGGCGCTGGCACCGGGCGTGTAATTGAGTGCCGCCAAACCGCCGTCGCCACCGCTGCTGCTCACCGTAAAACTATTGACGGCACCGGTTGCATTGCTGCTCATCACCAAATGCGCACCGTCGCTGCCGGTGACGATGGTAGCGGTAACACCGGGGTTGTTGCTGGCACCGTTGATCGCATCGCGAATCGACGCCAGCGAGCCGTTCGTGCTGTCGATGTTCAACTGCATCTGCTGGCTGCCGATGGCGACAGTAAGCGTGCCCGTGCCTAGCTGGGTCTGCGCGTTGGCGACGCCGCCAGACGTCAGCTTGAGCGCTGTCGCCAATTGACTGACGTTGATGTTGTAACTGCCGTTGACCGCACCCGTCGTCGACGAAGCGGTAAGCACCGTGCTGTCGCTGCTGGCGACCTTGCGGGTATTGAATGCGCTGCCGTCGCTGAGCGAAGCCAGCGCCGTCTTCAAAGTCGAAAGCGCGGAGCTGATCTGCCCCAGCGCGGATATCTCGGTCTTGGCGCTGTTCGTCTGGCTATCGATCTGCCCTTGCAGCGGCGCTTTCTTTGCCGCGACGAGCTTGCTCACAAGGGTCGTCACATCCAATCCCGAGCCGACACCGGCGGCAGTGAGCGGGCTATTTGACGATGACGTGGGAGTGGTGGTGATTGCCATGGATTACCTCAGAGCCGGTTCAATAACCTATGAAGGGACTCATGCAAGAAAGCGGCCACACGCAGAACCCGTTTACGATCCCTGCGTGTGGCCGCCCAAACTCAAGCCATTACTGCAGCAACTTCAGCACGCTCTGCTGGCTGGAGTTGGCCTGTGCCAACACCGACACGCCAGCCTGCTGCAGCACCTGCGCGCTGGACATGTTCGCCGTCTCTTGCGCGAAGTCGGCGTCCTGGATCTGGCTGCGCGACGAGCTCAGGTTCTGCGAAATGGTCTGCAGGTTGTTGATGGTCGACTGGAAGCGGTTCTGCACCGCACCCAGGTTGGAGCGCAGATCGCTCACCGACTGCAGCGCGGCATCGATGCGGCGAATGGTGTCATTGGCGCCAGCCACGGTGGAAACCGAGGCGTCCGCCAAGTGCTTGGCATCAAGCGCATGGGTGGCCTTGTCGGTGGCGGCGAAACCCAGCGCGGTCGCACCGGAGGCATCGACGTCCGCACCGAACGACTGGATGGTGATCTTGCCGGTGGCGTCGGTGGTCGCCTGCACGTCCACACCCTGATCCTTAAAGCCGGCGTTCAATGCCGTCGCCACGTCAGCGGCGCTGTTGTACACCGTGCCGCTCTTCAGCGTGACCGTGCTGCCGGTAGCACCGCCAACCTGGATTTTCTGGTCGGCCGCAAGGGTCAACGGATAAGTCGGCGCCGTGCCGCTGGAGGTCACCGTGGCGCTATCGACCTGACCGATCTGGTTGGCTTTCATGCCGACGCCGAAGTTCACGCTGATCGTTTCGCCGACGTTGGCACCGACCTGGAACGCGACCGAACCGGCGCTGCCGTCGAGCACCTTGGTGCCGTTGAAGTTGGTCTGCTGAGCGATGCGGGTGACTTCCGCCAGACGCTCCTGCACTTCCTTATCCATCTCGCCACGGTTCGTGCTGGAGTAGGAGCCGCTGACCGACTGCGCTGCCAGCTGACGAATGCGCTGCAAGTTGTTGGTCACTTCGTCCAGCGCCGACTCAGTGGTCTGCGCCATCGAGATACCGTCGTTAGCGTTGGAGACAGCCTGGTTGAGGCCGTTGATCTGGGTGGTGAAGCGGGTCGAGATGGCCAGGCCGGCGGCATCGTCTTTGGCGCTGTTGATGCGCATGCCCGACGACAGACGCTGAATCGCGGTGCTGAGTTTGCTCTGGGATTTAGCCAGATTGTTTTGCGCGTTCAGCGAGTTGATATTGGTGGTAACGCTCATGACCATGGGAAGTACTCCATATCGGGACTGAAGTGCCGACGATGGCCGGCAGTGGTTGGTCGGCGGGGCGTTCTTGTTGAGTGCCGCCGCCTCAGGGACTGTTTCGGCGTTTGATTTGGAAACTTGAGAAGGGGGATTGGGTTTGTTGCTGAGGGCTGGGTGCGCGCGTTTATTGCGCCTCGCTTGTTTGTTGTGAGGTGGCGAACTTGTCGCCTGCGGCGGGGTTGGCTTGTTTGTGATCGTGTCGCGAACTGGTTCGCCTGCGGCGGGCTTTCGTACTTGCCTGCTGTGATATCGCGAGGTTGTTCGCCTGCGGCGGGCTTTCGACCTCCTGCCGGAGGCCGAGTCACTTTTCTTTGCGTGGCCAAAGAAAAGTAACCCAAAGAAAGGCCAACCCCGCTTGTCGCCCTTCGGGTGCGTGAGGGCTGGCCGGGCTTTTCGACAGGGCTTCCTGCCCTGGCGAAAAGGC
>NZ_JAPDPE010000176.1 GCF_026283955.1 Dyella silvatica | reverse complement strand
GAATCGATGCATGCGGCACATCGATATTCGCCATGTCGCCATAAGGACGGCCTTCGACCAGGCAGCGCAGCAAGCGGATCGCCCCACCATGGGTCACTACCAGCACACGCCGTCCACTCGCCTTGGCGACCACCTCGTCCAGCGCCGCACTCAAGCGCAGACGGAATGCCGCGAAGCTTTCCGCGCCCGCCGGCGGATGCGCCATCGGGTCAGCCCAAAAGCGACCCAGCGCCTCGCTCTGCTCGGCCGCCAGGGTTTCAATCGGCACGCCCTGCCAGGAGCCAAAGTGATATTCGGCCAGCCGCGCATCCAGTAACAACGGCAAGCCACGCGTCGCAGCCAGCTCATGCGCAAACGAGGCGCAACGCTGCAAGGTTGAAGAGACAATCATCTGCCAGTCATCGCGCGCTTTCACCGCATCGCGCAGCTGCATCCAGCCGAGGTCGGTCAACGCATCATCAAGCTGTCCCCGGTAGCTGCGCTGACCGGTATCGCCATGACGTATCAAATCGATCGTCACGCTCACGCTGCCGATACTCCGGCCTGGGCAAAGGTGGCCATCTGGTTATGCAAGGCACAGGCCAGCCGTAGCAGTGGCACCGCGGTGGCGGCACCACTGGCCTCACCCAGGCGCATGCCCAGATCCAGCAACGGCTTGGCATCCAGTGCGTCCAGCACGATGCCGTGGCCACGCTCATGCGAACGGTGTGCGAACAACAAGCCATCGCGCGCACTTGGATTAATCCGTACCGCGGCCAAGGCGGCCACCGTCGTAATGAATCCATCGACCAGCACCGGCAGCCCACTCTGCGCCGCCGCGATATACGCACCGGTCAGCGCCGCGATCTCAAAACCACCCAGGCGACGCAGTTGCTCCAAAGCGTCGTCAGTGCCGGCATGCAAAGCCAGGCCGCGCGCAATCACCGCGCTCTTGTGCGCGATGCCGGCACCATCCAGCCCGGTACCCGCGCCGGCCAAGCGCTCCGGCGTTTCACCAAGCAAGGCGCACGCCAGCGCCGCCGCTGACGTGGTGTTGGCAATACCCATTTCGCCACCGATAAACAATTGCGCGCCAGCCGCATGCGCGGCGCGAATACTGTCTGCTCCCGCGGCAAGCGCTGCCTCCAATTGCGCATCGCTCATCGCCGGCTGTTCGCTGAAATCCGCCGTCGAGGCCGCAATGATGGCGCGACGCACCTTGGGCAACTCGCCGGGATCATTCACCGTACCCAGGTTGACCACCTCCAGCGTGGCCCCCAACTCGCGCGCCAACACGCTAATCGCCGCGCCGCCATGGGCGAAGTTGCGCACCATCTCGCCCGTCACCGCCTGCGGAAAGGCCGAAACGCCTTGCGCCGCCACGCCGTGATCGCCAGCAAAAACCGATATCCACACCTGCTCGACACTCGGTTGCGCGACTCGCTGCAAACCGGCCAACTGTATCGCCAGCGACTCCAGCATGCCCAGCGAACCCGGCGGCTTGGTCAATTGCGCCTGATGCTCGCGCGCTGAAGTTTCAACACCGGCATCGACCGCGCGGCAAGGTTGGTAAAGCCACTCACGACTCATCACAAGGTTCCTTTGAGGGCCAACGGTAATCCCGCGGCAACCAACAACACACGCTCACAGACACCGGCAAGCGCCTGATGCAAACGCCCCGTCTCATCGACAAAACGACGACTCAACTCACCCATCGGCACAATGCCGAGACCGACCTCATTGCTGACGAAAATAATCTCGCCCGGCAGCTCGGCAACACACGCAAGCAAGGCATCACGCTCACGCTCAAAGCGAAGCGGATCCGCATCGCCCAGCAAATTACTCAACCACAGCGTCAAACAATCCACCAACACACAGCGATCTCCACGCGCATGCAAGCGCAAGGTATCCGCTAACGCCAGCGGCTCCTCCACACAAAACCACTGCGCAGAACGCCGCGCACGATGATGCGCAATCCGCTCAGCCATTTCACCATCCCGCGCCTGCGCCGTCGCGAGATAAACCACCTCCCGCCCCGACTCCCCAGCAAGCCGCTCCGCCAAAGCACTCTTACCCGAACGCGCCCCACCAAGAATCAGGCTACGCATAAAAACCACCGCACATAAACTTCTCCGTCACACTGCGCCGTTCGAGCAACCGCACAGAGCCGCCTTTGACGTTGCCGTTGATCTTGACTCTGCTTTTGACGTCCGGGGCCCCTGTGCGTCGGTGAGGGCTGGGCGACAAGGCCCGAAGGGGACTCGGCACGGACGCCGAGTCCTTTTCGCCAGGGCAGGAGCCCTGTCGAAAAGCCCGGCCGGCCCTCACGCACCCGAAGGGCGACGCACCGGGGTGGCCTTTGTCTTTGGTTACTTTCTCTTTGGCCACGCAAAGAGAAAGTGACTCGGCCTCCGGCAGGAGGTCGAAAGCCCGCCGCAGGCGAGCCCGATCACGACAAACTAGATCAAGAACAAGAGCGCCCCTCATTCCACCCCCAACAACCCCAACAACACCCGCGTATCAAGATACCCCTCAACCGCATCAGCCAACCGCTCGATGCTCGCCTCCCGCAATGCATGCATATCCAGCGCCACCACCTCGCGCACCCCAGCCCAGCCCAGCAACGCAGCCAACGCCTGCGGCTCATCGAACAAACCATGCAGATAACTGCCAAGCACCTGCCCGTCGGCAGAGATTGCACCATCGTAGCGCCCATCCGCCAACACACTCGACGGCTGCGCCAACCCCGGCCCACGACTCACACCGCAATGAATCTCATAACCACGCACACTGGCATCAGCAAACGCCAACCGCCCCTGTACCTGCCGCAGCTGCTTGCCGGTTTCCAGCGTCGTCTCCAGGTCAAGCCAGCCCAAGCCCAGGCTTGAACCGGACTCACCCTCGATCCCGAGCGGATCATGCACCGCCCGACCAAGCATCTGCAGGCCACCGCAAATACCGATCAGCTTGCCGCCATAACGCAGATGCCGCGCTATGGCATCCTCCCAACCGTGACTACGCAGCCAGGCTAAATCCGCGCGAGTGGACTTGGAGCCAGGCAACACCATCAAGTCGCACGGCGGCGGTACTTCGCCCGGCCCGATAAAGCGCAAGGCCACCTGCGGATGCGCTCGCAGCGCATCAAAATCGGTGTGATTGCTGATCCGCGGCAACGCCGGCACCACCACCCTAAGCTGCGCGTCCGGCTTCGCCTCGACACCGCGCGACAGCGCATCCTCGGCCTCCAGCTGCAAACCATGCAGATACGGCAACACACCGAGCACCGGCTTGCCGGTCTCGCGCTCCAGCCAATCCAGCCCCGGTTGCAGCAAGGCGATATCGCCGCGAAAACGATTGATCACAAAACCGACCACGCGCGCCTGCTCACTCTTCGAAAGCAAGGCCAGCGTGCCGACCAGATGAGCGAATACACCACCGCGGTCGATATCGGCAATCAACACCACCGGGCAATCCACCGCTTCGGCATAACCCATATTGGCGATATCGCGATCGCGCAAATTGATTTCAGCCGGGCTTCCCGCACCCTCGACGATCACCGCCTGGTATTGCGCAACCAAGCGCTGATGCGAAGCCAGCACCGCATCGAAGGCCAGCCGCTTGTAATCGTGATAATGCCGCGCATCCATATCGCCAATGGCATGGCCATGCACAATCACCTGCGCGCCGATATCCGTGTTCGGCTTGAGCAACACCGGATTGAAATCGGTATGCGGCGGCAAACCGGCAGCTTGCGCCTGCACCGCCTGCGCCCGGCCAATCTCACCGCCATCGATGGTCACCGCCGAATTCAGCGCCATGTTCTGCGGCTTGAACGGCGCTACCGCCACGCCACGTCGATACAGCCAGCGACATAACGCGGTCACCAGGGCGCTCTTGCCGGCATCGGAGGTGCAACCCTGCACCATCAGCACGCGACCGCTCATGCGTTCACCCTGGCGTGTGCGATGTCACGCAGCGCGCTATCCAACCGTGCAAAGCCGGCGTCATCGCCGGGCAAGCCAAAACGCAGGCTGGCAGGGGTTTCGAACAAGCGCGTGAGAATGCCGCGAGCGGCCAGTGCCTCATGCCATGCGGCCGCGCGTTCATCGCAGCGCCATTGAAAAAAAGCACAGCCGGCCGTCGGCGCGAGCCCGTGCGCCGTCAGCAATTGAGCAAGCTGCTGACTGGCCGTGTGCAAACGCTTGCGTGCATGGGCTTGCCAGTCACGGTCAGCCAGCGCGAGTTTCAACAGATGCCGCGTCGGGCCGCTCAATGTCCACGGCCCAAGGCGTTCGTGCAGCGCATGCAACAACGCCGGCGCCGCGCAAACAAAACCCGCACGCGCACCGGCCAGGCCAAAAAACTTGCCAACCGAGCGCAGCACGATCAAGCCATGGCGATCGCTAAAGGCGCATAGACTTTGCTCGGGGGTGGCATCGATAAAGGCCTCATCGACAATCAGCCAGCCGCCGCGCGCCGCGAGCTCAGCGTGCAACTGCAACAACGCGGCAACCTCAAAACGATGTCCGCCGGGGTTATTCGGATGGATCAATACGATCACGTCGTAATGCTTCGCTTCGGCAAACAGCACGGCGGCCGAACGCGATTCGACCTGATGCCCCGCCCGCTGCCATGCATGCGCATGTTCGGCGTAGCCAGGCTCGATAATCCCGACACACGAGGGCACGCAAAGCTCGGGCAAGGCCTGGATGGCGGCCTGCGACCCGGCCACCGGCAAGAGATGCGGCGCGGCGTAGTAGTCGCGCGCCAGCTCGACCAGGCCGTCATCGTCTTCTGGCAGGCGCTGCCATGCGCTGGGTGGAATCGATGCCACAGGCCAGCCGAAAGGGCTGATACCGGTGGACAGATCCAGCCACAACTCCGCTGCCAGACCAAAGCGCTTCGCTGCGCGCCGCAACCTGCCGCCATGTTCAAGCATGCGACCACCCTTTCGCCAACACGCCAAGCGCACATACGACGATCAGCCACACAATCACGCTGTTGCGCACCAGCCGCAGGGCAGCGCGGATCGAACGTGCATCGGGTGCGCGGCCCTCGCCCAGTTCGGGCCGCGGCTCCCACACCCCGTGATAAGGCGCCGCGCCACCCAGGCGTACCTGCAACGCACCCGCGCCGGCGGCCATCACCGGCCCCGCGTTCGGGCTGTCCCACTGCGGCGCCTGGCTACGCCAGCAACGCAGCGCCACAGCCGTATGCCCCAGCAAGGCATAGCTCAAGGCGGTCAATCGTGCGGGGACAAAATTGAGCACGTCGTCGATGCGTGCTGCCGCCCAGCCAAAGCGCTCGTAGCGCGGCGTGCGATAACCCCACATGGCATCCAAGGTATTGGCAAGCCGATACAGCAGCGCACCCGGCGCACCGAACAAGACGAACCAGAACAAGGCGCCGAACACCGCGTCGTTGCCGTTCTCCAGCACCGACTCGGTCGCGGCTGCGGCCACTTGGCCGGCATCCAATAAAGCGGTATCGCGACTGACCATATAACCGACGCGTGCCCGCGCCGTATCCAGATCACCAGCATCAAGTGCATGCGCGACCGGGCGCGCGTGCTCTGCCAGGCTGCGGTGACCTATCGTCAGATACAGCATCGCCACACTGCCGCCCCAGGCAAGCCAGGGCGTAAGCCTCGCAGCGGCCGACAGCAACCACCACGTCAGCCCGACCAGCAATAACACCGCGCCACTCCATGCGAGCATACCCGCCACGCGCCGATCCGCATAAAGCCGCGCTTCGAACCAGCCGGCCAGCCGTCCAAACCCGACCAGCGGATGTGCACGCCGCGGCTCGCCCAGCGCAGCATCCAGCAGCACGGCGGCGAGCATGGCGAGCGCGCTGCTCACGGCAAGAACAGCTGCTGTGCGGCGTCGGGGTTCGACGGAAAATAAAAATGCACGAAACTTGCCGTCATGCGCTGACGACGATATACACCTTCGCTGCTGGGCCCTTTATCAGGGTTAACGGCTAAAGCGAGCGGCGTCGAGGCGATCTGCGCACGGGCGTAATGAAAGGTATGCCCGCGCAAGACACCCTCGGGCAAGTCGACCGACTGCATACCCAGCGCACTCAGGCGTTCCTGCATCACGGCGCTGCCGGAAAGCAGACCCGCCATCGGAAAGGCCAGGCCATCCTTACCCGCCAAACTATCCAGCGCGAACAACATGCCACCGCATTCGGCGAGCAAGGGTTTGCCCGCATCGACATGGGCGTGCAACGACGCGCGTAATGCCACGCATGACGACAAGGCTTCCAGGTGCAGTTCGGGGTAGCCACCGGGCAACCACACCGCATCGCATGCG
>NZ_JAPDPE010000175.1 GCF_026283955.1 Dyella silvatica | reverse complement strand
CATTCGACATGCATAAAATGCTCGCATCGCAGCAGCGAAACCAAACGAGCGTTTCGCCGACGGATTTCCACCTACTGGCGACGTGAAAAAGCGACCCATCGAGGCTGCACATGATTCAATGATTCAATAGGCGTCATCACCGATGCCGGAAGCACGCGCATGAAAGCAACCAGCATCACCTTAAGACACGCGACTCCCGCTGATCGCGAGGCCATCAAAAACCTTCTTGCTGCAACCTTCAAAGACACCTGGCTGCCGCATCTGACCGCCGCAGCCATCGCGAACTATCACCGCTCGGACAAAGTCACCGACTTCATCGCCGAAGCGGGTGAGGACATCCTGCTGGCTGAAGTAGAGGGCCAGCTGGCAGGGATGATTTATTGGCGTGGCGACTTTATCGATGCCATCCACGTACTCGCCGGCTATCGGCGGCGCGGCATCGCGCAAGCGCTGATGCTGCATGCGGAGCAAGCCATACGCGAACAGGGGTTTCCTCGCGCGCGGCTGGAAACCGACACCTTCAACACCACCAGCCAGTCATTTTATCTGGCACTGGGCTACTGCGAGCTGGATCGTTATCCCGACCAAGAGTGGCATAGCGGTTTGACGACGATTCTCTATGCCAAGCATCTTTGAAGCCCCTGGCAAAACACCGGCGCCGGAGTAGATCGCACCATACCGGTTTACTGCCAGGCACAAGCTAGCCGGTATCGGCATCAAACAAGCTGCGCCCTCTGCCCGGTACCACGCATGGCACCGGGAAGATTCATCGCGGCTCAAGACAAGCTATTGAAGAGGGTCGATTACCAAGGCTTATCGGGAGCAGGTTTGCGTGGTGACACCGGAAAACCGTGCGGGTGCCATCAACGGTGCCATGACAATACGATCAAGATCCGGAGCATAGCCCGTGGGGTTGCCCATCTGAATGGTGTTGGATCCCGCGATCAATGGAACATGGAGCACGATGGCCTTGGGGTCGTCGAATGTACTGCCGTTCAAATCCAGGGCCTCGGGCTTGCCGTTGTTTATCATGACAAACAAGGTGCGTGGACCGCTCGTCGCGTAGTCGATTTCAAGTTGATAAATGCCTGCCGATGGCACCGTCACGTTGGCGAAGGTCACCGTATTGGCAGGACCGCCGCCAATATTGCCTGCCTTGGACAGACCCGAGGCGTAGTTACTGAAACCGGCTGTTACCGTGCCACCCAGGATGGCCGCCTCGGCCTCGTAGCTGCTAGCTGCCGGCAGCGCCGCATCGCCTCGTCCGCTGATGACGATACGATCCAGATCCGGTGGATAGCTGGTGGGATTGCCAAACTGGATACGGTTGAATCCCGCTTGCAGGCAAACCGGCAAGTTACTGCTGGCAGGCAGCAGAAAACTGGCGCCGCCCGAATTGAAGGCCTGCAACGGACCATCACCCACCTTGTACAAATATGAGCGCAAACCCAAGGTCATCGAGTCGACCTGCATTAAATAGACGCCTGCGTGACGCACATAAACCTGATTAAAGGTCACCGTGTTGCCGGCGCCCAGGCCAAGGCCACCGACTTTTTCGCCGCCGGAGCAAGCCGGGCACCCTGCCACCACCGCACTGCCCGCCAAGGTTGCCGACTCGGCTTCGTAGTTCGTCGAAGGTTCGGCGGGCGCATGCCTGGTGCTCGCCGATACTTTCAGCAGTCGCACCGCATGCCCTTCCAGGGCGGTTACAAACTCACCCCGGGGGCTGTCGATATTGGCCTGCTGCCATAGATCACGCACTTGCCATACATCGTCGAAGCCAAGCTCCTTCCACGGCAGCCGGACCAGCGCCGATGCCGCATTCATATTGAACAGCGCGACGTAGTAGTTGCCATCGCCAAGATCCGACACCCAGACCGGCAGATCGCCACCAAGCATTTGTCTGGCGGGCTTGCCCGACTGGTCGAGCGCGAGCACTTCATCGTTAGTCGCCAGCTGTTTGCCGAAATCATCGATCTTGGTGAGGTCGCCGCCCAGGTACAGCGGTGCATTGGCCATCGCCCACAAGGTGAAGGCGGAACGCTTTTCGTCATTCGACAATCCATCCAGATCGCCGTCGCCGATATCCAGCGAATCCAGATCGTTCCAGCCCAGCGTGGCGCCGGCGGCATGCTCCCACGCGGGCAGATCGCGGAAGCGCTTATAGATGCGCGGCCAATCAGTCAGCGTGGCGCAACGGCTCTCGCATTCCACGTCATCGTCAATACGGCGAGCGTTGGAGAACTGCTGCCAGGTGTCGAGATAATCCTGGTCCAGCGCCCAGGAAACCGTCAGCCAAATCGGACGATGGCTATGCGCAATCGCCTGTGACCAGGCCTGCACGTCGGCCAAGTTGTCGATGCTGAGATTGTCGGTATAGGAGCCGGGAGTCACCCCATCAAGCTTGATGAAATCGACGCCCCACGAAGCGAACAACGCGACCACGGAATCGATATAGGCCTGGGCGCCCGGCTTACTGAAATCGATTTTGTAATGGTAAGGCGAAGTACCCGGGCCGCCAAAAGCGTTCCCCGCGGTATACGGCACCGTCAGGATGTCCTGAATGTGATACGGCGTGCCGAGGATCGGTGAATTAGCCATGACCGCGGGCTGTTCGACACCGGGAATCCAGTAAATGCCCGCCTTTTGTCCGTTGCCGTGGATGTGATCGATCAACGACTTGATGTCCGGAAACTTGCTGGTGTCCGGTATGGGGCGGCCGTTCACATCAAAGCTGCCTTGCCAGCCCGAATCCATATTGATGTAGTTGAAGCCATGCGCTTGCAGCCCCGAAGCAAGCAGTGCATCCGACTGCGAGGCGATATTGGCCTGAGTGAAGAAACCGCCATCGATGGTTTGCTGGCTGAAACTGCTCCAACCAAGATAGGGCTTCTGGCCCACCCCATTGACCTGCGCATGCGCAGCTGACGCTACGGCGAGCAATCCACACAGAAAGACAGGGCGCGGCCGTAAAAGTCGCCTGACTCGCGCCCACGAAGCGACTTGTTTCTTGGCTGGAAAGCCGGCTGAATCCGTATCGCGAAGAGAACATGCATAGGTATTCATATCGTAGATATTGCCCCTTGATGTACTTGGCACCCACGGAAGTAGAGCTACCGAAGCGCTCACGCACGTCGGCAGGCCTTATTTGTCATACAAATAAAACTGTGATCCGGCATACGCCGACTGTCAAGTATGGACGGCTAAAAATGCGATGCAGGGGTGCGTGAATCGCACTGGCGCAATTGGTCGGCGGATATCGGCGATAGCAGATCGCCTCGCGGTCACCGGCATGGCCGATCAAACTGCGCAGTGAGTAACTCATACCGCGAGTAGCACTTCCGCTCGCGGCAACGCGAGTCACCCGCTACACCTACGAGACTAGCTGGCCTCGCCACTCGCGGTGGCACGCGCCTCGGCAAACAGCCAGTCACGAAATATCGCAATCTCCGGGCGCAGATCGGCGGCCAGCGGACAGCACAGGTAATAACTGTGCTGCAGGCCGGCATCGATGCCAAACGGCTCGACCAATCGTCCCGCCGCCAAGTCGTAGGCCACCAGTACATGTTGAGACAGCGCAACGCCCTGCCCCTCGATCGCCGCCTGCAACATCATCGTCGGATCGGAAAACGTCGGGCCGCGCATGACATCGGCCATCTCCATGCCTACCTGCTGCAGCCATTGCTCCCAGCCTGGCACCTGCTGCGCGCGGCGCGACTGACGCTCGTGCAGCAGCACGCAACCGGCCAGGTCGCGCGGCGTACGTAACGACGCGGCCAGCGCCGGGCTACATACCGGCGCATAACCGGTAGCCACCAGCAATTCCGTAGCCATGCCGGGCGGCTCGATCGACCGGTCATCGATAGCGATGTCCGATCCGCTGGGGTCGCTTTGCGGGTCGGTAACCACTTCCACACCGATCTCGGGGTGCCGATCAAAAAAGCGAAACAGCCGCGGCACCAGCCATTTGGTACCGAAAACGGCAGGCACCGAGACCCTCAAAACCGTGTTGCGGTCATTCAGAAGCTGGTCGGTTGCCTGCTGCAGTGCACGAAAAGCCTCCCTGACGCGCGGAAAATAATGCTCGCCCGCCACCGTCAGCTGCAGCTTATTGTTGTTACGCACAAATAGCGCAACGCCGAGATGTTGCTCCAGCTGTTTAATGTGGTGACTGACCGCAGCAGCTGTCAGGCACAGCTCCTCAGAAGCTTTCGTAAAGCTCAAATGCTGCGCTGCGAGTTCGAACACACGCAGGCCGTTGAGGGGGAGCGAACGCTTCATTGCAGACTCATATAAAAAAACTTGAGGGGCGCCTGATGATTTCCTAGTTTGCCATGCTCTGGCACGCCGCCAACAATCCGTCGCCATGACCGACGAGCGGCCCATGAATATCCTCACCATTGATACTGGCACGACCAACACCCGCGTCTTCGCCTGGCGCGATGGCGAAGTGATCGCCCATAGCGCGCGCCAGGTCGGCGTGCGCGACACCGCCATTACCGGCAGCCGCCACACGCTCGAAACAGGCGTCCAAACGGCAATCCAGGAAACCCTTCATCACGCAGGCCTGGGCACCGACCAGGTCGACCTAGTGCTGGCCTCGGGCATGATCACCTCCAACATGGGCCTGCATGAGGTCCCCCACCTGCTGGCTCCGGCAGGCATGGGCGAGCTTGCCGCGGCGATGGTGGCCGCACCGATCCCGGCCATCTGGCATCAACCGGTCTGGCTGGTGCCTGGCGTGCGCAATCGGGTCGATCACATCGGCCTGCACAATGTCGAAGCCATGGACATGATGCGCGGCGAAGAAGTCGAGTCGATGGCCTTGGTCAAGCGGCTGAATATTTGCGAGCCGGCGGTCATCGTATTGCCGGGCTCGCACTCCAAGTTCGTCAGCCTGGACGGCGCGCAACGGATCACCGGCTGCGTCACCACGCTGGCGGGTGAGCTGCTGCAAGTCATCACCCACAACACCATCCTGGCCAGTTCGCTGGATAGCGGTTTTGCCGACGAGATCGATCGCGAGATGTTGCTCGCGGGAGCGCGCTCGGCCAAGCAGATCGGGCTGGGCCGCGCCTGCTTCAGCGTACGCACACTCGATCAATTCACCGTCTACGACCGCAATGCATGAGCCCAGGCACGCAGTTTGTGATCAGCGGCAAGCCGGTATTGCGCGAGGCACTGGCGCTGTTGGTGCAAGGCGACGATTTCTTTTCCGGTGCGGTCAACGTCGTGACTGACCCACAACAAACCGCGTTGGCAGGCTTCGGCGCCATCGCCATCGCGCAAGCACGCGGCCTGCTCGAACCCGCTGCCATCCAGGTGCAGTGAGCAGGCCAGTCCGTACCGATCCATCGAGGAGGGAGAGATGAACCATAAATTTGCCACCGCCGCCAAAGTGCTTGGCGGCATGCTCGCCATCGCGATGATGCCGGCCCATGCCGCCGATCCGGTGAAGATCGGCTTTCTGGTGAAGCAACCGGAGGAGCCGTGGTTCCAGGACGAATGGAAATTCGCCGCCATGGCCGCCAAGGACAAAGGCTTCGAACTGGTCAAGATCGGCACCCCCAGCGGCGACCAGGTGCTTACCGCGATCGATAACCTCAGCGCGCAGCACGCGCAGGGTTTCATTATTTGCGCGCCCGACGTCAAGCTCGGCGCCGCCATTGCGGCCAAGGCCAGGATCGGCAATCTGAAGTTGATGTCGGTCGATGACCGGCTGGTCGACGGTGCCGGAAAACCGATTGAGTCGGTGCCGCACATGGGCATTTCGGCGAGCAAGATCGGCGAACAAGTCGGCTCGGCCATCGCCGACGAAATCAAGCAACGCGGCTGGAAGCTGGCCGATGTCGGCGCCATCAGCATCAGCTATGACCAGTTGCCGACGGCCAAGGACCGCACCAGCGGCGCCACCGCTGCGCTGCTTGCCGCGGGCTTCCCCGCCGCCAACATCATCAATGCGCCGCAGGCCAAGACCGATACCGAAAACGCCTTCAACGCCGCCAACGTGGCGATCACCCAGCACCCTAACTTCAAGCACTGGGTGGCTTACGGGTTGAATGACGAAGCCGTGCTCGGCGCAGTGCGCGCCGCGGAAAGCCGAGGCTTTCGCACGGCCGACATGATCGGCGTCGGCATCGGCGGCAGCAACTCGGCCAAGAACGAATTCGCCAAGGCCCAGCCGACCGGCTTTTTCGGCACCGTATTGATCAGCCCGAAACGTCATGGTTACGAGACCTCGGTCAACATGTACGAGTGGATCAAGGACGGCAAACAACCGCCGGCGTTGACCTATACCACCGGCAAACTGATGACCCGCCAGAACGCCGCCGCGGTGCGCGCGGACATGGGGCTCTGATTCGCATGCTTATCGGCG